>DASUGK010000090.1:0-5742 GCA_036274075.1 Steroidobacteraceae bacterium | reverse complement strand
GCGACGATGCTGACGGGACGATTGCCCGCATGGACCTTGTGGCGCGCCAGAAGTTCGACGCGTTCCGGCGGCAATTTGCGCGCTGCCAATTCGGTCACGGCCTGCTCCAGGGAATACCCGAAGGCAAAGGCGTCTGCCTGCGCGAGGCAGTTCGCCTTGGCGAGTTCCGCCTGCACCGGATTTCCACAAGACGACTGCGCCGGCAGCAGGAAATCGAGCGCCGCGCGCGGCGTGCCCTGGTGCAGCATCTGGAAGAACGAGTGCTGCGCGTTGTTGCCGGGCTCGCCCCAGATCACCGGCGCCGTCTCGTGCGCGGCGGGTTCGCCGGCCAGGTTCACGGACTTGCCGTTGCTCTCCATGTCGAGCTGCTGCAGGTAGGCCGGGAAGCGCTTCAGCCGCCCGTCGTAGGGCAGCACCGCGAGCGTCGGCAGTTCGAGCAGGTCGATGTTCCACGCGCCTAACAACCCCATGAGCACGGGCAGGTTGCGGTCCCACGGGGCGCTGCGGAAATGCTGGTCGAGCGCGTGGCCGCCGGCCAGGAACTCGAGGAAGTTTTCGCGGCCGATGGCGATGGCCAGCGACACGCCGATCGACGACCACATTGAATATCGTCCACCGACCCAGTCCCACATGTTGAAGCGGTACTCGGGATGCACGCCGAAGGCGTCCATGGCCTTGGCGTTGGTGGACACGGCCGCGAAGTGCGAAGGCACGGCCGCCTCGCCCAGCGAACCTGCCAACCAGGCGCGCGCCGTGCGCGCGTTCGCCAGCGTCTCCTGCGTGGTGAAAGTCTTCGAGGCCACGATGAACAGGGTGCGCGCAGGATCCGCGTCCTCGGTGGCGTTGGCGAGATCGGTGCCGTCGACGTTGGACACGAAGCGCACGCGGGGCGCGCCGCGTGTCAGCGGATGCAGCGCCTCCACCGCCATCGCGGGCCCGAGGTCCGAACCGCCGATGCCGATGTTGATGACCGTGTCGAAGGACTTGCCGGCCGAGCCCACGATCTCGCCATTGCGCACCCGGGTGGCGAACCCGAGCATGCGCTCGCGTTCTTCCAGCACCTGGCGCGCAATCGCTTCGCCGCCGGGTGCGTCGGCGCTCACGCCGGGCACGCGCAAGGCGGTGTGCAGCACCGCGCGGTTCTCCGTGGTGTTGATGGCCTCCCCGGCCCACATGGCCTCGATATGCGAACGCAGGTCGGCGGCGTCGGCCAGGCTGGTGAGCAGCCGCAGGCCATCGCCATCGATGCGCTGGCGCGAGAAGTCGAGGTAGAGGCCGACGGCTTCGCGGGCAAACTTGCTGCCGCGTTCCGGGTCACCATCCCGCAGGGCACGCACGGGCACGGCGCGGGTTTCCGCGGCGCGCGCCTTCAGGGCACGCCAGGCGGCGGTCAGTTTGTCTTGGGCCATCAGGGGTCGGGGTTCAGGGAAGAAACAGGCCCGCGATGGTAGCCGCAAGCCGCTGGGCTTGCGAGGGGAAATCCGTCAGGACTCGTAAAAACTTCGTATCGAATCAACAACGTATTGGAGCTGCCTCTGCGACGAGGGCAAAATCGCCGTCACACGAAACCATCGCGCTCGCGCTTGTACTCGAATGAGGAATCCCAATCGAGCTTGCCGAACAACTCGCGAATGCCCTTCTGGCGACGCCGCGCAATGAATTCTTCCAACGCCCGGGTAACCGCGGCTTTCTTGGTGCGCTCGCCGCTCACTACTCACCTCGTAGCACTCTTCGAGATCCTGCGCAGCAGCGCCGGCAGTCCGATCGCAACTGCCCCACCCGGCTCTTCCCAAGATTCGCTCCCGCCGTGCACGAGATAGGCTTGCGCGGGTTTCAGTACTTCGCACGCCGATCGGAATCCGCGACTGAGCGCCGGCGCGCTGGAGCGTTTCACCTCGATGGCCATTTCCACCCTGCCTCCTCGCTCGAACAACAGGTCGACTTCAGCGCCGTCGGCGGTGCGATAGAAATATGGCGTGCGTCGATCACCGGCAACACCGATCAGGTTTTCGATGGCAAACCCTTCCCAGCTCGGGCCGGCGACCGGATGGCCAAGCAGGTCGTCGAGCGCCTCGATGTCGAGCAAGGCGTGCACAATCCCGCTGTCGCGGATGTAGATCTTTGGAGCCCGCACCAGCCGCTTACCGACATTGCCGCTCCAAGGTTGCAGCCGGCGCACCAGCAACAAGTCCACGAGCAGGTCCAGGTACCGCGCCACGGCCGGCGACGAGACGGCGAGACTCGACGCCAGCCGCGCCTGGTTGAGCTGCGAGCCTTGAGCGTGGGCAAGCATGGTCCACAGCCGGCGGATGGTTTCAGCGGGCATGCGCGGCGCGAACATCGGCACGTCGCGCTCGAGGTAGCTGCGTATGAATGCGCGTCGCCAGCCAAGACTGGCAGCGTTGTCAGCGGCCAGCAGGCTGTCCGGGAAGCCGCCCCGCAGCCAGAGCTGCTCGACGCTGCCCGCCTGCGCCGGGTATTCGAGCACTTGAATCGGTGTCAGCTCGTGGTAAACCACGCGGCCCGCGAGTGACTCGGATGCCTGGCGCATCAATTCGATCGCCGCCGAGCCGAGCAGCAGGTACCGGCTCGTCCGGCTCCCGGCACGGCGCGATTCATCGATGACTCCGCGCAAGACGGGGAACAGGTCCGGGGCGCGATGAATTTCGTCGATGACTATGAGCTTGTCCGCCTGCGCCCGTAGGAATGCATCGGCATCACGCAGCCGGCGGACGTCGAGAGGCCGCTCGAGATCGAGATAGACGGCACCTGTCCTGCCCCGGCGCGCGGCGATGGACTTCGCAAGTGTGGTCTTGCCGACCTGGCGTGGCCCCAGCAGCACGACACCCGGCAATTGTTCGAGTGCAGCTTCGATGATGGGCCGCAGGCGACGGCTAAGCATGTCCGGATCCCCGTAAATCTAACGCCAGACGTTACATTTACGGGGATATGGATGCAAGCCTCAGGCCTTGCAGAAGCCCCGTATCGAATCGACCACGTATTGCAGCTGAGCCTCGGTGAGCTCCGGGTAGATGGGCAGGGCCAGCGACTCGCGCGAGGCCCGCAGCGACTCCGGGAAGTCCTCGGGCTTGTGCCCGAGGTAGGCAAAGCATTGCTGCATGTGGAGCGGCAGCGGGTAGTAGATCTCGACGCCCACGCCCTGGGCCGCCAGGTGCGCGCGCAGCTCGTCGCGGCGCTCGGCCCGGATGCAGTACTGGTTGTAGATGTGGCGCGAACCCCGCGGCGCCGGCGGCGGCGTAGTCACTTTGGGCGCCAGGCCGGCGCGCGCGAAGGCCGCGTCGTAGAAGGCCGCGTTGCGCTGGCGCGCGGCGCTCCAGGAATCGAGGTGCGGCAGCTTCACGTTGAGCACGGCGGCCTGGATTTCATCCAGCCGGAAATTCCCGCCGATGAGCTCGTGGTAGTACTTCGGCTCCATGCCGTGCACGCGCAGCTTCATCATCTTCGCGGCCAGTTTCTCGTCGTTGGTGACGCAGGCGCCCGCGTCGCCGAAGGCGCCGAGGTTTTTGGTCGGGAAGAACGACAGGCAGCCGATATGGCCGATCGAACAGGCGCGCCGCCCGGCCGCATCGGCCGAGCCGATCGCCTGCGCCGCGTCTTCGATCACGTACAGGTCATGATGGCGCGCGATCGCCATGATCGGGTCCATGTCGGCCATCTGGCCGTAGAGATGCACCGGGATGATGGCGCGCGTGCGCGGCGTGATGGCGCGCTCGATGGCCTTGGGCGAGATGTTGAAGTCGCCGGGCTCGATGTCGACAAATACTGGACGCGCGCCGGTGCGCGCGATCGTTCCTGCGGTGGCGAAGAACGTGTACGGGCTGGTGATGACTTCGTCGCCGGCGCCGATGTCGAGCGCCATGAGCGCGATGAGCAGCGCATCCGTGCCCGACGACAGCCCGATGCCGAACTTGCAGCCGGAATACGCCGCGCACGCGGCTTCCAGCTTCTTCACTTCGGGACCGAGGATGAAGTACTGCGATTCGCTGACGCGCAGGATGGCGGCGTCGAGCTCCGCCTTGAGGGCGCGGTACTGGGGCTTGAGGTCGAGCAGCGGGACTTTCACGGTCCGCGCACTCTACCTCATCGTCAGCCCAGGTTGGTCACGCGCGTTGGCTGCGGTGCACTCGTGCGGTAGTACTCGAGGTACCAGTCGACGAACTGGCGGATGCCCACTTCGACCGGCGTCGCGGGCTTGTAGCCCACGTCGCGCACCAGGTCGTCGACGTCGGCGAAGGTGTCGGGAACGTCGCCGGCCTGCAGCGGCAGCATATTCTTGACGGCCTTCTTGCCCAGGCAATCCTCCAGCACCTCGATGTAGCGGATGAGGTCGGTGGGAGAGTTGTTGCCGATGTTGTAGATGCGGTAGGGCGCGCTGCTGGTGGCCGGGTCCGGCTGGTCGCCGGACCACTCGGCGTTCGGTGTCGCGATGCGATCGCAGGCGCGCACCACGCCTTCGGCGATGTCGGCGACGAAGGTGAAGTCGCGCTTGTGGTGCCCGTGGTTGAACACGTCGATGGGCTTGCCCTCGAGGATGTTCTTGGTGAACAGGAACAGCGCCATGTCGGGCCGGCCCCAGGGACCGTACACCGTGAAGAACCGCAGCCCGGTCACGGGTAGTTTGAACAGCGCCGCGTAGTTGTGCGCCATGAGCTCGTTGGCCCGCTTGGTGCTGGCGTACAACGACAGCGGATGGTCCACGCCGCGGTGCGGGGTGAACGGCATGTTGGTGTTGAGCCCGTACACCGAGCTCGTGGACGCGAACACCAGGTGTTCGACGCCGTTGTGCCGGCAGCCCTCGAGCACGTTGAGCGTGCCGGTGACATTGCTGTCGATATAGGCGTGCGGGTTCTCGAGCGAATAACGCACGCCGGCCTGGGCCGCGAGGTGGATCACGCGCGGGAATTTCTCGCGCGCGAACAGCGCCTTCATGCCGCCCTTGTCGGCCAGGTCCATCTTCACGAAGCGGAATTTCGCCTCGCGCTCCAGGATGGCGAGCCGCGCGCGCTTGAGCGTCGGGTCGTAGTAATCGTTGAGGTTGTCGAGCCCGACCACCTCGTCGCCTCGCTCCAAAAGCTTGCGCGCGGTGTGGAAACCGATGAACCCGGCGGCGCCGGTGAGCAGGATCTTCAAGTGTCTTCCTTAAAGCCGTCCATCGACGTGGTCGGCGCTGAACAGGTATTTGATGTCATACACGACGTGCGATTTCTTGCAGGCCTTGCGCACGCTGGCGATGCCCATCTCCCGGAACTGCTTGTGCGCCACGGCCAGCACGGCCGCATCGTACACGCCATCTCGCAGTCGCTTAATAGGACGGATGCCATATTCGTGCTCGGCCTCGTCGGGGTCGATCCAGGGATCGAATACGTCCACGTCCGCGCCATAGTTCCGCAGCTCGCGCACGACGTCGGCTACCTTGGAGTTGCGCAGGTCGGGGCAGTTCTCCTTGAACGTGAGCCCGAGCACCAGCACCTTCGAGCCCTTGGCCAGGATCTTCTTGCCGGCCATGAGCTTGACCACCTGCCCGGCCACGTAGTTAGCCATGCTGTCGTTGAGCCGGCGGCCCGCGAGGATCATCTCCGGGTGGAAGCCGATTTCCTGCGCCTTGTGCGTCAGGTAGTAAGGATCCACGCCGATGCAGTGTCCGCCGACCAGGCCGGGACGGAACGGCAGGAAGTTCCACTTGCTGCCCGCGGCCAGCAGCACTTCCTCGGTGTCGATGCC
>DASUGK010000089.1:0-3115 GCA_036274075.1 Steroidobacteraceae bacterium | reverse complement strand
CACGTGCGGCGGCACGGCGGCAACGAAGGCTTCGAGCGCCTTTGCGTCCACCCAGGTGCCGGTGGGGTTGTTAGGGTTGGCGATGAACACCACGCGCGTGCGCTCGGTGATGGCGCGCGCCATGGCGGCGAGGTCATGGCCGAGTGGCATGTTCGAGGTCGACGGCAGCGCCGGCACTGCGATGCCCGTGGCGCCCGTCGCCTGCACGGCGATGGGATACACGGCGAAGGCGTACTGCGAGTACACGGCCTCGAGGCCCGGTTTCAGGAATGCCTCGGCCAGGAGCACCAGCGCATCGTTCGAGCCATTGCCCAGCGTGATCTGGTCCGTGCCCACGCCCAGCTTCGCGGCCAGTTTCTGCTTGAGCACGTGCCCGCTGCCATCGGGATACAGCCAGGTATCGGCGATCGCGCGCTGCATGGCGGCGATGGCCACCGGGCTCGGCCCGAATGGATTCTCGTTCGAGGCCAGCTTGATGATGTTGCTGATGCCGAGCTCGCGCTCGAGTTCCTCGATGGGTTTGCCGGGCACGTAGGGCGCGAGCGAGCGGACGTTGTCGACGGCCAGGCTGCCGGGGGTTTCATGAAATGGGGACATTCCTCATTTCCCCCGAAGGGGCAGACGGGGACACACCTGCTTCAGGTGCGTCCCCGTTTGCTTGGAAATGAGGAATGTCCCCATTTCATGAAACCGCGCGGGGGTAGGAGCCCAGCACGCGGAAAAGCGACGCGCGCTTCTTGAGCGCCGCCAGCGCCTTGGCCACGTGCGGCTCGTCGGCGTGGCCATCGATGTCGAAGAAGAACACGTAGTCCCACTTCTTGCGATGCGAGGGCCGCGACTCGATGCGCGTCAGGCTGATCTTGTGCCTGGCCAGCGGCTCGAGCAGGCGGAACAAGGCGCCGGGTGAGTCCGTGTGCAGCGCCGAGCACAGGATGGTGGTGCGATCGTCTCCGGAAGGCTTGAAGACCTTCCGTCCCACTACAAAAAACCGCGTGGTGTTGTCGCTGCGGTCCTCGATTTCCGTGGCCAGCGTCTTGAGCCCGTAAACGTCGGCGGCGGTCTCACCGGCAATCGCGGCCGTGCCCTCCTCGTCGCGCGCGCGGCGCGCGCCTTCGGCATTGCTGGTCACCGGGATGCGCGGCACGTCGGGCAGGTGCTCGTCGAGCCAGCCGCGGCATTGCGCGAGCGACTGCGGGTGGCTGCAGATGCGCTTGATGCGGTCGAGGCGGTCCATGCCGCCCATGAGGAACTGGTGGATGCGCAGCTCCACTTCGCCGCAGATCCTGAGCGGCGAGCCTAACAACTGGTCGAGCGTGTGGTTGACCGAGCCCTCGGTGGAATTCTCCACCGGCACCACGCCGAAATCCGCCAGGCCGGCTTCGACCTCGTGGAAGACTTCATCCACCGAAGCCAGCGACAGCGCGCGCACCGAGTGGCCGAAATGCTTGAGCGTCGCGGTCTGGGAAAACGTGCCCTCGGGGCCGAGGTAACCCACCTTGAGCGGTTCCTCCTGCGCCAGGCAGGCGGACATGATCTCGCGGAACAGCCGGAGGATTTCCTCGGTGCGCAGCGGCCCCTTGTTACGCTCGCGCGCCATGCGCAGCACCTGCGCTTCGCGCTCTGGGCGGTAGAAATCGACCGTGTGGCCGTCGGCGTGCTTGGAGACGCCCACCTGGCGCGCCAGGCGGGCGCGCTCATTGAGCAGCTCGTGGATGCGGGCGTCGACGCTGTCGATCTGCGCCCGCAGGTTTTCGATGGGTGTCACGGGAGCGGCGGCCGGGGTGGCCGCCGCCTTCGTGGAGGTCTTCTTCCGGGTACCGCGCTTTGCCATGCGCGAGCAGTTATATCACCCGCGCGGCCAGCACGCCCGAGATCGCGCGGATCTTGTCCAGCACCGCGGCATCCACCGCGCCATCGGTGTCGATGAGCGTATAGGCGTACTCGCCCTTGGACTTGTTGAGCAGCTCGGCGATGTTGAGCGAGGCGCCGGCCAGCAGCGTCGAGATCTGGCCGACCATGTTAGGCACGTTGCTGTTGGCGATGCAGATGCGCGTGGTCCTGGGCGCGCGCGGCAGCACCACTTCGGGGAAGTTCACGCTGTTCTTGATGTTGCCGTTCTCGAGGTAGTCCTTGACGGTTTCGGCCACCATGACGGCGCAGTTGTCCTCGGCCTCGTTGGTGGAAGCGCCGAGGTGCGGCAGCGTGACGATCTTCGGATGGTCCTTGGTGCCATTGGTCGGGAAGTCGCAGACGTAGCCCTGCAGGCGGCCGTCGTCCAGCGCGGCGACGATGGCCTTTTCGTCCACGATGGGCGCGCGCGCGAAGTTGAGGATCACGCCGTTCTTGCGCATGAGCTTGAGGCGCGCCTCGTTGACCAGGCCGCGGGTCTCGGGCGTGAGCGGCACGTGCACGGTGATGACGTCCGAACGCACGAACAGGTCGTCCAGCGACAGGGCCTGCTCGACGTTGGACGACAGCTGCCAGGCGCGTTGCACGGTGATCTGCGGGTCGTAGCCCAGCACTTTCATGCCGAGGCCCAGGGCGGAATTCGCCACTTCGACGCCGATGGCGCCGAGGCCAATGACGCCCAGCGTGCGGCCGGGTAGTTCGAAGCCGACGAAGTTCTTCTTGCCCTTCTCCACCGCCACGTCGATGGCGTGGTCGTCACCGCTCTGCGCCTTGGCAAAGGACCAGGCCTGCGTGATGTTGCGCGCGGCCAGGAACATGCCGGCCAGCACCAGCTCCTTCACGGCGTTGGCATTGGCGCCGGGGGCGTTGAAGACGGGGACACCTTTCTTCGAGAGCGCCTCGACCGGGATGTTGTTGGTGCCGGCGCCGGCACGGCCCACGGCGCGCAGGCTGTCGGGCAGCGCCAGTTTGTGCATGTCGGCCGAGCGCACGAGGATGGCGTCCGGGTTGTTGATGTCGGAGGCCACTTCGAAGCGCTCGCGCGGCAGGCGCTCGAGCCCCTTGATGGAGATGTTGTTGAGGGTCTGGATCTTGAATCGCATTTTCTAACTCCTTGCGCAGGCGTTATTGCCTGGCGCGTTGCGCCGCCGACGTTCTTGCCGGCGGTCAATGGAAGGTGGTACGAAGAGGTGGTACCGGGTTGCAC
>DASUGK010000088.1:0-21055 GCA_036274075.1 Steroidobacteraceae bacterium | reverse complement strand
TGCCGATGCTGATCATGATCCGCATCGATCCGCCGACCATGTTGTTTGCCATGTTCGTGTCCTACGCGACGTACGGCCCGGTGCACTGGCTGGTGCGCAAGATCCGCCGGCCGCGTACGGCGGGAGCTTCGTGAGCCCATGCAGCCCGGACCGACGCGTAATGCCTATCTCGACGCGCTCGGCATAGATCGCTGGGTGTTGCGGCAGGGTTCGGCGGAACCTGCCGTGCTGCCCGAGGTTCCAGCCGGCGACCCTGCGCGCGAACGGGCATTGCCCGTGTCGCCGGTGGTGGCCCGCGAGCCGGCATCCGCGCCGGCCCCTGCACCTCTCCCGCTGGGCCCGATCAGCGACTGGGATGAGCTGCGCGAACGCGTGGCCGCCTGTACCGCCTGCGACCTGTGCAAGACGCGCACGCAGACCGTGTTCGGCGTGGGCAATACGCGCGCGGACTGGCTGGTCATCGGCGAGGCGCCGGGAGCCGAGGAGGACCGCCAGGGTGAACCCTTCGTGGGCCGGGCCGGTCAATTGCTCAACGCCATGTTGCTGGCCATCGGGCTGCCGCGCGAGACCGTGTTCATCGCCAACATCCTCAAGTGCCGTCCGCCGGGCAATCGCGACCCCAAGCCCGAAGAGGTGTCGCGCTGCCTGCCGTTCCTGTCGGCGCAGATCGCGCTGCTCCAGCCGAAGATCATCCTCGTGGTCGGGCGCATCGCGGCCCAGACGCTGCTGGCCACCGACGTGCCGCTTTCGCGGCTGCGCGGCAAGCTGCATCACTTCGGCGAGGCCAACACGCCGATGGTCGTCACCTACCACCCGGCCTACCTGCTCAGGACGCCGGCCGACAAGCGCAAGGCCTGGGACGACCTCAAGTTCGCGCGCGCCACCTGCCAGCGCGTCGCCGGGGCTAACTAATGGCCGCGGCACGCGACGACCTGCGCGCGATGCCGGAAGTGCAGATCCGGCCGCTGATGGAAATCGACCTGCCCGAGGTGGCGTCCATCGAGCAGCAGAGTTACGCCTTTCCCTGGAGCGAGAACATCTTCCGCGACTGCCTGCGCGTGGGTTACACCTGCCGTGCGCTGGATCTCGCCGGGCAGATCATCGGCTACGGTGTCATGAGCCTGGGCGCGGGCGAGGCCCATATCCTCAACGTCTGCGTGCGCGAGCAGTTCCGCAGCGTGGGCTTCGGCCGCCGGCTGCTCGAGCACCTGCTGGAGCGCGCCGCCGCGGCGGGTGTGGCCGAGGCCTTCCTCGAGGTGCGGCCGAGCAATCTTTCGGCCATCCGTCTGTACCAGCACCTGGGATTCGAACAAATCGGCATTCGCCGCGGGTATTATCAGGCCCCCGACGGGCGCGAAGACGCCATCGTGCTCAAGCGCGAACTCACCGCCCCCGGCAAAAACCCCTGACAGCTGAGCAATTTAGATGACTTCGACCGGGCAGGAGACGGCGCGGCGGCGCACGTTTGCCATCATTTCGCACCCCGACGCGGGCAAGACCACGCTCACGGAGAAGCTGCTGCTGTTCGGCGGCGCCATCCAGCTGGCCGGCACGGTCAAGGGACGCAAGGCCGCGCGCCACGCCACCTCCGACTGGATGGCGCTCGAGAAGCAGCGCGGTATCTCCATCACCTCCTCGGTGATGCAGTTCCCGTTCCGCGACCGCATCGTCAACCTGCTCGACACGCCCGGCCACGAGGACTTCTCCGAAGACACCTATCGCACGCTGACCGCGGTAGATAGCGCGCTCATGGTCATCGACTGCGCGAAGGGTGTTGAAGAGCGAACTATCAAGTTAATGGAGGTCTGTCGATTGAGAGACACTCCCATCATGACCTTCATCAACAAGCTCGACCGCGAGGGGCGGCCGCCCATCGAGCTGCTCGATGAAGTGGAGAGCGTGCTCAAGATCCGCACAGCGCCCGTGACCTGGCCCATCGGCATGGGACGCGACCTCGCCGGCATCTACCACCTGCTCGAGGACCGGATCTACGTGTACGAGGCCGCCGGCCGCGGCGAACGCGGCGAGAACCGCGTGATCCAGGGATTGCACAGCACCGAAGGGCGCGAGTTCCTGGGCGGCCGCGCGGCGCATTTCGACGACGAGATCGAGCTGGTGCGCGGCGGCACGGCCGGGTTCGACGTCGCCGACTACCTCGCCGGCAGGCAGACGCCGGTGTTCTTCGGTTCCGCCATTTCCAACTTCGGGGTGGAAGAGCTGCTGGCGCATTTCGCGCAGCATGCGCCGGCGCCGCTGCCGCGCGAGACCGTGCAGCGGACCGTGGAGTCGAGCGAGGAAAAACTCACCGGCTTCGTGTTCAAGATCCAGGCCAACATGGACCCGCAACACCGCGACCGCATCGCCTTCATGCGCCTGTGCTCGGGCAAGTACACGCGCGGCATGCGCATGTACCACGTGCGCCAGGACAAAGAGATGCGCATCTCAGATGCGCTGACCTTCATGGCCTCGGATCGCCAGTCCGCCGACGAGGCCTATGCAGGCGATATCATCGGCTTGCACAACCACGGCACCATCAACATCGGCGACACCTTCACCGAGGGCGAGACGCTCACCTTCACGGGCATTCCCAACTTCGCGCCCGAGATGTTCCGGCGCGCGGTGCTCAAGGATCCGCTCAAGATGAAGGCGCTGTCGAAGGGCCTGGGCCAGCTGTGCGAGGAAGGCGCCACGCAGCTCTTCAAGCCGCTGCGCAACAACGACATGATCCTCGGCGCGGTCGGGCAGCTGCAGTTCGAAGTGGTGGCGTTCCGCCTGCAGGACGAATACGCCGTCGCCGCGGTGTTCGACACCGTCAACGTGCACACCGCGCGCTGGATCTACTGCGACGACGAGAAGCACCTCGAGGAATTCCGCACCAAGGCCTTCGACCACCTGGCCATCGACCATTCGGGCGCACTGGTCTATCTGGCGCCGTCGCGAGTCAACCTCGAGCTCACCATCGAACGCTGGCCGAAGATCAAGTTCCGGGACACGCGCGAACACCAGATGTAGCTGCGGCATGGGAAATGGGGACATTCCTCGTTTCCTAGCAAACGGGGACGGGCCTGATTCATAGTGACTCGGACATCCTGGCCGCGTAGCCTTCGTCCCGTGCCGAACCTGCTCAAGAATCGCCCCGTCATTGCCTGGGCCTTGTACGACTGGGCGAATTCGGCGTTTGCAACGACTGTCATGGCTGGTTTCTTTCCGTTGTTCTTCCAGGCTTACTGGAGTACGGACGTTCCGCCGGCTGGCACCTCGCTACGCCTGGAGATTGCCAACGCCATCGCGGGACTGGCCTTGGCCATCCTCGCGCCAATCCTCGGCGCCATTGCCGATCGAAGTGGCCGCCGCAAGCGGTTCCTCTTCATGTTCACTCTCCTGGGGTGTCTGTCGACCGCCGCGCTGTACCTGGTGAGCCAGGGTAACTGGCTGTTGGCGGCTACCCTGTTCGTGCTGGCAACGATGGGCTTCAACGGCGGTGTGGTGTTCAACGACTCGTTGCTCCTCGACGTGGCCGCTCCCGACGAACTGGACCGGGTTTCCGCGCTGGGATACTCGCTGGGCTACCTCGGCGGTGGACTGCTGTTCCTGGTCAACGTGATGATGTTCCTCGAGCCGGCGTGGTTCGGATTGAGCAGCCCGGCGCAGGGTGTGCTCCTGTCATTTGTCACGGTGGCGGTCTGGTGGCTGTTGTTCACGCTGCCGCTGATGCGCTACGTCAAGTCGCAATCCGGAACGCGCTTGCCCGCCGGGGAGAGCATCCGGCAGGGCTTGATCGAGCTGCAGAACACGCTCACGCACCTGCGCCAGTACCGCGCCATGGTCATATTCCTGGTTGCCTACTGGTTCTACATCGACGGCGTCAACACGATCATCAAGATGGCCGTCGATTACGGCATGACACTGGGCTTCGAGGCGGACAAGCTCATCACGGCGCTGCTGATCACGCAGTTCGTCGGTTTTCCTTCGGCAATACTTTTTGGCTGGCTCGGCGACCGCATCGGTGCCCGGACCGGAGTGCTGATCGGCATCGGCGTCTACATCGGGATCACGACTTACGCCTACTTCATGAACTCGGCCACCGAGTTTTTCATGCTGGCGGTAGCCGTGGGCCTGGTGCAGGGCGGCGTGCAGAGCCTTTCGCGATCGATGTTCGGCCGGCTCGTCCCCGAGGGAAAATCCGCCGAGTTCTTCGGCTTTTTCAACATGCTCGGGAAGTTCGCAACCTTTTTCGGCCCGATGCTCATGGCGGTCGTCACTTACTTTACCGGCGACACGCGAACATCCATTCTTTCGCTGCTCGCGCTGTTCATCGTCGGTGGCGTACTGCTGGCGCGGGTGCCTGCATCGGGGAGATGACCCTGTCCCCGTTTGCTAGGAAACGAGGAATGTCCCCATTTTCATTTTCAAACCGCCAGCCGCCTGACGTCGCGTTCCAGTGACGCGACATCGCCGGCATTGGCCGCCGGGCCGAAGCGCAGGCGCGCGTATTGCGCCGCCAGCGCCTTCACGGGTGCGGCGAGATCCGGCCGGGCCGCGGCGATCCGGTCGGCGTAGTCGAACGGTCCTTCGCTGGCGGCGCGCGGTGGCGCCACGCGCGCCAGCTTGCGCGTGGCGCGCAGCCAGGCGCGGCCGATGCGATCGGGCTTCACGCGCGCCACGCCCCGGCGCAGCGTGAGCGCCACCCAGGCGATCCATGCCGTCATGCCGAGCGCGAAGGCCCAACCCAGGTGTTCCCAGCGCGGCGATTCGATGCCGAGGTCGCGCAGCAGGTCGAACTGCGCGCGCAGGTTGAATTCCACCACGCGCTCCTGCCACCACTGGTTCACGCCGTCCCACAGCAGCGAGAGGCGGTTGAGCCACCTGGTGTTGTGCAGGTAGGTGGACGTCGCCGGCAGCGAACTCGACAGCATGTCGTAGACACCGCGCTGCAGGCGCTCGGGCGCCACCACGGCGGTGGGATCCACGCGCATCCAGCCCTGGCCGTCGAGCCATACCTCGGTCCATGCATGGGCCTCGGACTGCCGCACGATGTAGTAACCACCCGCCGGGTTCCATTCACCGCCGAGGTAGCCCGTGACCACGCGCGCCGGCACGCCGGCGGCGCGCATCAGCGTGGCGTAGGCGGAGGCGAAATGCCCGCAGAAGCCGCGCTTGCTGTCGAACAGCGTGGTGTCGACCGAGTCGATGCTGGTGGTGCCGGGTTCGAGCGTGTACTCGAGTCCGTTGTCTCGGAACCAGTCGAGCACGGCACGCGCGTATTCCGCATCGCTGCCCACGCGCGCGCGCATTTCGCGCGCGAGCTCCAGCGCGCGGGGATTGCGGTCCTCGGGCAGCCGGGTCTCGAAGTCGCGCCCGAGCGCGGTCATCGGGCCCGCGGCGCGCGTCTGCAGGTGGGACACGGCGTCGTAACTGGTGACGCTGGTGATGGGCTCGGCCGCGGTGAGCTGCCGGTCGTGCGACATGAACACCCCGCGGCGCGGGCTCTCGTCCACGGTGTCCAGCGCGAACATCCAGCGCTGGTTGGTGGGTTCGAGCGTCACGCGGTATCGCACCGGCTCGCCCAGCATGTCGAGAGGCGCCGCGCGGTAGACCCACGAGCCCGTGCGGCGCCAGGTGAAACCGTCGAAGGCATTGAGCACCGGGCCGCGCCAGTACAACGCGGCGCGCAGCGGCGGCGTGCCCTCGAAACGCACGCGGAAGGCCGGATCGTATTCGGTGGCGAGCTCGCTGATGCTGCCCGGTGACATCTCGTCGGTCAGTCCGGTGGTCGCCGCGCCAGCCTGTTGCAGGGTCCAGAACTGCCCTGCGACGCGCGGGAAGAACAGGAAACACGCCACGGCGAGCGGGATGGCCATGACCAGCGCCCGGGCTGACAGCCGCAGCGCCGCGCGCGTCGTCAGCGCTCCGCCGGGATGGGCGATGAGGGCGAACGCCGTGCAGGCGCCGCAGATCACGAGTAGATAGAGCGGCGTGCGCCACAGCGCCTGTCCGCCCAGCGACGCCGCCAGCAGCAGGAACAGCGCGACGCCGACCACGATGGCATCGTCGCGGCGCGAGCGTGCCTCGAGCACCTTGAGCGCGCCCATGACCACCAGCAGCGCGGTGCCGGCCGCGAGGCCATTGAGCGTGCGGAAACTCGCGGCCACCGCGATGACCAGCAACGCGGTGATGGCGCCGAGGGCGAATCGCAGTCCGCGGCGCGGCCTGGGACGCGCGACGCGGCCGGTAACGGTCAGCAGCCGCCAGCCGCAGCAGGCCAGCGCCAGCAGGATGCACCACAGCGGCGCGCTGGACACGACCAGCAGCAGGCTGGCGGCGAACACCAGCACCGCCGCGATGACGCCGCGGGCGTGCGTGTTCACCATGGTTCACCGCTGCCGTGCAGCGCCAGCGCCTTGAGGCAGCGCGCTCGGTGTTCGTTGCCACAGTCGGGCGGCAGTTCGCGCCCGTCGATGCGCAATCCATAACGCTCGCCGCGCGCGTGCGCGGCCACGATCCAGGCCGACATCTGCTCGAGGCGCTGTTCCACGTCGCGGCCCGGCACGCGTGCGAAGTCGAACATGCGGTGATGGGCGGCCGGGGATTCGTAGGTCTTGACCATGAGGCCGCGGCCGCGCGCATAGGTGGCCCAGGCCACCTGGCGGGGAGAATCGCCGTCGCGGAATTCGCGCAGGCCGGCCCATTCTTCGTCGCCGCCGCGCACCACCGAGGGCGCATTGCCGCCGCTGGCGGCCTCGGGAGGGGGTTCACGCCGGCCACGCGGCACCGGCCAGCCGATTACCGACATGGGCGTGTGCACCCAGGTCCAGGCGCGGAACAGGCCGAAGGGAAATGCCGTGGAGATCCGGATCCGGTCGATGGGAAAGCGGCCGCGATGCGGCAGCTCGATGGCAATGTCGGCGCGCGCCGTGGCGTCGGGCGGCACGTCGACCTGCACCCGCTCGGAATCGTCGGTGGCGCATTCCAGCCCGACGCGCGTGGAATCGGCGGCGTTCTCCAGCGTCACGAACAGGCGCGCGTGCTCGCCGGCGAAGGCATCCACCGAGCCGATGCCGCGCACCACGATGCCCACGAGATTGCGATGGCACAGGTGCATGGCGATGAGCCCGAAGCCGGCCAGCAGGAAGGTGATCAGCATGGCCATGCTGTTCGAATAGTTGAGCCCGGCGAGCAGCATCACCAGCAGCAGCGCCGCGAAGGCCACGCCGCCGCGGGTCGGCAGGATGTAGACGCGCCGCGAGCTCAATGCGAACGGCAGGTGGTCCTCGCCCTGGCGCTTCCTGGCCCAGGCGGCGACGCGGCGGCGCAGGCGCAAGCCCAGGCCGCCTGCCGCCGTTTGCGCCGTCGCACTCATCGCCTGGCTAGACGGGCACTGGCACGCCGCGCGCGATGTCGGCGATGAAGGCCGCGTGGTCGGCGGCGGTGGTGACGCCGGCGCTGTCGAGGCGGTGCGAGGCCACGGCCGCGAACACGGCCTGCACGTCTTCGGGCAGCACCATGTCGCGCCCGGCGATCATGGCCCAGGCACGCGCCGCGCGCGTCAGGCCCTGGCCGGCGCGCGGCGAGAGGCCGATCTGGATGTCACTGCGGCGCCGCGTGCTGGCCAGCAACGACTGGATGTATTCGAGCAGCGCCGGCGACACGTGCACGCGCTGCGCCGCGGCCTGCAGGTCGCGCACCGCCTCGGGATTGAGCGACGGCGGCATGCCGGCCAGCAGGTCGCGCCGGTCGCCCTCGGCCAGCAGCGCGCGCTCGTGCACGGCGTCGGGGTATCCCAGCGAGATGCGCATCAGGAAGCGGTCGAGCTGCGACTCGGGCAGGCGGAAGGTGCCTAACTGCTCGAAGGGATTCTGCGTGGCCACCACGAAGAACGGATCCGGCAGCCGGTAGGTGGTCACGTCGACGCTGACCTGGCGTTCTTCCATGGCCTCGAGCAGCGCGCTCTGCGTCTTGGGACTGGCACGGTTCACTTCGTCGGCCAGCAGCAGCTGGGTGAACATCGGCCCCTTGCGGAAGGTGAAATTGCCGGTCGTCGCGTCGAACACGGAGACGCCGATGATGTCGGCCGGCAGCAGGTCGCTGGTGAATTGCACGCGTTGCCAGGCCAGTCCCAGCACCTGCGCCAGCGCATGCGCCAGCGTGGTCTTGCCGACGCCGGGCACGTCCTCGATGAGCAGGTGGCCGCGGGCCAGCAGGCAGGCGAGCGCGAGGCGGACAGCGTCGGGTTTGCCGAGGATCACGCGATCCAGGGCAGCCAGGGCAGAATCGATAGCGGAAGTACTCACCGCGCGACTATAGCCGGTCCCCGAAAAGTGGTGTCAGGCCGGGGTTGTCAGGACCTTCTGCCCGCACCGCCGTCGCGACAGACGCTCAGCCGCCGCCCATGCGCCGCACGCGCTCGAGCTGGGCGGCGAGACTGGCGTTCTGCGCCTCGAGCTCGGCCACCCGCGCACGGTCGGCCGCCACCACGTCCGGCGGCGCATTGCGCACGAAGTTCTCGTTGCCGAGTTTCCCCCTGAGCTTGCCGAGGTCGGAATCGTTCTTCGCGATGCGCTTCGTCAGGCGTTCGATCTCGGCCTTCGGATCGATGAGCCCGGCCATCGGCACCAGCAGCGAAAGTTCGCCGAGCAGCGCTGTGGCCGACTCCGGTGCGGCTTCCCCCGGCGCGAGTTGCTTGATGCTCTCGAGACCCGCGAGGCGTGTGAGCCAGGCCATGTGCTTGCCGGCGAGCTCGGTGTCGCGCGCGCTGGCGTTCTGCAACAGCAGCAGTATCCTGCGCGACGGCGCGATGTCCATCTCGCCGCGGATCTGGCGCACCGCGAGGATGAACTTCTGCATCCAGCCGACTTCCGCTTCGGCCTGGTCGTCGGACGCGAAATCGGTGGCGGCGGGATAGGGCGCCAGCATCACCAGGTCCGGCTGCTTCGCAACCCCGCGGAAGTTCGCCGCCGCGAGCAGCGGCGCGGTCACCGGCGCCACGCGCTGCCAGATTTCCTCGGTGATGAACGGCATGAAGGGATGCAGCGCGCGCAGCAGCGCCTCCAGCGTGGTGGCCAGCGTGCGGCGCGTGCCGCGCTTCTGTGCTTCCGTCGCCGTCTCGCTCTGCAGGACGGGCTTGGTGAGCTCCAGGTACCAGTCGCAGAACTCGTACCAGGTGAATTCGTAAAGCGCCGTGGTGGCGAAGTCGAAGCGATAGTCCTTCAGGGCATGGTCGACACGCGACAGCGTGGACGACAACCGCGACACGATCCAGCGGTCGGCCACGGACAGCTCCGCGTCGCCCACCAGGTCGCCCTGGCCTTCGATGGTCATGAGCACGAAGCGCGAGGCATTCCACAACTTGTTGCAGAAGTTGCGGTAACCGGCGACGCGGCCCATGTGGAAGTTGATGTCGCGCGACACGCCGGCCAGCGAGGCCATGGTGAAGCGCAGCGCGTCGGTGCCGTAGGCCGCGATGCCTTCGGGGAACTGCTTGCGCGTGTTCTTCTCGATGCCAGGCGCGAGCTGCGGCTGCATGAGCCCCGTGGTGCGCTTGGCCACCAGGTCGTTGAGAGCGATGCCATCGACGATGTCCAGCGGGTCGATGACATTGCCCTTGGACTTGGACATCTTGTCGCCGTGCTCGTCGCGGATGAGCCCGGTGATGTACACATCGCGGAAGGGCACGTCGCCCATGAACTTGAGGCCCATCATCATCATGCGGGCCACCCAGAAGAAGATGATGTCGAAGCCGGTGACCAGCACACTGGTGGGATAGAACTTCTTCAGTTCCGGCGTCGTGTCGGGCCAGCCCAGCGTGGAGAAGGGCCACAGCGCCGAGGAGAACCAGGTGTCGAGCACGTCCGGGTCCTGCGTGAGTTTCGCGTCGCCCAGCGAGTGCTTCCTGCGGACCTCGGCCTCGTCGCGGCCGACGTGGATCCTGCCGGCCTCGTCGTACCAGGCCGGGATGCGATGACCCCACCAGAGCTGGCGGCTCACGCACCAGTCCTTGATGTTGCGCATCCACTCGAAGTAGGTCTTCGCCCAGTTCTCGGGAATGAAGCGCGTGCGCCCCTCTTCGACGGCGCGCAGCGCCGGCTCGGCCAGCGGCGCGATCTTCACGTACCACTGGTCGGTGAGGTACGGCTCGATGACGGCGTGCGTGCGGTCGCCGCGCGGCACCTTGAGCTTGTGCGGCTCGATCTTCTCGATCAGGCCCGCGGCCTCGAGGTCCGCGACGATCTTACTGCGCGCCTCGTCGCGGTCCATGCCGCGGTACTGCACCGGCGCGTTCTCGTTGAGCTTCGCGTCCGGCGTGAAGATGTTGATGAGCGGCAGGTCGTGGCGCAGCCCCATCTCGTAGTCGTTGAAATCGTGCGCCGGCGTGATCTTCACGCAGCCCGAGCCGAACGCCGCGTCGACGTAACTGTCGGCGATCACCGGGATGGTGCGGCCGGTGAGCGGCAACTCGAGTTGTTTGCCGACCAGTGCCTTGTAACGCTCGTCGTCCGGGTTCACGGCCACGGCCGTGTCGCCTAACAAGGTCTCGGGACGCGTGGTGGCCACCACCACGTGCGCGCCACCGCCGACGATCGGATACCTGATATGCCAGAGCGAGCCGTTCTCTTCCTCGGAGATCACTTCGAGGTCGGACACGGCGGTCAGCAGCTTCGGATCCCAGTTGACCAGCCGCTTGCCGCGGTAGATCAGGCCTTCGTCGTGCAGCCGCACGAAGACTTCGGTGACGGCGCGTGACAGGTCCGGGTCCATCGTGAACTTGTCGCGCGACCAGTCCACCGATGTGCCGAGGCGGCGCATCTGGCGCGAGATGGTGCTGCCGGACTCGGCCTTCCACTGCCACACGCGTTCGAGGAATTTCTCGCGCCCGAGATCGTGGCGGCTCTGCTTCTGCGCCGCCAGCTGCCGTTCGACCACCATCTGCGTGGCGATGCCGGCGTGGTCGGTGCCCGGCTGCCACAGCGCCGAAAACCCGCGCATGCGATGCCAGCGCGTCAGCGCGTCCATGAGCGTGTGCTGGAAGGCGTGGCCCATGTGCAGCGTGCCGGTGACGTTCGGCGGCGGCAGCATGATGCAGTACGGCTGCCCGTCACCGCCCGGCGCGAAGCTGCCGGAAGATTCCCAACGTTCGTAGATCCGGCGCTCGATGTCGCCCGGGGTATAGGCCTTGTCCATGAGGGCGCGGATTATACGGGGCGCCGGACGGCCCGGGTCAGACGTTGTGGGTCTGGGGATCCAGCGACTTCGCGCGGTAGGCCTTGAAGCGTTCGCGCCCGGCGGCGCGTACCTCGGCGCGGCCATCGAGGAATTCCGCGACGCGCGCGAAGCTCTCGAAGAACGGCGGCACCGCGCCCGTGAGGTTGAGCAGCACGTCCGCATGATCCGCGGGCAGCGGTCCGGTAGTCAGTGCCACGGGCGCTTCGCAGGCGCCGCCGGGCGACGTGACGCTGTCGTGCGGCACGAAGCTGCCATCACCGAAGGTCCAAAGCAGTTCGTCGAAGCGGCGCAGGTTCTCGGCGTCGTCGAGCAGCACGACGACCTTCTGCCGGGCGAGGTAGGCCTTCTCGGCGACGCGGCAGGCGAGGCGCAGCCGCACGTCGGCGCCCGCCGCTTCACTCACGTAGAAGTCGACTCGCGGCGGCATCGGCCGTGTACGCGCCGTCGGAAGTGCGCGTTAGCGCGCACCTGCGCGGCGCAGCAGGAATTCCAGCAGCATGGCGCTGGGACGGCCGGTGCTGCCCTTGCCCGCGCCTCCCTGGTAGGCGGTGCCGGCGATGTCGAGGTGCGCCCAGGTGAGTCCCTGCGTGAACTTGGCGAGGAAGGCCGCGGCCGTGCAGGAGCCGCCGTCGCGCCCGGCGACATTGGCCATGTCGGCGAAGTTGCTCTTGAGCTGGTCGCCGTATTCGTCACCCACCGGCATGTGCCAGGCGCGGTCGTCGGCGGCGATGCCGCAGTCGACCAGCTCGCGCGCCAGCGAGTCGGTGTTGGAGAACACGCCGGTGTGGTGCACGCCGAGCGCGACGACAATCGCGCCGGTGAGCGTCGCCATGTCGATGACCACGTCGGGCTTGAAGCGCTTGGCGTAGTTGAGCGCGTCGCAGAGGATCAGGCGGCCCTCGGCGTCGGTGTTGAGGATCTCGACGGTGAGGCCCTGCGCGCTGGTGACGATGTCGCCGGGCTTGATGGCGCGGCCGTCGGGCATGTTCTCGCAGGCCGCCACGAGGCCCACGACGTGGATGGGCAGGTTGAGCTCGGCCACGGTGTTCATGGTGCCGATGACGCAGGCCGCCCCGCTCATGTCGAATTTCATCTCGTCCATGGTCGGCGGGTCCTTGAGCGAGATGCCGCCGGTGTCGAAGGTGATGCCCTTGCCCACCAGCACCACGGGTGCGCCCTTGGCCTTCGGATGCCGATGCTCGATGACGATGAACCGCGGCGGCTCCTCGCTGCCCTGCGTCACCGCCAGGAAACATCCCATCTTCTCGCGCTTGATCTCGGGCAGGCCCAGCACCTTCACCTTGAGCGACTTGTGGGTCCTGGCGAGTCCCTCGGCGGTCTTGCCGAGATAGGACGGCGTGCAGACGTTGCCGGGCAGGTTGGCGAGGTTGCGCATCAGCGCCGCGCCGTTGGCGAGCGCCGCGCCCTGCTTGAAACCTTTCCTGATGTTGGCGTCGGCCTTGGCGGCGGCGGCCACGACCACGCGGTTCAGCGCGGGCGGGCGCGGCTTCTTCGCGCTCTTGAGGTCGTTGACGCGGTACAGGGTATTGCCCGTGAGCTCGGCCACCGAGCGGCCGAGGCGATCGTCGGACAACACCTTGGCGGCGGGACGCGGCAGCGCCAGGGCCAGCGACGTGACCCGGGTGCGCGTGGCCGCGGAAATCGCGGCGACCACGATGCGGCGCCAGGTCTTGCGCGTGATCCCGTCCTTCGCCTTCGGACCCAGGCCGACCAGCAGCACGCGTTCGGCCCGGATGCCCTCGAGGTCGGTGACCAGCCAGGTCTCGCCGAGCTTGCCGCTGAAATCGCCACGCTTGGTGAGCCGCGACAGCTTCTCGCGGCATTTCAAGTCGAGGGTCTTGGCTTCCGGGGTCAGCTCGCCGTCATCCTGAACGCCGACGGCGACACAATCGATGGGCAGCTCTGCGAGCGCCTTCGTCCACGTATCGAACTGCATTTTTTGTAGTCCTTGGGCTTGGCCGACCGTCAAAGCGGCCCGACGGGGACTGTCGCGAAGGGCGGCCGTGCTTTAAGGTCGCGAAGTGTAACCCAACTCGGTTTTGGTGTTCTGTTGCTGCGCATTCTCGATCGCTACATCCTGCGCGAAGTGGTCGTCAGCTGGGTCGCCGTAACTGGTGTGTTACTGGCGATATTGCTCACAAATCAGGTCGCGCGTGTGTTAGAGCGGGCGGCCGAAAGCCAGTACCCGCGCGGCGTGGTGCTCGAACTCATCCTGCTCAGCGCCGTCCAGAACCTGTCGCTGGTGATCCCGGTCGGGTTGCTGATCGGCATCGTGCTGGCGCTCGGCCGGCTCTACCACGACAGCGAAATGACCGCCGCGCAGGCCTGCGGCGCGGGCTCGCGCCCCGTGCTGATGCCGGTCATCGGCTTCAGCGTGCTGCTGGCCATCCTGCTGGGCGCACTGTCGCTGCACGTCGCGCCGGCGGCCGCGGGCCGCATGCTCGAGCTGCGCAGCGAGGCGCTGCGCGCCGGGCAGTTCGCGCCCATCACGGCCGGCAAGTTCCGCATGTTCGGAGGCGGCAGCACCGTGGTGTACGCGCAGGGCGCGGCGCCCGACGGCACGCTGCAGAAGGTGTTCGTCGAGCGCGACCGGGGCGGCCACCTGGAGATCGCGCTGGCGCAGCGCGCCACGCATGCCTACGCCGAGGGCGGCGACCTGCAGGTCATCACGCTCTACGACGGCCAGCGTTTCGAGGGGATTCCCGGGGAGCGCAAGTTCCGCATCGTGCGTTTCGCCGAGAACACCATCCCGGTGCGCCTGCCGGCGCTTTCCGGCGGCGCGGTGGCGCTCGAGGGCGCGCCGACGCGCACGCTGCTGCAGTCACCGAAGCCCGAGCAGCTGGCCGAGTTCCACTGGCGCATCGCGTTTCCCATCATGGCGCTGGTGCTGGCCGGCATCGCCGTGCCGCTGGCGCGGCTGCGCCCGCGCCAGGGGCGTTACGCGCGCATCGGTTACGCGGTGCTGATCTTCTTCGTGTACATCAACCTGGCCATCGCCGGGCGCCAGGGGCTGGCGCGCGGCGCCATCCCGCAGTGGTTAGGCCTGTGGTGGGTGCATGCCGCGGTGGTGTTGCTGGCGCTGGCCATCCTGCTGCTGCCGCGCTGGAACGCGCGCCGGCGCTACCGGCGCAATACCCGCGCGATGGCGGCGGCGGTGCCGGCATGAACCTGCTCGACCGTTACGTGATCCGCGCCGTGCTGGGCGGGGTGTTCGTGGTGCTGGCGGTGCTGGTGGCGCTGGGCGCGCTGTTCCTGTTCGCCAACCAGCAGGACGACATCGGCGTCGGCACCTACACCGCGCTCGACGCCTTCTGGTTCGTGCTGCTCAACCTGCCGCAGCAGGTCTACGAGCTGATGCCCATCGCCGTGCTCATCGGCGCCCTGCTGGGCCTGGGCACGCTGGCCAGCGGCAGCGAGCTCACGGTGATGCGCAGCGCCGGCATCTCGGTGTGGCGCATCGCGGGCTCGGTGGCCATGGCCGGCCTGCTGCTGGTCGTGGTGGCGGTGGTCTGCGGTGAATTCCTGGCCCCGCCCATGCAGGACATGGCCAAGCGCCAGAAGGCGCTCAGCAAGTTCTCCAACATCAGCTTCGCCAGCCGCGGCGGTGCCTGGGTACGCGACGGCAACCTGCTCATCAACGTCAGCCAGCAGTCCGGCGGCGCCGAGTTCGGCGGCATGCACATCTACGAGCTCACGCCGGACCACCGGCTCGCCTCGGTGGCCACCGCGAGCACCGCCAGCGTGAAGCCCGACGGCAGCTGGAAGCTCACGCGCTACGCTGCCACGCGTTTCGGCGGCGAGGTCATCGAGTCGGAACACCAGGCCAGCCGTGATTTCTCCTCGGCGGTCGGCGGGGATTTCCTCGGGCTCACGGTGGCGGCGCCGCGCCAGCTCGAGACCCGCGTGTTGTGGAGCCTGGTGCAGCACCTCAAGGAAAACGGCCTCGACGCCACCAGCCAGGAATTCGCCTTCTGGTCGCGCATCGCGCGCACCACGGCCATCCTGTTCACCGCGCTGCTGGCGGTGCCGTTCGTGTTCGGCAGCCTGCGCGCGGCTGGCGCAGGCGCACGCCTGCTCATCGGCGTGCTGATCGGCGTCACTTTCTTCTTCGTGCAGCGCGTGCTCGAGAGCGGCGCGGTGGTGTTCGAGGCCAGCCCCATGGTACTGGCCTGGACGCCGACATTGATACTGGCGGCGGCCGCGCTGCTCCTGATCGCGCGAACGCGATAGCCGCCGCGACGAACTTCCGTCGCGCCGGGGCGCGCCTGGCTCTAACTACTCTTGGTCCGCGGCCGCGGGCTGGTCCTTCGGCTCCAGCATGTCTTCCAGGCCGCGGAAGATGGACTCGTACTTGTAGAGCGGGATCTCGAATTCCAGGCCCTTGGCGCGCGCGCCAATCCGTTCAGCGCTCGGGTCGGCGGGCGACGGCGCCGCGGGAGCCGCCGGCGCGGCCGGTGGCGTGGGCGCTGCCGGTGCCGCAGGCGCGGTGGCGGATTTCTCGCCGGCCGCGTCCGCGGGCGGCGTGGTGGCCACTGCAGGGGTTGCGGCGTCGGCCGCGGCGGGTGGCGCCTCGGGAGCGGGCTCGGGGAACTGCGCGGCCAGCGCCGGGTCGCGATGCGCGCTCACGGTCACGTAGGCCTTGTCGCCTTCCTTGCGGCCCGCGAATTCGAATACCTGGCCGTCGAACAGCCGGAACGTGGCGTGGTCGGTGGCCGGTGCGGCGCCGGCCGGCGGGGCGCGCATGTCGTCGAAGTTGAGGGCCACCAGCGAGTCTGCCTGCGAGTTGAGCGACATGGCGCTCGCCGGCTTGCGGCCCTTTGGCACGGGGCTGAGCACCATGTCCGCGCCACGCTGGGCGCGTGTCAGCGTGTATCCCTTGCCGCCCGCGGATTTCACCGCGATGTCGTGCACCTTGGTGCCGGCGATGTCGAGCAGCTGCCGATCCACCCAGCGTTTCGGATCCGGCTCTACCATGACGGCGGGCTCGGCCAGCGCGCTGGCGGCTTCCTTGTGCTTGCGCACGTAGATCGCGCGGCCCTCGGCGTTCTTGCCCACGACCAGCGACCAGTTCTTGTCACCGGCCACGACTTCCACCAGCGTGCTCGCCGCTGTCGGTGAGTCGGGAGCCTCGACGCCCAGCCGGGCGTAGTTGGCCGGATCGCTGGTCTTGCGCTCGATGACCTTCATGCGCGCGAGGCTCAGCACCAGGTCGCGCACGCGGCCGGCATCGGCCGGGTACTCGCGTTCCACCACGGTCCAGCCGTCGGCCTGCTTGCGCAGCGTGGTGCGGCTGCCGTCGCCCTTGGAGAGGCGGATCTCGTTGACGCTGCCCAGCTCGGCAGTGAGGTCCGGGAACAGCGTTCCGCCACCGAGGTCACCCTGCTGGCCCGAGCGGTGCAGCGTCAGCCACAGGCCGGCGATGAGCGCGACGAGAGCGGCGCCCGCGAGCACCCTGGAACGTGGACGCATGATCATGGATTGGCCGCTCCCTGCGCCGTCTTGCGCAGCATGGCGATGGCATGGCGCCGGCGGCGGTGCCAGTGCGCGACGAGCAGCGCGATCAAGGCGAACAAGGCCGGCACGCCGAGGACGTTGATCACCTTGGTCCACATGCCGAGCGACTTGATGTCGCGCTCGAGCTGCGACTTCACCGCGCGCAGTTCCTTGCGGATGCGCAGTTTCTCGGCCTGGAAGCGTTCGATTTCCCGCGCCTGCTCGGTCGTGAGGATGACCTCGCCGCTGCCCGGCTGCGCGGTCTGCAGCTTCGACAGCCGCTCCTCGGTCTGGTTGAGCTGCTCCTCGAGCTGCTGCTCGGTGGCGCGGAAGCGCGATTCGGCCTCGGTCTGCAGCGCGACCACGCGCGTGAAGGGCCGCGCGTACGAGGCGCGCCCGCGGATGCTGATGAGGTCGTTGCTGCCGGCCAGGTTGTCGATGGCGTTCCACACCAGTTCGCCGTTGTTCGCGAACGGCTGGAAGATGGCCTGGCCGAAGAAGTTGGCCTGCTGTCCCCACATGAAGTCGGAGAGCAGGTCGGTGTCGGCGAAGATCACCACGTTCAGCGGCTTGGCCGAGGCCTTGAGCGCATCCGGCGCCGCGGCGACGCCGGCCGGCGGGCCGTCGGGGTAGGCGCTGGTGGCGTTGCCCGACACGCGCGCCGCCACGACGAATTCGCCCGTGGGGCGGAAGCCGTCACGCAGCGAGGCCGGGTCGCTCATCATGGCGAACCGCTGCGTGGGCAGCAGGCCGGCCTGCTTGCTGGTGTGGATCAGCGGCTCGAAGGTGGTCTTCGAGCCGTCGATGTGCTTCAAACTACCCACCGTGGCCATGTTGATGCTGTCGAGATTCGCGGTGACCACGTCCTTGCCGACGCTCGAGGAATCGAAGCCGAGGATGGCGATGTGCTGCGAAGGCGGCTCGCCCTCGCGCATGCCGACCACCAGGCCGCGCTCGAGATCGGCGACCACCTGGTCGGGCTTGAACTCCACGCCCCAGGAGCTGAGCAGCGGCTCGAGATGCGAGGACTTGTCGGCCGAGAACTGCGCCATCGGGTCGTTCGGGTCCGCGCCCGACTGGTCGGCCTGGGAGTTGGGATCGACGAACACCAGCAGGTGCCCGCCGCGCATGGCGTACTGGTCGATGGCGTACAGCGCCGCGGGCGGCAGTGCCTTGGGATGCACCAGCACCAGCACGTCGACGTCCTCGTCGATCCTGGTCACCGACGGGTCGATGGCGCGCACGGCGTAGAGCTGCTCCGCCTGCGCGTACACCATGAGCGCGGGCGTCGGGCGGCCGGTGCGCATGTCGAAGTCACCGCCCATGGGCAGCGAGGACAACCAGCCGACCACCGGCTTCTCGGGCGTGGCCAGCTTGTGGATAAGCTTGGTGACGTCGTATTCGAGCTGCTCGTCGAGCTTCGGATCGAGGAAGGGTATGGCCTCCTTGCCGTCGGTCGAGTTGGTCGCCGCGAGGCCGAGGTACAGCTTGTCGCCGCCCGGCGTGAGCGGCATGCCCTGCACGCCGAGCTCGGTGGCGCGGTCTTCTTCCTCCGAGAACGGCTGCGGGTCGATGACCTTGACCGTGAGCTTGCCGTTCGAGCGCGCCGCCATGGACTCGAGCAGTTCGCGCACGCGCGTGCCGTAGGTCTTGAGATCCGGCATCGGCGTCGCGGCGCTGTCGGAGAAGAACAGGTACAGGTTCACCGGTTCCTCGAGGTCGCGCAGGATGTTGCGCGTGCCCTGCGAGAGCGTGTAGAGCCGGTCCTGGGTGAGGTCGACCTGCGCGCCACGCAGCAGCGTGTTGGCGAGCAGCATGATGCCGATGAAGAGCAGGCCGACGAGCGCGAGCGAGCCTGCACCGAGTGTGGGTTTGTTCATGCCTGGGAACCCGCTATTTCGATTTGCGCGCGTCGAGCAGCACGGTGCTCGCGAGCAGGAAGAAGATGATGACCAGCGCGAAGTAGAGGATGTCGCGCAGGTCGAGCACGCCCTTCATGATGTTCTCGAAGTGCGTGAGGAAGGACAGCCCGGCGATGCCGTCGGTGAGCAGGTTGCCCAGCGATTGGATGCCTGCGCGCAACCCTTCGCCCCAGAAAGACCACGAGGCGATGCCTCCGAAGAAGGCGCGTGACCAGTCGGTGACCAGCGAGTAGCCGGCGAGAGTCGCCAGCGCGCACGTCACGAAGGCCAGCACGAAGGCGATCACCTGGTTGTTGGTGAGCGCCGACATGCACGAGCCCACCGCGAGGAAGGCGCCCGCCATGATGAAGGCGCCGACGTAGCCGGCGAACGCCGCGCCGTTGTCGGGGTCGCCGAGGTAATTGACGGTGATCCAGGTGGGGAAGGTCAGCGCCAGCGCGATGCCGACGAAGATCCACGCCGCGAAGAACTTGCCGAGCACGGCCTGCCAGGTGGTGATGGGCTGCGTGAGGAGCAGCTCGATGCTGCCGGTCTTGTGTTCCTCGGCCCACAGCCGCATCGACACGGCCGGCACCAGGAACAGGTACATCCACGGCAGGAACTTGAACAGCGGCAGCAGGTCGGCCTGGCGCCGCTCGAACAGTCCGCCGAGGTAGAAGGTGCACAACCCGGTGAAGACCAGGAAGATGATGATGAACACGTAGGCCACGGGCGTGGCGAAATAACTCGCGAGCTCGCGCCGCGTGATGATTCCGACGGGTTTCAAGGCAGGAGACTCCTCAACGGTCAGGCGGCGACGGAACGGAACACGTCCTCGAGACGGCCGGAAGGCGCGCGCGATTTCAGGCCCGACGGCGTGTCGTCGGCCACCAGCCTGCCGTGCGCGATGATGATGGCGCGGGTGCACACCGCGTCGACTTCCTCGAGGATGTGCGTCGAGATCACGATGGTCTTCTCGCGGGCGATCTCGCCGATCAGCGTGCGCACCTCGTGTTTCTGCATGGGGTCGAGGCCGTCGGTGGGCTCGTCGAGGATCAGCACCTTCGGGTCGTGCACGATGGCCTGCGCGAGGCCGACGCGCCGCTTGAATCCCTTCGAGAGCGTGTCGATGGTCTGCTGCAGCACCGGTTCGAGCTGCAGCCGCCCGATGACATAGTCGAGCCGCGACTTGCGGTTCTCGCCGGTGAGCGCGCGCAGGTTGGCGATGAAATCGAGGAAGCCGGCCACCGTCATCTCGCCGTACGTGGGCGCACCCTCGGGTAGATAGCCCAGCACGGTTTTCGCGGCCAGTGGTTCCGTCGCGACGTCGTGCCCGCAGATGCTGGCGGAGCCGCTGGTCGGCGCGACGAACCCGGCGATCATGCGCATGGTGGTGGTCTTGCCGGCGCCGTTGGGCCCGAGGAAGCCCAGCACTTCGCCCGGCTCGGCCGAAAAGCTCAGGTTGTCGACGGCCAGGAGGCCCTGGTAGTTCTTGGTGAGGTTCTGAGTCTTGATCATGGCGCCTGCTACAGAGCGATGTACCCGCGGGTTGGTTCCCGGGGCAGCGTCGGGGCGCAGATTTTGCGCAAGGGCGGCGGCTTCGCGCAAGCCGCGATCCTCGCCGGCGGCGCTAGTCGCGACGGCGCGTCATGATGGCGTCGATGTGTTCCCGGTAGGTGCGCAGGATGCGCCGGATCTCGGAGGGCGAGGGTCTTTCGGCGAGCCGCGCGATCATCTCGGCGATCTCGTGCCACTGCTTGCCCCACTCTAACAAGCGCACGGCGTCGGCGATCACCACGTGTTCGGCTGCCGTGATGGTCGACGGCGCCTTGCGGGGCTTGACCGTGGCGGGACGTTGAGGTTCCCGCTTGACCTGTCGCGGCTGCGCGGCCGGCGCGGCGTGCCTGGGCTGCACGGCGGCGCGTTGTGCCGCGATCACGCGATCGGCGCGCGAGTGGGCGAGCGCCGGCATCTGTCGCGTGGTTTCGCCGGTACGCTTGTGTTCACCGGTGCGGCCGGCCGTATCGGCGGCGCGCCGGGGCTCGGCGTGGCGCGGGCGCGGCGCTTCGCCCACCGGGGTGGCGCGCGGCCGCGCACCCGGCGGTGCCGGCTGCGCCTGCGTCTCCTCGGGTTGCGCCTCCAGCACTTCGCGGCGCTCGGTTTCGTGCGTGGCCAGGGGAATGAAACGCTCGACCGACGTGAGGCCGACCAGGCTCGCGAGGAAGGCCATGGTCTCGATGCCTTCGAGGAAGTCGGCATCACCTTCGTTGCGGCGTTGTGCGACGACGCGCTTGAGCGCGAGGATGCGCTTGCGCGCCAGCTGGATGATCCAGCGCTGCGGGCGCTCGTGTTTCGGCCAGGGTTGCACGTGCCAGTAACGCGCGTCGTCGAGCGCGGCGTAACGGGCGTGCAGGTCGAGG
>DASUGK010000087.1:0-8149 GCA_036274075.1 Steroidobacteraceae bacterium | reverse complement strand
GCGCTCGAGGCCGGCGCCGGTGTCCACCGAGGGCTTGGGCAGCGGCGTGAGCTTGCCGTCGGCCGAGCGATCGAACTGCATGAACACCAGGTTCCAGATCTCCACCCAGCGATCGCCGTCATCGTCGGGCGAGCCCGGCGGGCCGCCTTTGATGTGCGCGCCGTGGTCGAAGAAGATTTCCGTGCAGGGCCCGCAGGGGCCGGTGTCACCCATCTGCCAGAAGTTGTCGGAGCCGCCGCCAGGCTTGTCGCCGATGCGCACGATCTTGTCCGCCGGCAGGCCGATCATCTTGTGCCAGAGGTCATACGCCTCGTCATCGGTCTTGTAGACCGTGACCATGAGCCGCGCGGGATCGATCTTGAGCGTACCCGTGACGAAGTCCCAGGCGAAGCGGATCGCATCCTTCTTGAAGTAATCGCCGAAGGAGAAGTTGCCCAGCATCTCGAAGAAGGTGTGGTGGCGCGCGGTGTAACCCACGTTCTCGAGATCATTGTGCTTGCCACCGGCACGCACGCAGCGCTGGCTGGACGCGGCGCGCACGTAGTCGCGTTTGTCACGCCCCAGGAAGCAGTCCTTGAACTGCACCATGCCGGCGTTGGTGAACAGCAGCGTCGGGTCGTTGCCCGGTACGAGGCTGGAGGACGGGACCACCGTGTGGCCACGTTCGCGGAAGAATTCGAGGAAGGCACGGCGGACGTCCGCCGCGCTCATGAAAGGCGGTTTCTGGGGCATCTGGGGCTAAAGGGTGTCTTACGAGTGATCCGGGTCGCCGCTGGAGTCGGGCTCCGAGTCGAGCTCGGGGTCCCCCTCCAGGACAGCGCGGATATGATCGTTGGAAAAGCCCCGGTATTGCAAAAATCTGGCCTGTCTTGCCCTTTCCTTGCGGTCCTTGGGCAGTTCGGGCCCGAACTTCCGCAGGCGGGCCGCCCGGGCCAGCGCCAGGAAATCGGGGGCCTCATCGCCCTTGACGGCCTCGTCGATGGCAGCCCGGGACAACCCGGACTTCTGGAGCTGGCTGCGGATCCGCACCGGGCCATGGCCGCGCCGCGCCCGGTAGGCGACCACGTTCTGCCCGTAGCGCTCGTTGTTGATCTTGCCCATCGACTCGAGGTCGTCGACCACGACCTCGTACGCGTGCTCGGTGTAGCCGCGTTCAGCCAGCTTTTTCTTGAGCTCGTGGGTGGAGTAGTCACGCCGCGCGAGCAAGGCCACGGCGTAGTCGAAGGCGTGGTTCAGGTTGTGCGCCTGGTACTCGGTCAGTGGCGCCTTTCGCCCCGGCCTGCGCATGGGCCGTCTATTTGGATTCCGAGGGTGCATACACGAGCTTCCCTGCCCTGAACACGCAACGTACGTTCGTGAAGTTCCTGACGTCCTCGGCAGGATCACCGCCCAGAACCACCAGGTCCGCATCCATGCCGGCCTCGACGCGGCCGCGACGTGCCGATTCCTTCCAGCGCTCCGCTGGCGCGGTGGTCAGCGAAGCCAGGATTTCCATGGGCGAAAGCCCGGCCTTCGCCATGAAGACGTATTCGGCCGTGGGGTCGAATTCGTTCATGTAGCCGACGTCGGTGCCGAACAGGATTTGCCCGCCGGCGGCCTTGAATGCCTTCAGCTCTTCAAGCGTTGCGCCGACCAGCTTGTCGACGATTTGCTGAGGCACGTGCTGCTTGGCCAGCTCGTACGGCCAGAGCTGGAAGGTGGGGACCACCGACATCTTCTTGGCCACCATCTCGCGCGTGAGCGCGTCATCCCAGGGCGCGGATTCGCCTAGCGTGGTGTGCACGATGATGTCCACGCCGGCAGCCAGCGCGCCCCGGATTCCCTCGAGGCTGGTCGGATGTGCGAGCACCAGCCTGCCGCGCGCATGCGTCGCTTCGACGGCGGCGCGGGCGACCTCGAGCGACAGAAAACGCGGACTCTTGCCGTCCGGGGACGTATGCAAAAAAAGCTTGGTCACGTCGGCGCCCGCATCGAGGTTCCGGCGTACGTCGGCGCGCGCCTCGGCGGCATCCCGCGGTTGCGGCAACTGGTCCAGGAACTGTTTCGGAAGATCGCGCAGGTAGAAAGGGATTCCGTCGCGCGGGTACAGCGCCCAACCGGCGGTCAGTATGCGCGGCCCGCGCAGTTCGCCCTTCTCGATGCGCGTGCGGATTGCCAGCGTGTTGGCCAGATCGGAGCTGGTATCGACGACAGTGGTGAAACCGTATCGAGTCAGCATGGACTCTACGGCGTGCTCGACGTCGGCCGCGGGACGGCTGGCATCTCCGCCGAAAGTCGGACCCATGAAATGCACGTGGCTGTTCTGAAAACCCGCGACCACTACGCCGCGGCATTCCGAGGTTTGGGTTCCCTTTGGTATGGCAGCGCGGGAACGTTCGTCGGATACGCTGACGATGCGCCCACCACGAAGCAGCACGGCACCGTTCCTCTTGGGAGGCGAATCCGGCGCGGTGTAGATCACGTCTGCTGGAATCAGCAGTGAATCTGCCGCAATGGAAGGAAACGCGATGGCGCTGCAAAGCAGGCCTGCCGCGAAAACGGGGAACAGTCGCACTGCGAACCTCTCGATGGACGGGTGGCCCGGGAAAGGCCACCCATCCGTACGGTCGCTTCAGTCGTTTCCGCCGACGCTCTTGAGCTCCGGACGCTGCGGCTTCTGCGGCAGCAGGCGCTCGCGGATCTGGTTTTCGATTTCCTTGGCGAGTTCGGGACGCGACCGGAGGAACTCGCGGGCGTTGTCCTTGCCCTGGCCGATGCGCTCGCCCTTGTAGCTGTACCAGGCACCGGACTTTTCGATGATGCCCTGGGCCGAACCCATGTCGATGATCTCGCCTTCGCGCGAGATGCCGAGCCCGTACATGATCTCGAATTCGGTTTCGCGGAACGGCGGAGCGACCTTGTTCTTCACTACCTTCACGCGCGTCTGGTTGCCCACCACTTCTTCGCCGGACTTGATGGCGCCGATGCGGCGGATGTCGAGGCGCACCGAGCTGTAGAACTTGAGCGCGTTGCCACCGGTGGTGGTCTCGGGGTTGCCGAACATGACGCCGATCTTCATGCGGATCTGGTTGATGAAGATGACCATGGTGTTGGAGCGCGAGATGTTGCCGGTGAGCTTGCGCAGCGCCTGCGACATGAGCCGGGCGTGCAGGCCCATCTGCGGATCACCCATTTCGCCTTCGATTTCCGCCTTGGGGGTGAGCGCCGCGACCGAGTCGACGACTACGAGATCCACCGCGCCGGAACGCACCAGCATGTCGGTGATTTCGAGCGCCTGCTCACCCGTGTCCGGCTGCGAGACCAGCAACTCGTTGACGTTGACGCCCAACTTCTCGGCGTAGGAGGGGTCGAGCGCGTGTTCGGCGTCGACGAAGGCGGCGGTGCCGCCGAGCTTCTGGATCTCCGCGACCACCTGCAGCGTCAGCGTGGTTTTACCGGAGGATTCCGGTCCGTAGATCTCGATGACACGACCGCGCGGCAGTCCGCCGATGCCCAACGCAATGTCCAGGCCCAGCGAGCCGGTGGAAACCGCCTGCACGTCGTACGTCGCGGCGGCATCGCCCAGACGCATGACGGAGCCTTTGCCGAATTGCTTTTCGATCTGGCCCAGCGCGGCGCTCAGCGCCTTTTTGCGGTTGTCATCCATCGTGAAATCCCCTTTGCAAAGCGAGCGTTTTGGTGAAAGCGAAGCTATCAAAGCGGGCTGTATAAATCCACAGGAATTTCTCCCCTATTCGCTGTATTTCTGGCGTGTCTTTGCTACGCATACAGTGGCCACGAATCGACGGCACTGTATATCGACCCGGCGTCTCCGCGACGACTCTCCATGAGCGCGAATCGCTCGCAGTCGAGCACGAAAGGTGGTGTCAGCGGACACGGCCATTCACGAGCCGCGGCGCGCGCGTGGTCGACCTTGCGCGCCAGCGTCATGTGCGCGCGGAACGGTTTGAGGTCGGGAGAAAAACCCGCGGCCGCGAGTTGCGTCGCCAGTTGCCCCGCCAACACACGTGCAGGTTCCGACTGGGAATTGTCGGGCGCGGTCGCACACAACACCCCCGCCTTGCGCCAGAACTCGAAGGCATCGAAGCGCAACGTGGCACGTGAGCCACGAATCCCGGCCGCAAGTCGCCTGACTTCATCGAGGCGCTCCGCGGCGACGGCGCCGATGAAACACAGCGTGGCGTGGATATTCTCCGGCGGAACGCGCTGCGCGTGCAGCTCGGTCACCAGCGGCGCCACGCGCGCGGCCAGCAAGTTGCTCTGCGCGGCGCTGGGTTGGTACGCGAAAAACAGCCGCAACGTTCCCGGACCCTGCACGGCGACGGCCTACGCTTCTTGCGGCTGTGGCAGGGCGCGTAACAGGTTGAGGGCGTATTCCACCGACTGGCGGCGCACGGCATCGCGGTCGCCGTCGAACTGGATCAGGTGTCCCTGGCACTCCAGCCGGTCGGGCAGTTTTTGTGCCAGCGCGAACCACACCGTGCCCACGGGTTTTCCCGGCACGGCGCCGCCGGGTCCCGCGATGCCGCTCACGGCGACGGCGACATTGGCCTGCGTGCGCGCGAGCGCGCCTTCCGCCATGGCGCGCACCACCGCATCACTCACGGCGCCTTCGCTCTCGATGAGTTTCTCCGGCACGCCGAGATCTCGCGTCTTGGCGGCGTTCGAGTAGCTGACGAAACCGCAGTCGAACCAGTCGGAGCTGCCGGCGATGTCGGTGCACATCTTGGCTATCCACCCGCCGGTGCAGGACTCGGCGGTGACCAGGCGGCGCCGTGCCGCGAGCAATCGCCCGCCCACGTCGCGGCTCAGCACCGACAGGGTGTCGTCGGAAGGAATCCCCATGCGGCCGATTCTAGCTTTACGGCGGAATTCCGACGTAGGCGCTCCGGCAATGTCGCGCCGCCATGGCACGTGCACGGCGCGCCCTCAGCGGAAAATGCCCCTTTCCAGGATGGTGCCGCGGCCCACGGGCCGGCCGATGCTGAGCCAGGCGCTCCAGGAGTCCGTGGACGTGCTGCCGACGCCGAGTGTCAGCGGCCCGACCATCGTCCGACCGGTCAGGTAGATAGAGCCGCCATAGATGTCATCGGCCTCTTCCTGGTCGAACCGGTCCGAGACCCCGCCGCCCACGACCCGGAAACCCATGTAGAGCGCATGGCCCTTGATTGGCAGCACTTCCTTGATGTTCCACAGGTAGCTGGTGCCGATGGTCCAGTAGCCGCCGACGCGCATCTCGCCGAGTTCGAAGCCGGGGAAACTGCCGGGGCCACCCAGGGTGAACAGCCGATCGGCCGGTAGGTCGCTGCTCGCACCACCCGCGGCCGTGATCCACCAGACGTTATTTCGAAATGGCAGTGCGTAGCCGACGCCGATCTCGCCGCGTTCATACTCACGATCGCTGCCCAGCGAGTCGTCGGCATTCAGGTACTCGATCGCGATCGTGCCGCCGCGCGTGGGCGCAAAGGCGGTGTTGCGGCTGTCGTATTCGATGGACATCGAGATGCCGGCATCGTCGGGGGAGGTTTCCGGCAGCACCGGCGAACCGACGTCCACGTTCACCTTGCGCCAGTCGTAGATGTATCCGACGCGCGCCTGCGCGAAGCGGCCGAAGTTCGCGCCGAAGTCCAGCGCCGCGATCATGTCCTGGTACTCGTAACGCGCCACGCGCTCGTCCTGCAGGAAGATGTTCTCCAGGGTGCGCGAGACCAGCAGTCGCGGCTCGATGAAGAAGCGGTGCGCGGTGTCGATGGGCTGGAACAGGCTGGTCTGCAGGTAGCTGTCACCGCCGAACTGCAGTTCGTTGCGCCACTCCGCGCCGAGTGAGTTCACCCACGTGCGCGTATGTCGTCCGTACAGTGCGAATTCCAGGTCGCCATCGGACGAGGTGTACAACCCGAGGTCCACCTTGAGGTAGTCAGGCCCCCAGTTCTTCTCCTTGGGCAGCCAGGTGAGGATGGATGACTCCGGTTCGCCGTCCAGCCGGTAGCCCACCGAATCGAAATCCTGCAGCACCGACATGCGTTGCGCTTCCTGGCTCAGCCGGGCGACATCCACCTCGTCGCCAGCCTTGATGTCCGAACGGCTGGCGAGGAATTCCGAATTGACGCGCTCGAGTCCCTCGAAGCGCACTTCGGCGAGCCGCGTCTCGATGTCCTGGGAACGCGTCACGCCCTTGCGCCAGGCCGCGTACTGCTCCACCGGCACCGCGTATTTCGCGAGCTCGGCGGCGTGTTGCCGCGCCGCCGCCTCGCCCAGCGGGATGGTGTCCGGAACCCGCTCGAAGTCCGCGGTGGTGATGTCACCCATGTGGACGTCGATGCGGATGTCACCTTCCTTGATGGTCTGCAGCTGCAGCGTCTCGTTGGCCTCGATCATCACGTCCATGGTGCGCGACAGCAGCTGCGTGGCCGTGCGCAGGCGCTTGGGGTCGATGGGAAGCTCGACCAGGTTCACCACGATCACCCGGTCGGCGCAAAGGTCGCGCGCCACGTCGATGGGAATATTTCGCACCAGGCCACCGTCGTTCAGGATCCAGGGGTCCATGACCACCGGTGCGAAGGCGCCGGGAATCGCCATGCTGGCGCGCATCGCCGTGGCCAGGTCGCCCTTGTCGAGCACCACCATTTTTCCCGTGACCATGTCCGTGGCAACCGCGCGGTACGGGATCGGCAACTTGTCGAACTGGCTGGTCGAGCGCGCGTTGGCCACGTAGGTACGCAGCAAGTCTTCGATGTTGCTGGTGTTCACCAGGCCGCCGGGCAGCGTCACACCCTCGGGCGTGATGCCGAGCTCGAAGTCATTGCTGTAGGTGGCGCCTGCGCGCTTCTGCTCGATGGGCTCGAGGTCACGCCGTCCCTGGCTGCCGACCACCTTCTTCCAGTCGATGGTGGTGACGAAGGTCTCGAGCTCGTCGGCGGGAATGCCCGAGGCGTAGCCGCCGCCCACCAGCGCGCCCATGCTGGTACCGGCGATGCAGTCGATGGGCACGTGCATTTCCTCGAGCACCTTGAGCACGCCGACGTGGGCACCACCCTTGGCGCCGCCACCCGCCAGCACCAGGCCGATGCGTGGTCGGTGCGATTGCGCTTGGGTTGATTGCGCTTGGGTAGATTGCACTGGGGCAGCCTGGTCGGCGCGCGACGGCGGCGCGGCGACCAGGAACGCCGATGTGAGGGCCAGCGCCACGAGGGCGCGCGGATACGAGGCAGACAGCTTGGGCATCATGCTGTCCAATCTCGTCGTTCGGCCCGGCAAGTGCCATAGGCCCTGCGGGCATCCAGCCAGGGCCCCGGATACAGCCGGGCACCGGCTAGAAGTTGACGCCCACCTTCAGCTGCGGTCCGAACGTCTGCACGTCGTACACGAAGCGATCGGCGCCGCTGCCCTGGTCGTAGTCGATGTCGATGACGCGATAACCGAAGGTGAGGAACCATTTCTCCGCCGGCCGGTAGCTTACGTCGGCCATCAGCTGCCACATGAGATCCGAGCCCACGCCGAACCCGCCGACGTTGCCGCGCGCCTGGATGAACCACTTGTCGTTGATCGGCCAGGTGCCGCGCATGACGATGGTGGGATCGATCCAGTCCTTTTCGAGCCCGCCGCTGATCTGGCTGGGCGGGCCCGGCAGCCCGACGGCGATTTCCATGTCCACGTCGATCTGGTTGTAGGTCAGGCCCAGGCCCAGTTCGTATCGCGGAGTCAGCCGTCGCATGGCGGCGAGTTCCCAGCCGATCTGCGACACGTCGACGCTGATGTCCTCGATCAGGCCGGGCTCGTTGCGCGACATGTCGGAGCCGAGGTTCATGTAGAGCGTGTCGGTGCTGAAGGTCCAGCGATCGTTCTGCGCCTCGGCATAGAACATCGCGCCCATCTGCAGGTTCTCGAAGATGTCGCTCGGGCTTTCGTCGATGGAGATCAGCGGCAACTCGCGCACGCCGGTCTCGCCCTTCATGTTGGGAAACATGATGTAGGGCTGCACCAGGTAGTGCCACCCGGCGTCGGGCGCGCTCTGGGCCTGCGCGCACAGGCCGCAAGACAACGCTGGGGCAAGCAGGACCAGGGCGACGCGGATTTTCATGGCGCCAATCTGGTGTGTCCGGCGTGCAAACACCATAGGCACTGAGGGCATAATGCGCCCCCGACCTCC
>DASUGK010000086.1:0-9987 GCA_036274075.1 Steroidobacteraceae bacterium | reverse complement strand
CGCGAGCGCGGCTTCGTGCAGCGCCTCGGAGAGCGTGGGATGCGCATGGATCGTGCGCTGCAGGTCCTCGCTGCTGGCCGAGTATTCCATCGCGAGCACCGCTTCGGCGATGAGCTCGCCGGCCAATGGTCCGATGATGTGCACACCCAGCACCTCGTCGTCATCCTGAGCCGCAATCAGTTTGACGAAGCCGGCGGTCGATTCCATGGCCCGGGCACGTCCGCTGGCCGCGAACGGGAACTGGCCGATCTTGTAGGACCGGCCGCTGGCCTTCACCTGCTCCTCGGTCTGGCCCACCCAGGCGATCTCCGGATGCGTGTAGATCACCGACGGGATGGCGTCATAGTTCATGTGGCCGTACTTGCCGGCGATCAGGTCGCCGACCATGACGCCCTCGTCCTTGGCCTTGTGCGCCAGCATGGGGCCACGCACGCAGTCCCCCACGGCCCAGACGTTCTCGGCCGTCGTCTTGCAGTGGTCGTCCACCTTGATGAAGCCCTTCTCGTCGATCTGCACGCCGGTGCCGTCGCCCAGCAGATTGCCGGTGTAAGGCCTGCGGCCCACGCAGACGATGAGCTTGTCGACATTGAGGATGTGCGCGCCCGACGCGTCGGTGTAGCTCACCTCGACGCCCGAGGCAGTCGATTTCGCGCCGGACACCTTCGCGCCCAGCTTGATGTCGAGGCCCTGCTTCTTGAAATGCCGCGCGGCTTCCTTGGCCAGGCCCTGGTCGGCCACGGCGAGGAAGTTCTCCAGCGCCTCGAGCATCACGACTTCGCTTCCCAGGCGGCGCCACACGCTGCCGAGTTCGAGCCCGATGACGCCCGCGCCGACCAAGACGAGTTTCTTCGGCACGCTCTCGAAATCGAGCGCGCCCCAGTTGTCGACGATGTTCTTGCCGTCGAAGGCCATGCTCTTGATCTCGGTCGGGATCGAGCCGCTGGCGAGCACGACGTGTTTCGCGCTCAGCGTTTCCTTCTTGCCGTCGTGCGACGTGAATTCGACCTTGCGACCCGCCAGCAATTTGCCGTGGCCCTGCAGCGCCGTGACGCCGGCGCTCTTGAGCAGCAGCGCGATGCCATTGGTGCTGGCCTTGACGATACCGGTCTTGCGCTTCTGCATCTGCGTGACGTCGAACTCGACGCCGCCCACCTTGATGCCGTGCACGCCGAGCTCGCCCCTGGTCTTCACGAACAGCTCGGACGACTCCAGCAGCGCCTTCGAGGGAATGCAGCCGGCGTTCGTGCAGGTGCCGCCGAACACGGCGCTGCCGTCCTTGTTCTTCCACTCGTCGATGCAGGCCACCTTGAGCTTGTTCTGCGCGGCGCGAATGGCCGCGGGATATCCCGCGGGACCGCCGCCGATGACGATCACGTCGTACTCGGAACTCATGAGAAACCCCTAGCTAGTTTTTCCTTACACGCCCAGCAGCAGGCGCGCCGGATCTTCCAGGCCTTCCTTGATGGCGACCAGGAACTGCACGGCCTCGCGGCCGTCGATGATGCGATGGTCGTAGCTCAGCGCCACGTACATCATCGGCCGGATCTCGATCTGGCCATTGACCACCACCGGGCGCTCCTTGGTCGCGTGCATCCCGAGAATGGCGCTCTGCGGCATGTTCACGATGGGCGTGGACAGCAGCGAACCGAAGGTGCCGCCGTTGGTGATCGAGAACGTGCCGCCGGTGAGCTCCTCGAGCGTGATCTTGCCTTCGCGTGCCTTGGTGGCGAACGCGCCGATGTTCTTCTCGATGTCGGCGTAGCTCTGCAGGTCGCAGTCGCGGAGCACAGGGACCATGAGTCCCTTGTCCGTGGAGACGGCGACGCCGATGTCGTAGTACTCGTGGTACACGATGTCGTTGCCTTCCACCGAGGCATTGACCACGGGGAAACGCTTGAGCGCCTCGACGGCGGCCTTCACGAAGAACGACATGAAGCCGAGCTTCACGCCGTGTTTCTTCTCGAAGGCGTCCTTGTATTTCGCGCGCACGTCCATGACCGCCTTGAGGTCGATCTCGTTGAACGTGGTGAGCTGCGCCTGCGTCTGCTGGGCTTCCAGCAGGCGCTCGGCGATGCGCGCGCGCAGGCGCGTCATCGGCACGCGCTGTTCCTGGCGGCCGGCGACGCCGGTGGCGGGCGCCGGCACCGAAGCGGACTTGCCGGCGGCCGGAGCCGCGGCCGGTTTTTCGAGGAAGTCGACGACATCACCTTTGGTGATGCGCCCATCCTTGCCCGAGGCCGGGATCTTGGCGGGATCGAGCTGTTTCTCCTCGACCATGCGGCGCACCGACGGCGCGAGCTTGTCGCTGCCCGTGGCGGTCGCGGCAGCGGGCTTCGCAGCCGGTGCGGCGGCCGCAGGCGCAGCGGCGGCAGGCTTGGCGGCGGGAGCAGCAGCAGCAGCCGCCGCGCCCTCTTCCAGCACGGCCAGCACCTGGCCGCTGGTCACGGATGTGCCCGCGACGATCTTCAGTTCCTTGAGCACGCCGGTCACCGGCGCCGGCACTTCGAGCACGACCTTGTCGGTCTCGAGGTCGGCGAGGTTTTCGTCGCGCGTGACCGCCTGGCCGGCCTGCTTGTGCCAGGTAACCAGCGTCGCGTCGGCAACGGATTCGGGTAGTTGGGGAACCTTGATTTCAATGGCCATGGACTTTCCTTATCGAGACGTGGCGGCGGCGGGTGGCGTGGGTGCCGTGCCCGTCAGCGTGAGGCGCTTGGTCTCGCGTGCCCCGTCTTCTTTGTGGGTGGCGGACAAGGCGGCCTCGATGAGGCCACGCTGTTCCTGTTCGTGGATCTTGGTGATGCCGGTGGCGGGCGCCGCGGCCGGCGGACGGCCGGCATACAGCAGCTCGCGCTTGCCGACCAGCGCCTGCAGGCGATGGCGGATCTGGTACCACGCGCCCTGGTTCTGCGGCTCTTCCTGGCACCACACCACTTCGCGCGCGTTCGGATACTTCGCGAGCACGGCCTCGGTCTCCGGCACCGGGAAGGGATAGAGCTGCTCGACGCGCACCAGGGCGACGTCTTCGTTCTTGCCGGCACGGCGCGCCTTGAGCAGGTCGAAGTACACCTTGCCCGAGCACATGACCACGCGATGCACGTTGGCGGGTTTCACCGCCTGCGTGTCGATTTCGTCGATGACCGTGGCGAATTCGCCGCTGGCGAGATCCTCGAGCGAGGACACGGACAGGTCATGGCGCAGCAGCGATTTCGGCGTCATGACGATGAGCGGCTTGCGCAGGCTGCGCAGGATCTGCCGGCGCAGCATGTGGAACATCTGCGCGGGCGTCGACGGCACGCACACCGCCATGTTGTTCTCGGCGCAGAGTTGCAGGAAACGCTCGAGACGGGCGGAGGAATGTTCCGGGCCCTGCCCTTCGTAACCGTGCGGCAGGAACATCGCCAGGCCGCAGAGCCGGCCCCACTTGGCTTCGCCCGAGCTGATGAACTGGTCGATGATGACCTGCGCGCCGTTCACGAAATCGCCGAACTGCGCTTCCCAGATCACCAGCGCCGACGGGTCGGTAGTCGAGTAACCGTATTCGAAGCCGAGCACGGCTTCTTCGGAGAGCACCGAGTCCGTCACCTGGAAGGCGGGCTGGCGTTCGGCGATATGCTGCAGCGGCACGTAGCAGTTGCCGGTGGCCTGGTCGTGCAGCACCGCGTGGCGATGGAAGAACGTGCCGCGGCCCGAGTCCTGGCCGGTAATGCGAATCGAGTTGCCCTCTTCGAGGATGCTGGCGTAGGCCAGCGTCTCGGCCGCGCCCCAGTCGAGCGGCATTTCGCCGCGGAACATCTTGGCGCGGTTCGCCATGACCTGCGCGACGCGCGGATGCAGCGCGATCGACTCGGGGAAACGCACCACGCGTTCGCCCAGGGACTTGAGGCGCGCGATGTCATTGCCGCCGCGAACGCGTTCGCTCCAGTCGCTGTGGCTGTATTTGCTCCAGTCGACCGTGTACTTGTTGCCGATCATGCCCAGCGAGGCGCGTGCCTGCTGCTTGCCGGCGTCGAGGCCCTGGCGGTAATGCTCGACCATGTCGGCCGCTTCGGCATCGGTGAGCACGTTGAGGCCCACCAGCTTGTCGGCGTAGAGCTTGCGCGTGGTCGGGTGCTTGCGGATGACCTGGTACATCATCGGCTGCGTGGCAGCCGGCTCGTCCGCCTCGTTGTGGCCGTGGCGGCGATAGCAGACCAGGTCGATCACCACGTCCTTGCGGAATTTCTGGCGGTAGGCGAGCGCGAGCCGCGTGACGAACACGACGGCTTCCGGGTCGTCGCCATTGACGTGGAAGATGGGCGTCTCGAGCATCTTGGCGACGTCCGAGCAGTACATGGTCGAACGCACGTCGTCGGGGCGCGAGGTCGTGAACCCGACCTGGTTGTTCACGATGATGTGCACCGTGCCGCCGGTGAAGAACGCGCGCGCCTGCGACAGCTGCAGCGTCTCCATCACCACGCCCTGGCCGGCGAAAGCCGAGTCGCCGTGGATGAGGATGGGCAGCACGCGTTCGCCTAGCTTGTCGCCGCGGCGCTCCTGGCGCGCGCGCACCGATCCTTCCACCACCGGGTTCACCACCTCGAGGTGCGAAGGATTGAAGGCCAGCGCCACGTGCACGTTGCCGCCCGGCGTGCGCAGGTCGGCCGAGAAGCCCTTGTGGTACTTGACGTCGCCCGAGCCCTGCAGGTGTGAGGTGTCGTACTTGCCCTCGAACTCGTCGAACAGCACCGAGGGCGACTTGCCGAGCACGTTCACCAGCACGTTGAGGCGCCCACGATGCGCCATGCCGATCACGGCTTCCTCGATGCCCTTCTGGCCACCCTGCTGGATGAGATCGTCGAGCAGCGGGATCAGCGAGTCGCCGCCTTCCAGCGAGAAACGCTTCTGGCCGACGTACTTGGTATGCAGGTAGCGCTCGAGGCCTTCGGCCGCGCTCAACTGCCAGAGGATGTTCTTCTGTTCTTCGGAGCTGAACTTGCCCTTGAGGCGGCCGACCAGGAACTGGTCCTGCAACCACAGGCGCTCTTCGGTATCCGACACGTGCGCGAACTCGGCGCCGATGGTGCCGCAGTAGGCGTGTTCGAGCTGAGCGATGATTTCGCGCAGCTTGAGCCTGGGCGCGACTTCGATGGGACGGGAGCCCGTCAGGAATTCGGTGTCGAGGTCCGCTTCGGAGAGCCCGAAGTACGACAGCTCGAGCACGCGCGGCCGCGGCCGCTGCTGCATGCCCAGCGGATCCAGCTTGGCGATCAGGTGGCCGCGGTTGGCGTAGATCTGTACCAGTCGCGAGACCGCGCCCTGCTTGGCGGCCGCATCGTTGCTGAGCGTCGCGGCCCCGGCCGCCAGGCGCGGCTTGCCGGCGCGCTGGACGATTGCAGCCCGTACCGCCGAATGGATCTGCTCACCGGCGCTGCCGTCCTTGAGCTTCTGGAAGTATTCGCGCCACTTTGCGTCGACGCTCTGGGGGTCGGCGAGGTACTGCTCGTACAGGGCTTCGACATAGGGAGCGTTTCCGCCCGAGAGCGGCGTCGATGCCAGCAACTCGCGAAGGCTAGGAGCCATACGGGGAAAAAATCCTTGTGGACTCAAGGTCCTGGAGCGACAAAGGGCCGGTATGTTAGCCGAAGCCGCCTGCAGCCGAAAGACGACAGTGTCTAATCTAGGGGTATGTTACGTAAAAGAAAGATCTCGTAACCCACCAGGACGACGTACATCGCCAGGAACACATAAAGGATGGTTCCCACCGCCCGGCCGAACATCCTCAGGCGGGCCAGGAGGGTCAGGATCACCACCCCCATGGACGTCAGCACGAACTTCCACAGCGCGAAGGACTGACCCGATCCGCGCACCAGCGGGTCCATGACGGGATTGACCTCCACGGCGCCCCGCGAGATCAGCGTGAGGGTCAGCAACGCGTCGGCACCACAAAGGAGCAGGATCAGGATGCCGACCGCCAGCCACTGTGGGTGGAACCAGTCGGTGACCACGGCATGCCGCTCATTGCTTCGCCGTGGTGCGAGCCTGCGCCGCGCGAAGTTGCCACGCCACAGGGCCCGAAGGACTGAACGGCGCCGTTCGATCCGCAAGCGTCGTTCTGGCATCGGTGTGGACATGCGTGGCAGCGAATCTATCAGTGCATCGTCACCGTGCAACTGCACACGTGAAAATCCGGTGTGAGCCAAGTCCCAAACTTCGGTTCGGACATCTGGACACGAGACTTGTAGATAGACAGCGCGAAGCGCCGCCTGCGGACATAACGCGTCAATTCGCCTCGGAGGCCGTCGCCTGCCACAGGCCCTCGTCGGCGATCATCTGCAGCAGCCGCTCCGGCTCGACGGGCTTGACCAGGTGGCCGTCGAATCCCGAGCGCAGCGCCGAATGCCGGTCCTCGTCGCGCGCGTAGCCGGTGAGCGCCAGCAGCCGCGGCCGCAGGTGCAGGTGGGCGAATCGCGCGCGGATGGCGTGCGCGACCATGTAGCCGTCCATGCGCGGCAGCCCGATGTCCAGCAACACCACGTCGGCGCGGAAGGCATCGAGCATGCGCAGCGCCGTGGGGCCGTCGTTGGCCACTTCGACCTCGTGGTGATGCAGCCGCAGCAGTTCGCGCAGGGACTCGGCCGCGTCAGGATTGTCTTCGACCACGAGGACGCGGCGCCTCACCCCGGGCCGCGGCGGTTGGCCCGCGCTGCCCGGCAGCAGCTCCTGCGCCGCGGCGACCCGCGGTAGATAGATGCGGAAGTCACTGCCCCGCCCCAGCCCTTCGCTGTGCGCCTCCACGCGGCCGCCGTGCATCTCCACCAGGTACCTCACCACCGTGAGGCCGATGCCCAGCCCGCCGTTGGCGCGGTCGAGCGTGCGGTCGCCCTGCAGGAACTGGTCGAAGACGTGCGGCAGCATCTGCGGGTCTATGCCGCAGCCCTGGTCGCGGACACTGACCATGGCCTCGTTGCCCGCCGCCTGCAACGTGACGTCGATGCGCGCGCCGTCGGGTGAATACTTGATGGCGTTGGCCAGCAGGTTCGAGACCACCTGGCACAGCCGGATGGAATCCGCCGAGACGCCGAGGACATGGCTACCGCGATCGACGTGCACCGCCAGGTGCCGGGCATCGAGCTGCGGCCTCATCGAGTCGATGGCGGAATCGACCACGGCGGCGAGTTCCAGCGGCTCGCGCTCGAGCCCGATGCGCCCACGCATGATGCGCCCCACGTCGAGCAGGTCGTCCACCAGGTGCGCCATGTGATTCGCCTGCCGTTCGATCAGCTCGGCCGAACGGCGCACCGTGGCCGCGTCGGCATTGCCGCGGCTCAGCACGTGCGCCACGTTTAGGATCGGCGCCAGCGGGTTGCGCAACTCGTGGCCCAGGATGGCCAGGAATTCGTCCTTGCGGCGATCGGCTTCCCGCAGCGCGCGCTCGGCACGCTTGCGCGCCGAAACGTCCTCGACCAGCGCGAAGCAGCCGCGCACGTTGCCCTGGGCGTCGAGGTCGGGGATGTAGTGGACGGCGACTTCGCGCGAACCCGTCGCGTAGTGCATCTCCTGCTCGAAGAACACCCGCTCACCCTTCAGCGCCCGCTCCAGCCGCGGCCGCACCGCCTCGTATGCTTCGGCGCCCAGAACATCGCGGACGTGCCGGCCAATGAGCTGCTCGGCGGGGCTTCCGAACCAGTTCTCGTATTGCCTGTTGGTGAACCGGTACGTGCCGTCCGGCGCGATGTAGGAGATGAGCGCCGGCATGGCATCAGCGATGAGCTTGAGTTGCGCCGCGCTCTTGCGCATGTTTTCCTCGCTGGCGGCCGCGTCCCGGAGCGCTTGCAATTGTTCGCGCGAGCTGCGCTGCAATTCGTGGATGAGGCACGTGGCGATGGCGGCGACCATCACGAAGAACGCCACGTGCGCTGTCCACTGAATGGGCAGCGCATCGTGAGGCCAGGCGGTGAACCAGACCGTGGCCGCCACCGGGGTCAGGATGCTCGCCAGGAATCCCGGACCCAGCCCTCCCAGGTAGGTACTGACAAACACCGCCAGCACGAAGGGCAGCAGCGGCGCCTGGGTCCCTAACAGGGGCGCCAGTCCGAAACGGACGCCAACCACGGCGAACACGACCGCGACCGCGGCTAGATAGCGCCACGGCCACAGGTGGTCCGGGATCAGCGGCCCGATGTAGGCAGGCGCACGCACTTCCGCGTAGTGCGCGGCTTGCGCCGGAAGCAATGCGTCGCTCATGTCGTGGAAGGGGAGAAACTTGGGCGCCTAAGGATTTCTCTCGATTGCACTGTACGCGCGCGAGTGCCAACAGTCGCGCAGCCTGGGATGTCGGAATCCGCCGTCGGATGGCCGCTGACAAACAAGAACGGGCGGGAGCTTGCACTCCCGCCCGCCGGCTTTCAGCCCATCGTCAGCCAATCGTCAGCACCCTGCCTGCGCCGACCGTCTTGTTGCCCTCGCGGATCGCAAAACGCTGGCCAGCCTCCATCGCAATGGGGCTGAACAGGTTGACCGACACCTTCATCGTGTCACCCGGCATGACCAGCTCCACGTCCTCGGGCAGCGAGATGGCGCCAGTCACATCCGTGGTCCGGAAGTAGAACTGCGGCTCGTAGCCCTTCACGAAGGGCGTGTGCCTGCCGCCTTCCTCCTTCGTCAGCACATACACCTCGCACTCGAATCGAGTGTGCGGCGTGATGCTGCCCGGTGCCGCGATGACCTGGCCGCGCTCCACTTCGTCGGCCTTGACGCCGCGAAGCAGGATGCCGGCGTTGTCACCGGCGCGTCCTTCGTCCACGAAGCGACGGAAGATCTCGATGCTCGTGCACGTAGTCTTGACCGTCGGCCTCAGGCCCACGATCTCGACTTCGTCGTTCACTCGCACCGAGCCACGCTCGATGCACCCCGTCACCACCGTGCCTCGGCCCGAGATCGTGTACACGTTCTCGACACGCAGCAGGAACGGCGCATTGACCAAACGCTCCGGCAGCGGGATGAAGCGATCCATCTCCGCCACCAGCTTCACGACCGACGGCACGCCCAGCACATCGTCACTGCCCTGCAGCGCGCGTAGCGCACTGCCGCGCACGACAGGCGTCTCCGCGCCCGGGAAGCCATGCTTCGTGAGCATCTCGCGGACTTCCAGCTCCACGATGTCCAGCAGCTCCGCATCCTCGACGAGGTCCGCCTTGTTCATGAACACGACCATGTGAGGCACGCCCACCTGGCGCGCCAGCAGGATGTGCTCGCGCGTCTGCGGCATGGCGCCGTCATCGGCCGAGACCAGGCGACAAGTCAAGCTGCAGGATCAAAGCTACTGCACCACCTGCCGTTCACCCTCACCTTCTCCATCCTCACCTCGCGCGTGTGCTTGAGGTAACCCGCGTTACTCACCCGACAGGTGCAGCACGATTTCGCGCGTCGAGGGATGCGCGCGGTGTTCGAACAGGTAGATGCCCTGCCAGGTGCCGAGCATCAGCCGGCCATCCATGACCGGCACGTTGAGCTGCACCTGCGTGAGCGCGGTCTTGAGGTGCGCCGGCATGTCGTCCGGACCTTCGTCGTCGTGTTCGTAGAGATCCTCGCCCTCGGGCGCGAGCTCGTCGAAGAATTTCTCGAGGTCGCTGCGCACGGCGCGCGCGGCGTTCTCCTGGATGAGCAGCGAAGCCGAGGTGTGACGGCAGAACAGCGTGAGCATTCCCGCGGCAATGCCCTGCTTCGACACCCAGCTCCGCACGCTGTCGGTGATTTCGGTGAGCCCGCGGCGGTCGCCGCGCGCCTTGAGGACATGCATGGCCTGGCGCATGCCCATAGCCTTCGGTGAGCGGAGGAATCTGTCAAATACGGCCGGTTCAGGTGGGCTTAAGCGGCCCCTTCGTAGATTGGCAGCCATGGAACTTCGTGGAGGAAGAACCATGAGAACGCTGACCGACAACCAGATCGCCGAGTCCCGCCAGGTGTTCAGCCTGTGCGACGTGAATGGCGATGGCTACATCGATCGCG
>DASUGK010000085.1:0-52889 GCA_036274075.1 Steroidobacteraceae bacterium | reverse complement strand
CGGCGCGTGCGATTCGTAGGGCTTGAAGTCGGAGATCTGGCCGTCGACCACCTGCACGTTGCGATGCGCGCGGCGTGCGAGCTCGGGGTCGTGGGTGACCATGATGATGGTGGTGCCCATCTCGTTGATCTTCTCGAGCAGGTCCATGACCTGGCGCGCCATCAGCGAATCGAGGTTGCCCGTGGGCTCGTCGGCCAGCACCAGCCTGGGGTCCCCGGCGATCGCGCGGGCGATGGCCACGCGCTGCTGCTGGCCGCCCGAGAGCTGCGAGGGTACGTGCTTCATGCGCGCGGCGAGGCCGACGATCTCCAGCGCATTGTGGATGCGCTGGTCGCGTTCCGCGGCCTTCATGCGCCGGTAACGCAGCGGCACGTCCACGTTGTCGTAGACATTAAGGTCGGGCATCAGGTTGAAGCTCTGGAAGATGAAGCCGATCTTCTCGTTGCGCAGGCGCGAGCGCGCGTCGTCGGAGAGCTGCGTGACGTCGACGCCGTCGAGCTTGTAGGTGCCGGTGTCGTAGGGCTCCAGCAGCCCGGCGATGTTGAGGAACGTGGTCTTGCCGGAACCGGAAGGGCCGGTGACCGCGAGGAATTCCCCGGCCTTCACGTCCAGCGAGAAGTCGCGCAGCGCGTGCGTCTCGATGAGGTCGGTGCGAAACACTTTGCTGATGTGCGTCATGGAAAGCATGGAATCCTCGCTTCGGAAGAAATGGGTTCGTCAATTGCCGATGAGGACCACCGGGGCGTCCTTGAAATCACGCATGTCCGAGAGCACGACCACGTCGCCAACCTGCAGGCCGTTGCGGACTTCGATCTCGCCGATGGCGGCGGCGCCGAATTCCACCGGGACACGCACCGCGTCGCCGTCGCGTACCACGTAGGCGAAACGCGTCTCGGAATCGTGGAAGGGGCTGCGCGCCACCTTGAGCACGTCGCTGCGCTCGTCGAGCACCACGCGCACCGAGGCGCGCTGGTTCTGGCGCAGGCCCTTGGGCTGCTCGGCGAAGCGCACCCGGCCCGTGACCTGCGAATTGCGCACGTCGGGCGAGATGCCGGCCACGGTGCCGACGAGCTTGCGGCCATCGAGGGTGACCTCGGCATTCATGCCGGGGCGGATTTGGCTGGCATAGGACTCGGCGACCTGGAACTCGATTTCGAGGGCTGACAGGTCCACCACCGTGACCAGCGGCGCGTTCTCCGCCACCTGGGCGCGTTCCTGCTGCGCCAGTGTCGCGACCACGCCCGCCACCGGCGACTTGAGGGTCAGTGCATCGACGCGTTCACGCAGGCGCGCCACTTTCAGGGCCTGGGCATCGCGCGTGGCGCGCTGGCCGCGCAGTTCGAGTTGCAGGCTGTCCTTTTCCAGGTTGCCGGTCTCGACGGCATGGGCGTAGTTGAGCTTGGCGGTTTCGAGATCGTCACGCGCCCGCAGGTAGTCGCGTTCCGGGATCACGTGGATGTCCCAGGCATCCTGCGCGCGCTTGTACTCGCGCTCGGCCGCGGTGATCTGCACCTTGGCGAGGTCGCTGTCCTGGCTGCTCTTGAGAATCTGGCGCCGGACTTCGATGGTCTGCTGGTTGAGGGCCGCATCGGCGGCGGCCAGGCTGGCACGCTCGCGCTCGAATTCATTGGTCAGCGAGGCGCTCTGCACCACGCCCAGCACGTCGCCGGGTTTCACCACGTCGCCGGCACGCACCTTATAGATGATGGTCCCGGGCGCCTCGGCGAACAGGGTGGGGCTGACCGCGGCGACCACCAGGCCGGTGGCGGCGACATCGCGCACGAAGGGGCCGCGTTCCACGGCGGCCGTGCGCAGGCGATCGCCGGGAATCACTTTCTCCGATGACAACCAGGCGTGCGCGCTCCAGATGGCGCCCACCAGCACCACGAGGGCGATGCCCGCGGGCAGCGCGTAGCGCTTGACCAGGGCCTTGTGGCTCTTCGGTTCGGCCACCACCCGGTCCTGTGCCTGGGTGCCGCGCATCGAAACATCACGGAGCAACATGGTCATGCCCGTGTACAAAGCACGCGGCGTGCCAAGTGCGTTGTGGCGCCGCTAAATGATTGATTCAGCGCCGCAGATTCCCGCGGGAGGCGTCGCGCACCTGCGCACGATGTGTCCGTGTCCGGACAGCGGACAGGTGCGCGGACGTCCGTGGTCGCGCCCGGTCGGTCACTGGGTGCGGGTGTACTCCATGTAGGCGGCGGTGGCCTGGGCGGCCTCGGGTCCGAGATACCGCTCCACGATGTGAAGCGCCAGGTCGATGCCGGATGTCAGGCCCCCGGCGGTGGCAATCCTGCCGTTGTCCACGAAGCGCAGGCCGCGGCGCAACGATACGCCGGGGAATTCCCTGGCGAACTTGTCGAAGAACTCGTGGTGCGTGGTTGCCGACTGGCCCTCGAGCAGGCCCGCCCTGCCGAGCTGGAAAGCGCCGGTACACACGGACAGAGTGACATCGGTCTGCGGCGACACGGTCCGCAGCCAGTCGAGCGCCGCCGGGTGCGACTTCTGCGCCGGCACCACGACCACGTGAGGCTGTGGCGCATCTTTCAATGCATGCGTCGGCATCACCTCCAGGCCGCCGGTCATGCGCACGAGCTTGCGTTCGGGAGCCACCGTGTAGAGGCTGAAGGCGTCCCGGTGATTGCTGCCCATCGCATCCTGGAAAACTTCCCAGGGTCCGGCGGTGTCGATCACGTTGGCGCCTTCACCCAGCAGGAACGCGACCCGATGGGATCCGCGTTTTGGCATGGGGGTGGTGGCGTCTGCGCCGGCGGCAAATCGTGCAATCGATGCGGCCACCAGTGTGTGTGCGAGAAAGTTTCTGCGTCGCATGAGCGTCTCCGGAGGGAACTCGCAGCATCCTGGACGCTATCGCGGCGCCGCATGGGACAGACTGGCTTCAAATCACGCCAAGAGGAGACAGGCAATGGGTGCGCACCGGGTGGTCATGCTGGGATTCGAGAATGCGCAGATCCTGGACGTGACCGGTCCGCTCGAGGTGTTTGCACGCACCTCGCGCTGGCTGCGCGATCACCGCGGGCTGGGTCATGACGCCTACGCGGTCGAGCTGGTCGCCGAACGTGCCGGCCTGGTCCGCATGTCGAACGGCCTCAGCCTGCAGGCGTCGCGCCGATACTCCGACGTGCGCAGCGCGGGCACGTTGCTGGTGGCGGGTGGCATCGGCTACGAGGCGCTGCTTGGTGACCGGCGTCTGCGCGAATGGATGGTGCGCATGGCCGCCCGCGTGCAGCGCGTGGGCTCGATCTGCACGGGTGCGATGCTGCTCGCGGCCGCCGGCCTGCTCGACGGCCTTTCGGTCACCACGCATTGGAACTATTTTCGCCGCCTGGGCGCGTTGGCGCCGCGCGCGCGCATCGAAACGGACGCGATCTACGTCAAGGACGGCAACGTGTACACGTCGGCCGGCGTCACGGCCGGCATGGACATGGCGTTGGCCATCGTCGAATCCGATTGGGACAAGACCACGGCCCTGGCCGTGGCCCAGGAACTCGTGATGTTCCTGAAGCGGCCTGGCGGGCAGTCGCAATTCAGCGGGTACATCAGCGCGCAGATGCGCGACGACCTGTTCGGGTCGCTGCAGCTCTGGATCCATGAGCACCTCGATGCCGATCTGTCGGTCGAGGTGTTGGCCGCAAAGGCGAACATGAGCGTGCGCCATTTCGGGCGGCTGTTCCGGCGGCGCCTGGGCAGCACTCCCGCCCAATACGTGCGCCGCGCGCGCCTCGATGCTGCGCGGCGCCAGATCGAGAGCACTGCGGAACTGCGCCTGAAAGCCGTGGCGCGTCGCTGCGGGTTCGCCGACGAGCAGCAACTGCGACGCGCATTTCGCGCCGGCGTGGGTGTCACGCCGGCCGAGTACCGTGCCCGGTTCGCGAACTAGAACTTCCTGACCCCGTCCGGCCCGCCAAGGATCACCACGTCGGCGGGTCGCGCGGCAAACAGGCCCACGGTCACGACGCCGACGATCTGGTTGATGGCGGATTCGAGGCCGACGGCATCGGTGATCTTCAGGTCGTGCACGTCCAGGATGTGATTGCCGTTGTCGGTGACCACTTTTTCGCGCCAGACCGGCCGGCCGCCCAGGCGCACGAGGGCGCGGGCCACCAGGGCACGCGACATGGGGATGACCTCGACGGGCAGCGGAAACGCTCCCAGGGTATCGACCAGCTTGCTCTGGTCGGCAATGCATACGAAGCGGCGCGAGGCGGCGGCGATGATCTTCTCGCGCGTGAGGGCGGCACCCCCACCCTTGATGAGTTCGCGCCGTGGGTTGGTCTCGTCGGCGCCGTCGATATAGGTCTCGATTTCGCCGACCTCGTTGAGGTCCACGACCCGGTAGCCGGCGGCTTCGAGCCGCTGCGTCGTGCCATTGGAGCTCGAGACGGTTCCGGCGAGCTTCACGCGCCGCGCGGCGAGCTCGTCGATGAGGAAGTTCACCGTGGAGCCGGTGCCCACGCCCAGGATCGATCCTTGCAACACGAATTCCAGCGCCGCGCGCGCCGCGGCTTGTTTTCCCGAGTCTTGCGCACTCACGACGCTGCTCTCCGAAACTTCCGAGGGACTGAAACGACACTGCCCGCTCGAGGCGGGCAGTGTCTTCGGTATTCAGGCGGCGAGCGAGAGAAACTCTCGCCCGCCGATTTGCACAAGGCCAGAATTACTTCTTCTTGGCTTTCTTCTTGGCCTTCTTCTTGGCTTTCGCCATGGCACATCTCCAGTAGTTACGGGTTAGTCCGAGGCCGAGTATACGCACGTGTTGACAAATTTCAAGCAAGTGCCTTCGAGAGACACCGACTGAATCACATCGACGTGCATCGCCAACATCACTCGAGAGCGAGGATGAAGTTCCAGTGAGCCTCGGTGACCGGTGTGATCGACAGTCTGTTGCCGCGCTTCAACAGCAACATCCCATCTAGTGCACGCGATTCGTGTTCGCGCAGTTCATCGAGCGTGATCACGCGCTTGAAGCGTCGCTCGAGTTGCACGTCGACCACATACCAGCGCGGATTCGCGGGATCACTGCCCGGATCGTAGTGATCGTGCTTGCGGTCGAGGGCCGTCGGATCCGGATACGCGGTGCGCACCACCTTCATCACACCCGCAATTCCCGGAATTTCGCAGCTCGAGTGGTAGAGAAACGCGAGATCCCCCTTCCTGAAGTCATCGCGCAGCATGTTCCGAGCCTGGTAATTGCGTACCCCGTCCCACATGGCGGTCTTGCGGGGGCGCCGGGCCAGGTGGTCGATGCCGAAGGTCGCGGGTTCAGTCTTCATCAGCCAGTAATTCATCGATTCCTCTCTCGGTGACGATGAAATCCATGAACACATCGCGTTCGGTCACCGGAATGAAGGGTACTACCTGGAAGGAATAGGCCAGGCCGACGAGCCGCGGCCCCCGCCAGTGCCGGCGCGCTTGCCGGAAGGCGAGTGCGCGGTCGTAGAAGCCCGCGCCATGCCCGAGGCGCGCGCCGCGGCGGTCGAATCCCACGCCCGCGCAGAAAATGGTGTCGAGAAATCGCGCGCCGATCCAGGCATCACCCTCGGGTTCGTGCATGCCGAAGTCGTGCTGGCGCGTGCTGATGCCCAGCGGCACGAAGCGCATGCGCCGCGATCGGAAGTGGGTGATGCGCGGCAAGTAGATCCGGCAACCGCGCTGCCGCGCGAGCTCGATGAGGGGCCCGGTGCCCAGTTCCTGGGGCATCGATGCGTAGAGGCCGATGCGTTTGCCGGGGGCCAGCCAATGGGTGGCGGCGATATGGTTCGCGACCGCCTCAGCGGCGTGCGCGCGCTGCGCCGCGTTGACTGCGCGGCGCCGCGGCAGGAGTTCCTTGCGAAGGGATTGCTTCGTGATCACGACGAAGAAAGAGGAAAAGCGCTACCCGCAATGCCGGTGCGAGCCGTTGCTCTCGAACCAGAGCAACAAGGTGGGACCGACCCCGACATTTAAGGCTTTCCGCACGAAGCGGACCTGCACAGTACTGTCGGCAAGGCTTGGGTCCCTGGGTGTTTACATTACGGTCGAGAGGTAACCCGACCCACTGTCGAACACCGCAGGCAGCGCGGGAGTCACTCTACTACAACCGCGGTGTAGGAATGCGACGCAAGTCGCTTATAAATCCAGTTGACGTGTGCGCTGGAGCGCGCCTTCGACACGTTCGCGCATGTGCTTGACGCGGCCGGTGACGTTGCCCTGCAGCTCCGAGTCCTGCTTGCGCAGCCGCAGCAGCTCGTTGGCCATGTTGAGCGCGGCCATCACGGCGATGCGGTCCGCGCCGACGACCTTGCCGGTGTCGCGGATCTCGCGCATCTTCTTGTTGAGGTATTCCGCGGAATCGAGCAGGTCGGCGCGCTCATCCTGGGGGCAGGAAACGAAGTATTCCTTCTCGAGGATGCGTACGGTGACGTGCGCCGGTTCCTTGTCGCTCACGCGGTGTGCTCCATCGTCTTGAGACGCCCGATCATGGCCTCCACGCGCGCGCGCACCTGGTCGTTTCGCTGGGCGAACGCCGAGCGTTCGGCCGTCAGCGATTCCTGGCGCTGGCGCAGCGCACGGTTCTCTTCCTTGAGAGCGTCCACGGTGATCAGAAGTTCTTCGATGCGCCGCTCGAGGCGCGCGAACTCCGCCTCGAAGCCGGTCTTGACGTTCTTGTTGTTGTCGATGTCGTTCATGGCGCGGGAGTATGGGGTGCGGCTCTTCCGGGGGTCAATTGGCGCCGCCGTGGGGCATAATTCCCCCATGTTGGCCGCCACTTACGACGAGTTCGAACGCGTCCTGCGGGACGCACGTGCACTTCCGGAGCCCGCTGAAGCACACGGCACCCTGGCCGGGGCGATGTGCAGCTCACGCGATTACGGCCTGCTGGAGTGGCTGCACGAAATCCTGCCCGACGATTCGCCGGACGACCAGGCACTGAAGAGCTCGGTGCTGCAGAACGTCTACGACACCATGGTGCGCACGCTGGCCGGCAACGACGCCGACTTCGCGCCGCTGCTGCCCGACGACGACGCGCCGCTCACGCAGCGCGCCGACGCGCTGAGCCTGTGGTGCCAGGGCTTCCTCTACGGCCTGGGCTCCGGCTCGGCCGCGGACCCTTCCAAGGTGTCGAGCGAGGCCGGTGAGATCATCCGCGACTTCACCGAGATCACGCACGTCGGCGTGGATGCCGGCGACGAGAACGAAGAAAACGAAATCGCCTTCGCGGAAGTGGTGGAGTTCGTCCGCGTCGGAGTGCAGATGCTGTTCGTCGAGTTTGCCTCCGCGCGGGGCGAGGAGCCGGCGCCCGGCGCCGCGTCCATCCATTAGCGCCCGGCCCAAACGCCTGCCCGCCAGCACCGCGCGCGCCGCGCCCATCGGCCGCGAGGAATTCCGGCGCCGCCGGCGCGCGCTCATGAAACTCATGGGACGCGATTCCATCGCCATCGTGCCCACCGCGCCCGTGCGGCTGCGCAATAACGACGTGGAATACGCCTACCGCCCGGACAGCGACTTCTACTACCTGAGCGGATTCGCCGAGCCGGAATCCGTGGCCGTGCTTGTGCCGCACCGGCCGCAGGGCGAATACATCCTCTTCGTGCGCGACCGCGACCCGGCGCGCGAGACCTGGGACGGCAAACGCGCGGGCCCGGACGGCGCGGTGCGCGATTTCGGCGCCGACCATGCCTTTCCCATCACCGACATCGACGAGATCCTGCCCGGGCTGCTCGAGAACCGCACCAAGGTCTTCTATGCCATGGGCACGCACCCGGAGTTCGACCAGCGCGTGGTCGGCTGGGTGAACGGGTTGCGTACCCAGGCGCGCAATGGCCGTCATCCGCCGCAGGAGATCGTGGCGCTCGACCACGTGCTGCACGACATGCGGCTCTTCAAGAGTCGCGCCGAGATCGACACCATGCGCGAGGCCGCGCGCATCGCCGCGCGCGCCCACGTGCGTGCCATGCGTGCCTGCGTGCCCGGCAAGCGCGAGTACGAGATCGCCGCCGAGGTGGTGCACGAATTCCGCCGCCACAACGCGGATACGTCCTACCTGCCCATCGTCGGCGGCGGCGCCAATGGCTGCATCCTGCATTACCGCGAGAACGATGCGCTGCTGCGCGATGGCGACCTGCTGCTCATCGACGCCGGCTGCGAGGTGGATTGCTATGCCTCGGACATCACACGCACCTTCCCGGTCAACGGTCGCTTCACGCCGGAACAGCTGGCCCTCTACCAGCTGGTGCTGGACGCCAACTACGCCGCCATCGAGCGCGTGAAGCCCGGCAATCACTGGAACGAGCCGCACGAAGCCGCGGTGCGCGTGATCACGCAGGGCCTCGTGAAGCTCGGCCTGCTCAAGGGCCGCGCGTCGAAGCTCGAAGAGTCCGGCGCGTACAAGAAGTACTTCATGCACCGCACCGGCCATTGGCTGGGCATGGACGTGCACGACGTCGGCGACTACAAGATCGGCAACCAATGGCGCGTGTTCGAACCGGGCATGGCGCTCACCATCGAGCCGGGCATCTACGTCGCCCCGCGAACCGCCGGCGCCCCGAAGAAGTTCCAGGGCATCGGCATCCGCATCGAGGACGACGTGGTCGTGACCCGCGACGGCTGCGAGGTGCTCACCGATGGCGTGCCCAAGGAAGCGGTGGCCATCGAGCGCCTGATGGCTTCGGTGGCGTGACCACCGGCGCAGGGGATTCTTTCCGTGAAACAGTGGGACGTGGTGATCGTGGGCGGCGGCATGGTGGGCGCGAGCTTCGCGCTCGCGCTGCGCGCCACGAAACTGCGCACCTTGCTCATCGAGGGTGTGCCGCCCGATTCCGCCGCGCAGCCCAGCTTCGACGAACGCACCACCGCGCTCGGTAACGGCTCGCGGCAGATCTTCGACAGCCTCGGGGTGTGGCAGGCCATGGAGGCCGACGCATCGCCGATCCGCTCCATACATGTGTCCGATGCCGGCCGTTTCGGCGTGGCGCGGCTGGACGCCCGCGAACAGGGCGTGCCGGCCTTCGGTTACGTGGTGCCGAATCGCACCATCGGCCGCGTGTTGTGGCAGGCGTTGCGTGACTCACCCAACGTGACGCTCGCGGTTCCGGCACAAGTGAAGGCCGCCGCGTTGCGGGACGAGGCCGTGGAGCTCGAGGTCCTCGCGAATGGCAGCACCGAGTGCATCCGCACCTCGGTGGCCGTGGCTGCCGATGGCGCGGGATCAGTGCTGCGCGCCAGCGCCGGCATCGAGGCCGACGTCGAAGACTACGAACAGGTCGCCATCGTGGTGAACGCCACGACCGACAAGCCCAACACCGGCGAAGCCTACGAACGATTCACGCCCTCCGGTCCGCTGGCAGTGCTGCCCACGGCGGGCGGGGGCTACACGGTGGTGTGGGCGGTGCGTCCCGAGCGTGCCGCGGCGCTCACCGCGCTCGAAGACGAGGCCTTCGCGGCCGAGTTGCTCGCGGCCTTTGGCTGGCGCGTGGGGCGATGGACCCGCGTCGGCCGCCGCAATACCTATCCACTGGCGCTGTCGCGTGCCGCCGAGACCGTGGCCGGACGCGTGGTGCTCATCGGCAATGCCGCCCAGGCGCTGCACCCGGTGGCGGGACAGGGGTTCAACCTCGGGCTGCGTGATGCGGCCACGCTGGCGGAGATGCTGGCCGGCGCCGCCGCGGCGCCCGACTTCCCCGAGCTGCTGGCCAGGTTCGCCGAATGGCGCGCCGAGGATCGCAAGGGCGTCACGCGCTTCACCGACGGCCTGGTGAAGCTCTTCGGCAGCGACCTGCCCGGCGCCGGGCTGGTGCGCAACTTCGGGTTGCTGCTGTTCGACATGAGCCCGGCCGCGAAACGCGCGCTGTCGCGCGTGAGCTGGGGTTTCGCCGGCCGCATGCCGCGCCTCGCGCGCGGCCTGCCGCTGGAATGAGCGCCGAATACGAAGTCGTGGTGGTGGGTGCCGGGCCCATCGGGCTCAGCACTGCGATGCTGCTGGCGCGGCAGGCGCGCATTCCCGCGGGGCGCATCGCGGTCGTCGACCGGCACGTTCCCGCGGCCGTGGATCCGCGCACGCTGCCGGTGGACCTGCGTGTGTTCGCAATGTCGCGCGCCAGCGAGAAAGTGCTGCGAGTCGCCGATGCCTGGGGCGACATCCGCGCGGCGCGCGCCAGTCCCTATGAACGCATGCAGGTGTGGCACGCGGACGTGCCGCCGCATGGCGGCGACGCGCTGGTATTCGACGCGGCGGAGCTGGGCGAGCGCGATCTCGGCGTGATCGCCGAGAACAATGTGCTGCAGGCCTCGCTGGCCGCGGCCGCGCGCCGCGCCGGCATCGTGCTGGAGCAGGCCGAGATCGATGCGCTGGCCATCGAGCGCGACGCGGCGGTGCTGCAGGCCGGCGGTCGCAGTTTGCGCGCGCGCCTGGTGGTGGGGGCCGACGGTGCGCAGTCGCGCGTGCGCGAGCTGGCGGGTGTCTTCGCGTCGCGTGCCTCCTACGGCCAGGTGGCGCTGGTCGCGATGGTCAGCACGGCCAAACCGCACCAGCGCACCGCCTGGCAGCGTTTCCTCGGTGACGGCACGCTGGCCTTCCTGCCGCTGGCCGATGGCCAGAGTTCCATCGTGTGGTCGCTGCCCACGGCTCGCGCGGAGCAGTTGCTGGCCGCCCCGCCGCCTGACTTCGAACGCGAACTGGAGAGTGACTTCGATGCCGCGCTCGGTGCCACGCGGCTGACCAGCGACCGGCTCAAGTTTCCACTGTGGCGGCTGTCGGCCGACCACTACGTGACCGAACGCGTGGCGCTCGTGGGCGACGCGGCCCACGTGGTGCATCCCTTGGCCGGGCAGGGCGCGAACCTCGGATTGCTGGACGCGGCGTCGCTGGCCGACGTGCTCGCCGAAGGCATCGCGGACGGCGAAGACCCTGGGGCGCTGCGCATCCTGCGGCGCTACGAGCGCTGGCGGCGCAGCGAGAACGAACTCATGAGCGCCGCCATCGATGCCTTCGACCGCCTGCTGGCGCGCGGCAGCGGCCGCATTGCCGAGTTCGCGCAGCGAGGCATGCCCTGGGTTGGGCGCTCGGGCCTGGTCAAACGCGCCTTCATCGAACGCGCCATGGGCCTGGCGGGTGAATTGCCCGCCGCGGCGCGCTGACGCGTTCATGCTCGGCATCCGCAGCGAGAAACTCACCGGCATGGCCGCGATGCTGGTCGGCGTCGCGTCGTTCTCGTTCATGGATGCGGGACTCAAGCTGCTCGCCGCGCATTACTCGGCAACGCAGGTGGCCTCGCTGCGCGGCCTGGCCGCGCTGCCCGTGGTGTTCGCCTGGTCGCTGTATTCCGGCGGCCTGCGGCAGCTGGTGCAGGTGCGCTGGCCACTGCACCTGCTGCGCGGCGTGCTCTCGGTGGTCATGATGATCACCTTCACCTTCGCGCTGAAGTCACTGTCTTTGGCCAAGACGTATTCCATCTTCTTCGTCGCGCCGCTGCTGATCGCGCTGTTGTCGGTGGTGCTGCTCGGCGAGCGCGTGCGGCGCGTGCAATGGGCGGCGATTGCCGTGGGTTTCGCCGGCGTGCTCATCGTGCTCAAGCCCGAAACCACCGGGTTCGGGTGGTGGGGCACGCTCGCGGTGCTGGGTACCGCCGTGGCTTATGCGATTTCATCCGTGCTGGTGAAGATCCTCGGCCGCACCGACAGCACGCAGGCCATGATGTTCTGGATGACCGGCATGCTGGCCATCGGCGCGACTGCGCTGGCCCTTCCGGGCTGGCAAGCGATCGCCATCGAGCATTACCCCATCCTCGCGGGCATTGCGCTGACCGGCGCGATCGGGCAATGGGGGATCACCGTGGCATTCAAGAACGCACCGGCGGCGAGTGTGGCGCCGCTCGAATACACGGGACTGGCCTGGGTCATCCTCATCGACTTCGCGGTCTGGTCCGCCGTGCCGGGCCTGCGCACCCTGATGGGCGCCGCGCTGATCATCGCCAGCGGAATCTACCTGCTGCGCTTCGAGGCGCGACGGGTGCCGGGCCCGGCCTGACCCCGGGCATTCCCCGCCCAAACAAAGATCCATTTCGCGATTTCGCGACGCAGCCGCGCGGCGCACGAAACCCGCGGGCGATACTTGCGCGCATGGCCATCGAAGTGGTGCCAATCTTCCTGCTGCCCACCATGGATACCGAGCGCTTCGAACGCTGCTCGTTTTCGCTGCAGGACCGCGAATCGCTGCTGACCGTGTACCTGCGGGATCTCCCGCCATTCCTGGTCCATTTCTGCCGCCTGCGCTGGCACCGGTGCACTCCGCAGGCCGAGTGCCTGCCGGGGCTCATCCAGGGCTGCGACATGGCGGTCGCCGAAGTCCGCGATTCTCCGGCGTTGAAGCACTACGTGAAGAAGGAAGGGGTGCCGGAGCGGGAGGCCGCCAGGTTGCATCACTTCCGCATATATCTCGGCAAGGGCGGATGCCACGAGGCGTTCGCACGTTCCGCGTACGGCAGCGGCACGGGCAAGTTCTCGCGCACCATGGCTTCGTTCGCGAACGAAGTGAAGTCGCGCCTGGCGCGCGGTTAGCCAGGCTCAGCGGCCGAGCGCGTCGATCTTCGCGGCGCAGATGAAGTCGTTCTCGTGCAGGCCGCCGATGGCGTGCGTCTGGTAGCGGATGCGCACGTAGCCCCACCCGCATTCGATGTCCGGGTGGTGGTCCTCGATGTTGGCGATGTGCGCCACGGCATTCACGAAACTCATGGCGCGGTAGAAGTCCGCGAACTTGAATTCGCGCTTGAGCGCCTTGCCGTCCTCGACGAGCTTCCAGTCCGCCTCCAGCAAGGCGAGCTTCTTCTGCGCCTCGGCGGGCGTCAGCGCGCTCACGCCGCCGTGGCAGGGCACGCATTTCTTGTTCACCAGGGTGTCGTCGTTGCTGCTGCTCATGCGATGGCCTCCGGCGTGGGAGCCTGTTTGCGCGCGTAGCGGCGCGCCACGTACTGCTCCACCAGTTCCTGGAATTCCTCGGCGATGCGCTCGCCCTTGAGCGTCGGGCCCTTCTCGCCGTCGATGTACACGGGTGCGACAGGACGCTCGCCCGTACCCGGCAGCGAGATGCCGATGTTGGCGTGTTTGCTCTCACCCGGACCATTCACCACGCAGCCCATGACTGCAACCGTCATGTCCTCCACACCGTCGTAGGACTTGCGCCATTCCGGCATGCGGTGGCGGATGTGGGACTGGATCGACTGCGCCAGCTCCTGGAAATAAGTGCTGGTGGTGCGGCCGCAGCCGGGGCAGGCCACGACCATGGGGATGAACGACCGCAGTCCCATGGTCTGCAGGATTTCCTGCGCGACGATCACTTCGTTGGTGCGGTCGCCGCCGGGCTCGGGTGTCAGCGAGACGCGGATGGTGTCGCCGATGCCTTCCTGCAGCAGCACCGCCATGCCGGCCGTGGAGGCGACGATGCCCTTGCTGCCCATGCCGGCCTCGGTGAGCCCGAGGTGCAACGGCCAGTCGCAGCGTTCGGCGAGGCGGCGATAGATCGCGATCAGGTCCTGCACGCCCGACACCTTGGCCGACAGGATGATGTGGTCGCGCGGCAGGCCGAGCTCGACCGCTTTGGCCGCGCTCTGGAGCGCCGAGGCGACCACGGCTTCGCGCATGATCTCCTGCGCCGACAGCGGCTCGGCCCGTGAGTTGTTCTCGTCCATCATGCGCGTGAGCAGGTCCTGGTCGAGCGAGCCCCAGTTCACCCCGATGCGCACGGGCTTCTGGTACTTGCAGGCCAGCTCGATCATCTCGGCGAACTGCGGGTCGCGCTTGCTGCCGCGCCCGACGTTGCCCGGGTTGATGCGGTACTTGGCCAGCGCCGCCGCGCACTCGGGATGCTCGCGCAGCAGCTTGTGACCGTTGAAATGGAAGTCGCCGATGATGGGCACCTCGACGCCCATCTGCGCCAGCCGGTCACGGATCGGCGCCACCGCCGCCGCGGCGTCGGCTTCGTTGACCGTGATGCGCACCAGCTCGGAGCCGGCGCGCGCCAGCGCCTTGATCTGCTGCGCGGTGCCCTCGACGTCGGCCGTGTCCGTGTTGGTCATCGACTGCACGACGATGGGAGCGGGGCCGCCGACGGTGACTCGGCCCACCTTGACAGCCAGGGTTTTGCGACGCGGATGAATCATGCGCTACGGCTGCGGACCGGCGATTCCTAACTACTTGACCGGCGAATCCGGCAGGCGCACGGAGCGCCAGGCCGTCATCTGCCAGCGGCCGTCCTTCCACAGCCAGACGTCGGTGTAGCCCAGGTGCAGGTCGCGCGAAGTGCTGCCATCGACGACGGTGACCTTGGCCTTGCCGCGGATGATGGCCACGTCGCCATGGATGCGGATGGTCTCGATGTCGGCCTCGGTCCTGGCGTAGTCGCGCCGGCCGCTGACCAGGGATTCGATGAAAGACTGCTTGCTGTCGAGCTCGCCGTTGGAATGCACGTATTCGAGGCCGTCGTCGAGCAGCTGGCCGAGCGCCTTGGCGTCGGCATTCACATTGGCTTCGAAGCGCTTGATCTCCGCGGCCCTGAGCGCGGCGGTGCGCGCATCGTCGGCCCCCACGGAGGTGCCGGAGGCCGCCAGGGCCGCCGCAACCAGGAGAATTCGCAGCGTGGTGCGGCGCGTTTTCATGAAGTCCTGCTCGTCGGTCCGGAAAGGGGCTGCTATCATGCCACCCGCTCGCCAATTGACCAGACTCTGTCCGAGAGACCCTCTTTCGAGGGCGCCGAAGGCGCAAGTTTCCGCCCGGAAACGCTCAGGCAAAAGAACGGCAGGGTTTGAAGGCGGGCTCTGGAGAGCGATGACCCGGCAGACGGGTTCATCCACCGAAGGGGTGCGGCAGGCGTCGCGAACGGCGCCGGCCCGATCTCTCAGGTTCAAGGACAGAGGGGCGGTGGGGGGAAGATCCTCCCACCGCCTTTTTTTATTGGCACGCAGCCGCGGTTGTGCCGAGGAGAAGTTCTTGGGCAGACGCACACCGCTCTACGACCTGCATGTCGAACTGGGCGCCCGCATGGTGGATTTCGGCGGCTGGGACATGCCGGTCAACTACGGCTCGCAGATCGAGGAGCACCACGCGGTGCGCCGCGACGCCGGCATCTTCGACGTGTCGCACATGTGCGTGATCGACGCGCGCGGCGCCAACGTACGCCGGTTCCTCTCCAAGCTCATCGCCAACGACGTCGCCAAGCTGAAGACCTCCGGCAAGGCGCTCTACAGCTGCATGCTGAACGACGCGGGCGGCGTCATCGACGATCTCATCGTGTACTACATCGACGAGTCCTTCTTCCGCATCGTCGTCAACGCCGGCACGCGCGACAAGGACCTGGCCTGGATGCGCAAGGTGGCCGCGCCCTACGGCATCGAGCTCACCGAGCGCGCCGATCTCGCCATGCTCGCCGTGCAGGGCCCGAACGCGCGCGCGAAAGTCGCGGAGCTGCTGCCCGCGGAACATCGTGACGCGGCGCTGGCGCTCGAGGTGTTCTCCGGCCGCCAGCTCGGCGCCTGGTTCGTGGCGCGCACGGGCTACACGGGTGAAGACGGCTTCGAGATCATGCTGCCCGCCGCGGACGCGGCGCGCACGTGGCGCGAACTCAACACGCGCGGCGTCAAATCCGCCGGCCTCGGGGCACGCGACACGCTGCGCCTCGAGGCGGCCATGAACCTCTACGGCAACGACATGGACGAGAGCCAGAACCCGCTCGAGTCCGGTCTCGCCTGGACCGTGTCCTTCGACGATCCGGCGCGCGATTTCATCGGGCGCAAGGCACTCGAGCAGCTCAAGGCCGCCGGCCTGAGGAAGAAATTCGTCGCGCTCGTGCTCGACGACCGCGGCGTGCTTCGCGGCCACCAGAAGGTGATTGCCGCGGCAGGTGAAGGCGCCAGGGAAATTGGCGAAATAACCAGCGGCACGTTTTCGCCGACGATGGAGAAGTCCATTGCGCTCGCTCGCGTTGCGCGCGACACCGGCGCCACGGTGCAGGTCGACGTCCGCGGCAAGCTACTCAACGCACGCGTCGTCAAGGCGCCATTCGTCCGCAAGGGCCAGGTCCTGGTTTCCTGAAGAATTCCAACGGAGCATTTTCCATGAGCAACATTCCCGCCGATCTCAAGTACACCAAGTCACACGAGTGGGTCCGCACGCTGGCCGACGGCAACGTCGAAGTCGGGATCACCGACCACGCGCAGGGTGCCCTCGGTGACCTCGTGTTCGTCGAGGTGCCCGAGGCCGGCAAGAGCCTCAAGGCCGGCGACGCCTTCGCGGTGGTGGAGTCCGTCAAGGCGGCCTCGGACGTGTACGCGCCCATCGCGGGCGCCGTGGTGGAAGGCAATTCCGCGCTCGGCAGCCAGCCCGAGCTCATCAACTCCGAACCTTACGGCGCGGGCTGGATCGCGCGCCTGAAGCCGAATGGCGCGCCGCAGGGCCTGCTGTCCGCGGCCGAATACCAGGCGCATCTCGCCGCGGAGGGCTGATCCATGCCATTCAATCCGCACACCCCCGAAGACGTCGAGCAGATGCTCGCCGCCATCGGCGCGAAGAAGATCGACGACCTGTTCGACGAGATCCCGAAGGACCTGCGCATCGAGTCGCTGGCCGGCATCCCGGACGCGCTCAACGAAATGCAGGTCGGGCGCCTCATGTCGGCGCGCGCCGCGCAGGACGGCACGCCGCTCAATTTCATCGGCGCCGGCGCCTACGAGCACCACATCCCGTCCGCGATCTGGGCGGTGACCACGCGCGGCGAGTTCTACAGCGCCTACACGCCCTACCAGGCCGAGGCTTCGCAGGGCACGCTGCAGCTCATCTACGAATACCAGACCATGATTTCCTCGCTGACCGGCATGGAAGTCTCGAACGCCTCGCTGTACGACGGCGGTTCGGCCGTGGCGGAGGCCTCGCTGATGGCCATCCGCGCACACCGCAAATCCCGCTCGCAACGCATCCTGGTGCCCACCACGCTGCATCCCAACTACCGCAAGGTGGCCGTGTCCACGGCCAGCGGGCAGGGCGTGCGCTTCGAGGAAGTGCCTTGCCCGAAGGGTTTCCTGGCGCTGGCCGATCTCGAGAAGTACGCCGGCGAAGACGTCACCGCCATCGTGATCCAGCAGCCGAACTTCTTCGGCGTGCTCGAGGATGTCGACGCCATCACCGACTGGGCGCATGCCAACAACATCATGGTCATCGCCTCGGTGAACCCGACGTCGCTCGGCATCCTCAAGCCGCCGGGCGAGTGGGGCACCAAGGGTGCCGACATCGCCTGCGGCGACTGCCAGCCGCTGGGCGTGCCGCTGTCATCGGGCGGTCCGTACGCGGGCTTCCTCACGACCCGGATGGAATACGTGCGCCAGATGCCCGGCCGCATCGTCGGCCGCACCGTCGACACCAACGGCAAGCAGGGCTTCGCGCTCACCTTGCAGGCGCGCGAGCAGCACATCCGCCGCGGCAAGGCCACGTCGAACATCTGCACCAACCAGGGACTGCTGGTGACGGCGGCCACCATCTATCTCAGCCTGCTGGGCCCGGAGGGACTGGCGCGCGTCGCGAACGAATGCCATCGCGCCACGCAGGAACTGGTGGCGGCGCTCACGCGCGTGAAGGGCGTGAAGCTGGCCTTCGACCGGCCGCGTTTCCACGAGGCGGTGCTGCAGCTGGACCGCCCGGTGGCGCCGGTGCTCGCCGAGCTCGCGCGCCGCGGCGTGGTCGGCGGCTACGACCTGTCCAGCGATTACCCCGAGCTCGGCCATGCCCTTCTCGTATGCGCCACCGAGACGCGCACCGCGGCCGACATCAAGGCCTACGCCGATGCGCTGACCGAAACCCTGAAGGCCGCCGTGCGCGCCGCCTGAGGCAGAGAACTCCCATGGCAATGCTCAAACATCCCGAAAGGATCATCTTCGAATACTCGCGCCCGAAGCGCGGCTCGTACGGCCAGTGGCCCACGGAGCCGGAGACGCCCAACGAGGTCGCGTCCGACATCCCGGAGAACCTGCGCCGCAGGAAGGCGCCGCTGCTGCCGGAAGTCAGCGAGCTCGAAGTGGTGCGCCACTTCACGCGGCTGTCGCAGCTCAACTTCTCCATCGACACGCATTTCTACCCGCTGGGTTCGTGCACGATGAAGTACAACCCCAAGGCGTGTAACCAGTACGCGATGCTCCCGGGGTTCCTGAACCGCCATCCGCTCGCGCCGGAATCCACCGGCCAGGGTTTCCTCGCCTGCATGTTCGAGCTGCAGGAGATGCTGAAGGAAGTCACGGGCATGCAGGGCGTCGCGCTCTCGCCCATGGCCGGCGCGCACGGCGAATTCGCCGGTGTCGCGATGATCCGCGCGTACCACCGCGCGCGCGGCGACCTGGCGCGCAACGAGATCATCGTGCCCATCGCGGCGCACGGCACCAACCCCGCCACGGCCACCATGTGTGGCTGCGTGGTGAAGGAGATCCCGGTCAACGACGACGGCGACGTCGACGTCGAGGCACTCAAGGCCGCGGTGGGTCCGAACACCGCCGGCATCATGCTGACCAATCCGTCCACCTGCGGCGTGTTCGAACGCCGCATCAAGGAAGTGGCGAAGATCGTCCACGATGCGGGTGGCCTGTTGTATTACGACGGCGCCAACCTCAACGCCATCCTGGGCAAGGTGCGTCCGGGCGACATGGGCTTCGACGTCATCCACATGAACCTGCACAAGACCTTCTCCACGCCGCACGGCGGCGGCGGGCCCGGCGCGGGCGCGGTCGGCGTGGGCGCGCGCCTGCTGCCGTTCATGCCCATCCCAGTGGTGGGCAAGGAAGGCGACAAGTACCGCTGGCTCACCGAGAAGGACCTGCCGCAGTCCATCGGCCGTCTGTCGGCCTTCATGGGCAATGCCGGCGTGCTGCTGCGCGCATACATATATATGCGCATGCTGGGCCGCGAGGGCATGCACCGCGTAGGAGAATTCGCCACGTTGAACGCCAACTATCTGATGGCCCGCCTCGCGAAGGCCGGCTTCGACCCGGCATACCCCAACCGCCGCGCCAGCCATGAGTTCATCATCACGGCGAAGAAGCAGGCGCGCGACCTCGGTGTCACGGCGATGGATTTCGCCAAGCGGCTGCTGGACTACGGCTTCCACGCGCCCACGACGTATTTCCCGCTGCTCGTGCCCGAGTGCCTGCTCATCGAGCCCACCGAGACGGAGAGCAGGGAAGCGCTCGATGGCTTCATCGACGCCATGATAGCCATCCAGAAAGAGGCGGAATCGCAGGCCGAATTCGTCAAGTCCGCGCCACACACCATGACCGTGCGGCGGCTCGACGACGTGCGCGCGGCGCGTCAGCTCGATCTCACCTGGAAACCCGCCGCCGCGTAGCGCGGCCCCGGGCGGGGCGCGAGCCCTGAAAATAGCGGGCTGATAATATCCGGGGCATGAACGAATCGGTCGACCGGCTCAAGCCGACCGGGATATCCCGCATTCTCAAGGCCATGCGCGTGAGCTGGCAGGGGCTGGCCGGGGCCTTCCGCGAGGAGGCGGCATTCCGCCAGGAACTCGCCCTCGCGGTCGTGGTCATCCCGTTGGGATTGTGGTTAGGTCACGACGGCGTGGAGCGCGCGTTGCTGATCGCACCCATGTTCCTGGTGCTGGTGGTGGAGCTGATCAACAGCGCCATCGAGGCGACGATCGACCGCATCGGGATCGAGCGCCACAAGCTTTCCGGCCTGGCCAAGGACATCGGCTCGGCGGCGGTGCTCATGTCGCTGTTGCTGCTGGCCGTGGTCTGGTTGCTCATCCTGTGGCCCTGATCCATTGATCCAGGGCCACTAACTACTCGAAGGACACTGCATGCGTTTTTGCGTCGCCCTGTTCGGCCTGATCTTCCTTGCCCCGGCGTTTTCGCAGAACGCGTCGCCCCAGATCGCCTCGCAATCCACCGCGGCCCAGGCCGCGATCCCTCAGAGCGAGGGCGAAAGCGCCGCCTGGCGCGGCACGCTGGCGCGCGTGGCCGAGAGCGTGGTCGCCATCGAGATCGACCAGACGCGTGCCTTCGACACCGAGTGGAATTCGTCGTCGCAGGCCACCGGCTTCGTGGTGGACGCGGATCGCGGGCTCATCCTCACCAATCGCCACGTGGTCACGCCGGGCCCGGTCACCGCCGAGGCCACTTTCCTCAACCGCGAGGAGGTGCAGCTCTACCCGGTGTACCGCGATCCCATCCACGACTTCGGCATCTACCGCTACGACCCGAAGAAGCTGCGCTTCATCCGGCCGCGTTCGCTGCCGCTGTACCCGGACGGCGCGCAGATCGGCCGCGAGATCCGCGTGATCGGCAACAATGCCGGCGAGCAGCTCTCCATCCTCGCGGGCACTCTCGCCAAGCTCGACCGCGACGCGCCCGAATACGGCATCGGCAAGTACAACGACTTCAACACCTTCTACCTGCAGGCGGCCTCGGGCACCTCGGGCGGCTCGTCGGGATCGCCGGTCATCGACATCCAGGGACGCGTGGTCGCGCTCAATGCGGGCGGCGCCACCGGCAATGCCTCGAGCTTCTATCTGCCGCTGGGCCGCGTGAAGCGTGCCCTCGAGCTCATCCAGTCCGGCAGGTCCGTGTCGCGCGGCGCGCTGGAAGTGGTGTTCAAGTACACGCCCTACGACGAGCTGCGCCGCCTCGGGCTCACCGAGAAGACCGAGGAAGCCGCACGCAAGGCCTTCCCGGCGCTCACCGGCATGCTGGTGGTGAACGAGGTGCTGCCGGGCGGGCCCGCGGACGGCACGCTGCAGCCCGGCGACGTGCTGGTGCGCATCAACGGCAAGCTGATGGCGGAGTTCGAGCCGCTGGAAGAGGTGACCGACGAAAATGTCGGCGGCTCCATCGAGCTGGAGCTCGAGCGCGGCGGCACGCCCGTGAAGGCCACCATTGCCGTGGGCGACCTGCATGCCATCACGCCGTCGGCGTATCTCGAATTCGGCGACGCCGTGGTGCACACCGTGTCCTACCAGATGGCACGGCACTTCAACGTCGCCGTGAGCGGCGTGTACGTGGCCAACCCGGGGTACATCTTCGGCGCGGCCGGCGTGCCGCGCGGCGCGGTGATCGCCAGCGCCAACGGCAAGCCCACGCCGAACCTCGCGGCCTTCGAGGCCGTGGTCACTGGCCTCGCCGATGGCGAGCGCTTCACGGTGCGTTACTCCACCGTCGACGATCCCAACGGCTCCAGCGTGCGCAGCGCGCGCATGGACCGGCGCTGGTTCCCGGCGCGGCATTGCCTGCGCGACGACGCCGCTGGCCTGTGGCAGTGTGCCCCCTTGCCCGCGCTGGGCGCGGCCAAGCCCGAGACCGGCGGGTCCACGCGCTTCTCCAAGCCCGAGGACGAACGCGCCGCGGCGGTGGCGGCGTCGCTGGTCGGCGTGGGCTTCGACATGCCGTACTCGGTGTCGGGCATCACGGAGCGCAACTACCGCGGCACCGGCCTCGTGGTCGACGCGGCGCGCGGGCTCGTGGTCGTGGACCGCAATACCGTGCCCGTGTCCATGGGTGACGTGCGCATCACGTTCGCCGGGACGCTCGAGATTCCGGGCAAGGTCGAATTCGTGCACCCGCTGCACAACCTCGCCATCGTCAGTTACGACCCCAAGCTCATCGGCAACACGCCGGTGAAAAGTGCGCGGCTGGCGGACCGGCGCATCGTGTCGGGTGAATCACTGATGGTGGTCGGCCTGAAGGCGGACGGGGAGATCAACGTGCGCTCCACCCAGGTGGCATCGTTGTCGCCGATCCAGTTGCCGCTGTCGCGCACCATGCAGTTCCGCGAGAGCAATCTCGAGACCATCCAGCTCGTGAACGGCCCGTCGGACTTCGACGGCGTGATACTCGAAGGTTCCGGCGCCGTGGTGGGCTTGTGGTCCAGTTTCGCCTGGGAGAGCGGCCGCGAGCTGCAGCAGGAAAATCGCGGCGTGGCCATCGGCATCGTGCAGGACATGCTCCGGCGCGTGCAGACGAAGCAGCCGGTGTATTCGCTCGAGGCCGAGCTCGTGCCGCAGCCGCTGGCGGTTGCGCGGCGCCTGGGCCTGCCCGATCCCTGGGTCAAGAAGCTCGAAGTCGCGAGCCCCAACCAGCGCCAGGTGCTGTCCATCGTGAGGCTGGTGGGCGGTTCGCCGGCCGTGGGACGCCTCAAGCAGGGCGACTTGCTGCTGGCCATCGACGAGAAGGTGGTGACCCGGTTCCGCGAGGTGGAGCTGGCGGTCGCGGACAAGCCGGAAGTGAACGTCACGGTGTGGCGCGATGGCGAAGAGAAGATCGTACCGCTGCCGACGGCGGCACTTACCGGCCTCGACATCGACCGCATCGTCCTGTGGGCCGGCGCGACGCTGCAGGCCCCGCACCGCGCGATGATCGCCCAGCGGGGAATTCCGCCCGAGGGCGTCTATGTCGGCTATTTCTCCTACGGCTCGCCGGCGACGCGTTACGGGCTGTTCCCCGGCCGCCGCATCGTCGAGGTGGATGGCGTCCCCACACCAGATCTCGACGCATTTCTCAAGGTGGTGTCGGGAAGACCCGACCGTTCGGCCATCCGGTTGCGCACCATCACGTGGAACAACGCTCCGGAAGTGATCACTCTTAAACTGGATCAACACTACTGGCCTACCTACGAGCTCAATCGGACAGCGGAAGGCTGGGAGCGGCGCGATCTTGAGTAGAATGCGGGCAACCTATGGTCCGCGTCGTCCGAGCCACCCTCAAGGAACTGGAAAACGCCGTCACCGCGCTGCGTGACGGCGAGCTGGTTGCCTTTCCCACGGAGACCGTCTACGGGCTGGGCGCCAATGCGCAGAACCCGGCCGCGGTGCGCCGCATCTTCGAATTGAAGGAGCGGCCTGCGGACCACCCGGTCATCGTCCACCTGGACAACCCGAAGTACCTCCACCGCTGGTCGCGCGAGGTGCCCGAGGCCGCGCAGAAGCTCGCCGCGCGGTTCTGGCCGGGGCCGCTCACGATGGTCCTGCCGCGCTCGGAAAACGTGCACGACGTGGTCACCGGCGGGCAGGACACGGTGGCGATCCGCGTGCCCTCGCATCCCATGGCCCAGCAGCTGCTCACGGCCTTCGGCGGCGGCATCGCGGCCCCGTCGGCAAACCGGTTCGGGCGCGTGAGCCCGACGCGCGCCGAACACGTGCGCGAGGAATTCGGCGATGCCGTGCGCGTGGTGCTCGACGGCGGCGAGAGCCAGATCGGCCTGGAGTCGACCATCGTCAGTTTCGACGGCGAACAGGTGCGGCTGCTGCGCCCGGGCTACATCACTTACTCGCAGCTCAAGGAAGTGGTCGGCGACGTGATCGTCGGCGCGGCGCCCAGTGCGCCGCGCGTGCCGGGAAGCAAGGTGAGCCACTACGCGCCCATGACGCCCATGAGCATCGTGCCCGTGGACGAGATCGACAAGCGCGCCGAGACGCTGTCCGAAGGCGGCCGCCGCGTGGCCGTGCTCGCCATGCGCCTGCCGCTTCGGACCTATCCCTCGGTCACCTGGATCAACGCCGGCCGGCGGCCCGACTCCTACGCCCACGACCTGTATTCCAACTTGCGGGCGCTGGACAAGGCGGGCTGCGAGCAGATCCTCGTGCAGGATGTGCCCACCGAGGAAAAGTGGACTGCGATCCGCGATCGCCTGAGCCGCGGTGCTTCCGTGGGCAGCACCGCGGAATCGGACCAGTTCGCCGAGACGGGCGGCTTCAGCGTTCTGCCGTGATCGATCGCGTACTGCTAATCCTCGTGCTCGCGTGCGCCGCGTCGCTGGCTCACGCCGAAATCACGCGCCATTCGGGCAGCAACGAAGCAGTGCCCGACAAGCAGTACATCCACGTGGTGAGCGAAACCGACTCGCCGGTGATGCAGACCTGGATCAAGGCCAAGGACGGCGTGTACATCGCTGCCGCGGTGCGCAAGCCGAAAGGCAACGGGCCGTTCCCTGCGCTGATCATGTTCCACGGCGCACCCGGCGGGCGCGGCATGGACCAGCTCGTGGGCTGGTCGCGCGGTGATCACGGCGGCCCCGTGTGGGAGCGGTTCCTGCAGGAAGGCTACGTGGTCGTGGTCGCCGACTATCGCGGCGGTCCATGGAATCTCGTGAACACGCCATCCTCGACCGGCGCCGTCACCGCCATCGACGATGGCATCACCGTGGTCGACTACGTGCAGAACCTGCCGTACGTGAAACGCAGCGAGGTGAGCGTCTACGGCGTGAGCCTCGGCGGCAATCTCGTGATGTTCCTGGCTTCACGCGTGCCCACGCTGCACGCGGTGGTGGCCGGCGCGCCCGCGCCGATCTGGTTCCTCGGCTACCAGCTGAACCCGGACGGTTCACGGCCGGACTTCTCGGCCATGAAGCCCGACCCGGTGATCTCGAAAGAGAACATCGTGCCCATCCGCATGCCGGTGCTCATCATCGTGGGCACGGAAGACCGCCTGCTGCCCATGGGCACTGCGCTGCACGACGAGCTGGCGCGCCATGGCAAGAGCGTGCGCCTGGAAATCTACGAGCACGGCTACCACGATTTCGTGCTCGGCAACCAGGGCCAGAAGCGCGATGACCTGCCGCGCGGCGAAATCCTGCTGCCCGGCGCGCTCGATGCACTCGAGCTCACCCTGAAATTCGTGAAGTCTCCGGGGAACTGACCGCTCAGTAGTGCGGCGGCTTCTCGTAGGCCGTGGCGCTCGGCCCGAAATCCGATTCGATCGCGGCCAGCTTGTCGGACAGGTGCTGGTTGCGCTCCAGCGCGCGTTCCAGGTCCTTCTGCTGGCGCGCCACCACGTCGCTGAGTTCGGCCACCGCGCGTTCCAGGAAGGCGACTTTCTCTTCGATGGCGTCGAGGCGTTCGGACATGCGCGCAGTGTGCATCAACTGCGGCCCCTAAAGACATCGGCGCCCAGGAATCCCTTCCTGGGCGCCGGCGATCCCGCTAGCTCGGGTATTCGAAGGACGTTCTAGAACCAGATGTTGTAGATGACGTCGAGGACCACGCCGGTGGCGATCGCGGTCAGCAACACATCGTCACCCACGCGCACCCAGTGGTACCCGTACGGCGGCGCATAGAGCCGGTACGGCGCGTAGTTGTAGACCACGTACGGGCGGGCATACCAGCCGTGGGGCAGGCGGTCACCGCGGTGCCAGACGCGGTGGTAGTAGCCGCGCGGCGCATGGTAGCTGCCGTAGTGGTAACGGTAGCGGGCGTGGTCGACGCGATCGTGGCGGCGGTTGTCCCAGTAGTGCGGATGACGGTTCCAGTCGCTGCGATAACGGTCCCAGCGGTGGTTGTTGTTGTTCCCGTGGTAGCGGTTGTCGTCGCGACGGTGGTTGTCGCGACGATTCCAGTCATGACGGTCGTCGCGGCGTCCGTGGTCACCCTGGTGATTGCCGCCACCGCCGTGGTTGCCGCCACCGTGGTGATCGCCACCGCCGTGGTTGTTGCCGCCACCATGGTTACTGCCACCGCCATGGTTGCCGCCACCATGGTTACCACCGCCATGGTTGCCACCACCGTGGTTACCACCACCGTGGTTGCCACCACCGTGGTTGCCACCGCCGTGGTTGCCACCGCCGCGGTGGCTGCCGCCACGGTGATCTCCACCATGATTGCCGCCGTGGCTGCTGGCGACGACCTGCGCGATCTTCTTCTGCGACACGCGCGACATTCCATCCGCGAATGCGGAGGCGCTGATCAGCATCGAAGCCGCGAGCAAGAAAGTCACTGGGCGTTTCATCTGGATCTCCTTAGCGGATCGCCATCGATCCGTTACGGGGCCAGTATCTGTCTGGATTGCTGAGCGGACGCTGAACGTTTTTCGTTCAGGTTGTTCAGGTTCGGAGGCGGTTTTCCCGCGCGCCGGGCGTGTTTCGCAATATGTCAGTGGCGTCCTGCGCACTGGCCGCGCCGCTCCCGGCTACGGTAGCGGTGCGCGTGCGATTTCCACGTCGTGCAGCACCTCGCGGCCGAGTTCTTCCCAGTCGACGTGCCCGACCCGGTTGGTCCAGAAGCCCGGTCCGTACTTCGACGTGGCGCGTTTCGCATACGTGCTCCAGAAGCCGGCGGCCTTCTGCAGATGGTCGATGGCGGCCTGCTGGTGCCGAACGTCGCGCGACGCGCGATACAGCGCGAGCTGCGTCGCGCCGCGGATCTTGGCCGCGTAGTACTGGCCCAGTGTCGACATGCTCGACACGTCGCTGATCGTGGCGAGGAATTCCTGGCCGTTGGACTTCGGGTTTTTCGGCAATTGCTTCAACGCCGCCAGGGCAGCGGATGCATGCGCGTCGATGCGATCCGCGACCTGCAAGGGCGTGGTGCCGACCGGCGTCTCGCCTTTCAGTACGGCGGCGACGTAGGCGGGGATGGCCAGGTTGCCGGTGCCCGGGTGGACCTTCTGCGTGATGAAGGTCTCCACGCTGTGGAAGCCGCTTTCCGTTCTCGCCGGCCCGGGGCGGCTGCGGCAGGCTTCGATGTACCACTGGAAATCGAAATCCGCCCAGTGAAAGCCGGTGACCTCCGGATAGATCATCGAGGCGTGTTGCCAGCCCTCGAGGAGCTTCGCGCCGTCGACCCCCGGAAAGCGCTGCGAGACGAGCTGCGCGATCCGCGTGTCATCGAGGGTCGGGTCGTAACCGAGCCGGCCCCAGAGCAGGAAGTGCAGCCAGTGTTTCTCCACCTCGAGCTGGCGCCGGGTGCCTGGAGCCTGCGACAGGAACTCGCGACCCCACACCCACATGTCGGAGCCGAGGTAGTAACCCCGCGACTTTTCATAGGGGATGTTCAACACGAACTCACGCACGAAATCCGGCGCGGCCCAGCGGTACAACAAGGCGTCGTCGTTGCGCAGGGTCCAGAGCGTCCGCAGGTCGCCGAGCGATTCGAGGTAGCCGCGGTGGAAGATCTGCGTCGTGGACGACAGCACGTGCGCCTGCGCGTACTTGAAGCTGAAGTCGAAATCCACGTTGGGCAGCGCGATCACCGGCGCGAAGGTGGCCGCGATGTCCTGCGCGCGCGACTCGTGCTGGCGATGGATGAGGCGGAAATGCCGTCCGGGCTCCGCCTTCGCGGCATCCAGCACGCCCTGGCCGTAGGTGGCGAACAGCCAGTTCTCCTTGGCGTCGAAGGAATCGACTCCGCCGGAGTACATCTTCACTTCGCCCATGTTCTCGCCGGCGGTGAGGCCGATGCCGGCGAGCAGGGGATAGGTGCGGAACATCTCGCGCACGCTGGCGCGGAAGTACTCCACGGTTTTCGGGTTGTCGGGCGCGTCGGTGATGCCGTACTTGCCGTCGACGCCGTACGTGAAAATGTTCCAGGTGACCACGTAGAAATCGATGTTGCGGTCCTTCGCGTACTGCATCACGCGCCGCCAGAAGTCGATCTTCTGTTCGATGGTCAGGCGCCTGACCACCGTCTTGTCGGCCAGCATCGCCGGCGTGACGATGCCGACGGTTCGCGTGGAATAGTCCTCGTCGAAACGGATGTTCGAGCGCCACACGTCGTTCAGCGCCACGTCCGGGTATTCCGGCACCTTCACCATCGACGGGAAGGGATGCAGGTTCCACAGGGAGACGAAGTTGTAGCGGTCGCGCGCCAGCTTATCGAGGTAGGCGCGCCAGAAATCGAAGTCCCACACCGTGTCGATGTTCTTCTGCGCGGAGTCGCCCATGTCGCTGTAGCTCGGCGTGCGCAGGTCGAGCGGTATGTTGAACTTGGTTCCGCGCATGGACATGTAGGGATTGCGGTCGGTATCCGTCACGCCTCCGATGCCCTTCGCGCGGATCTGCTCGGCGAGTTCGAGCCCGCCATACATCGCGCCGCCCGGATCCTTCGCAAACACGTGGAACTGGGCCGAGTCCGCGTCACCGATGCGCCGCAGGCTGAAACCCTCGGCCGTGATGTCATCGGCGACGGGCTGCATCTTCCGGACCATGCTCTGCAGCAGGACCACGTCGGTCGCGGGCCACAGGCTCACGACCACGAGGCGGCCTGGCCGTGGATGCGCCAGTTCGGCGGTGTCGTGCCGGATCTCGAAGTGGCGCTCGCGCAGCGCCGCTTCGATCTCGGCCGCCGCGAAATTCACCTGCGGCAGGTCCTGCGTGACGATGATGTACGCGCTGTCCGCGGCGCACACCCGTGCCACGCCCATGGCTGCGAGAACCAGGATCCCGCTGAAACGAATCGACCGCACTCGACCCCCTCGATGCCCCATCCGGCGAGGCGCTGTGCGAGGGTACCGGCCACGCCCACCGCCCGCTACGACCCGCCATGGGCCGTCACGGTCGGCGTGCACGCGGCAGATAACTACTGGCCTGCCGGGAGGGCAGCTTCTGCGACGCGCGCGCTGTCATATCTCGTCACCGAACTTCGCGGCCGTCTTCCGGCCTGCGACTACGTCATTTCGGGACCCCCGACGACTTGAATTCCCCGATATAGTCCCAACAGCCGGGACAACCAACAAAACATCCGGCGGGGGACACAGGCCATGATCGAATGGTTTGCTTCGCACAACGGCATCGAACAGTTGTTCCTGCTGAGTGGCATCGTCGGTGGAATGATTCTTCTCTTCCGCTTCATCCTGATGATCGCCGGTATCGACCACCACGGCACCGACGTGCATCTCGACAGCGACGCCGGATTCCAGGCACTCACCATCCAGGGCGTCTCATCCTTCTTCGCGATGTTCGGTGTGGTGGGCTACACGCTGTATCACGGCGCCCTGATTGGCACGGTGCTCGCCCTGGTCGGCGCCATCGGAGCCGGCGTCTTCTCGATGTGGCTGATCCAGAAGATCTTCCGCTCCATGCTGCGCCTGCAATCCAGCGGCACGGTGAGCCTGTTCGCGGCGGTCGGCAGCGAAGGCTCGGTGTACCTCACCGTGGGCAAGGACGGCGGCCGCGTACAGATCAATTTCGCCAACCGGCTGCGCGAATTCGAGGCCGTCTCCGCCGATGGCTCGACGATCCCGACGGGAACACCCATACGCGTGCAAAGCGTGACGGCCAATACGCTGGTCGTCGCGCCCAGCGACCGTTGACAGGCACTGATTCGTAGTTAGGTTGCGCGCCGCCGGCGCGCTGGAGGAGCTCGCATGGATCTCACGATGGCATTGGTACCAGTGGTCACGCTGGTGCTCCTGGTGTTCTTCACCATCATCTTCCTGGCGTCACGCTACAAGCGCTGCCCGTCCGACAAGATCCTCGTCAAGTACGGCAAGGTGGGCAAGGGGCAATCGGCGCAGTGTATCCACGGTGGCGGCTCGTTCATCTGGCCGCTGTTCCAGGACTACACGTACATGAGTCTCACGCCGCTCACGATCAGCATCCCGCTGACCAAGGCGCTGTCGCTGCAGAACATCCGCGTCAACGTACCCAGCACGTTCACGGTGGGCATCAGCACCGAAGAGACCATCATGAACAACGCGGCCGAGCGCCTGCTGAACCTGCAGCAGGACGACGTCGAGAACATGGCGCGTGAAATCATCTTCGGCCAACTGCGCCTGACGGTCGCCTCGCTGACCATCGAGCAGATCAACCAGGACCGCGAGAAATTCCTGGATGCGATCCGGCGCAACGTCGCGCCCGAGCTCAACAAGATCGGCCTTTACCTGATCAACGTGAACATCACGGACATCACCGACGAGTCCGGATACATCGAGAGCATCGGCAAGAAGGCGGCGTCGGAGGCCATCAACCAGGCCAAGATCGACGTCTCCGACCAGGACCGCAAGGGTTCGGTGGGTGAAGCCGAGCAGGTCCGCGAGCGCACCATCAAGGTGGCACAGAACGTGGCCGAATCCGAGAAGGGCAAGAAGCAGGCCGAAGCCGACAAGCGTATCTACGTGCAGCAGCAGGAAACGCTCGCCACCATCGGCGAGACGGAAGCCAGCCGCGACATGCAGATCAAGGTGGCGGAGAACGAGGCAGCATCGGCCAAGGGCCAGAAGAAGGCGGAGGCCGAGAAGCGCATCTTCGTGCAGAGCCAGGAAGCCGAGGCCATCGCTGGTGAGAACCGCGCGCGGGCGCTGATCGCGGCCTCCAATGCCGAGCTCACCGTGCAGGCCGCGCAGGCCTCACAGCGCGGCCAGGTCGCGCAGTTCGACGCGCAGGCCGAGATCCAGAAGGCGCAGGCCAAGGCGGAGCTGCAGCGACTCACGGCGGCAGAGGTCGTGAAGCAGCAGATCGAAAAGCAGAAGATCACGATCGCCGCGGAAGCCGAGGCCGAGAAGACCCGGCGCGAAGCGCAGGGCCAGGCCGACGCCATCCTGCTCAAGTACGAAGCCGAGGCTAAGGGCATCAAGCAGGTGCTGGAAGCGAAGGCGCAGGGTTACCAGGCGCTGGTGCACAGCGCGGGCAACGATGCGCGCGCCGCGGCCACGCTGCTGCTCACCGAGAAGCTCGAGCAGATCGTCACGCTGCAGGTCGAGGCCATCAAGGCCATCAAGATCGACAAGGTCACGGTCTGGGACGCGGGCGCCGGCGCGAACGGCGGTGGCAGCACCACGGCGAACTTTCTCGCCGGCATGGTGAAGAGCCTGCCCCCGCTGCACGACGTGGCGGCCATGGCCGGACTCGAGCTACCGAAATACCTGGGCGACGCGAAAGTCGCAGAACTCCCCGGCGCCAACGGCCAGGAAAAGTAATGGGGACATTCCTCGTTTCCTAGCAAACGGGGTCAAGCCTCACCGAACGAGCGCCGATGCGACGCACAGTCGCATCGGCGCTTTCTCGTTTCAGGTCCGTCCCCGTTTGCTAGGAAACGAGGAATGTCCCCATTAATCGGCGGGGACGGTGCGGTCGGCGGCCCAGTCGCGCAGCTCGGCGATTCTTTCGGCCATGACCACCGACAGCGGGCGCGTGGCGGCCAGCTCCGCGGCGATCAGGCGCGCATCCGCCTTGCCGTTGCCAGCGTGCGCCGCGTACAACGCGGACACCACGGCCTGTTCGATTTCCGCGCCGGAGAATCCTTCGCTGCGGGCCACCAGCGTCTTGATGTCGGCTTCCGGCAGCACGATGCCGCGTTTCCTGCAGTGGATCCCGAAGATCTCCGCGCGCGCGGCGGGCGTGGGCAGGTCGACGAAAAAGATCTCGTCGAAGCGCCCCTTGCGCACCAGCTCCGGTGGCAGTGCCGTGATGTCATTGGCCGTAGCGACGATGAACACGCGGGCGCGCTGTTCCGCCAGCCAGGTCAGGAAGGCGCCGAGCACGCGCCGCGAGGTGCCGCTGTCGCCATCCCCCGCGGACAGGGCCTTCTCGATCTCGTCCAGCCACAACACGCAGGGCGCGAGCAGCTGCGCCGAGGTCAGCGATTCGCGCAGGTTCTTCTCCGACTCGCCGTGCCACTTGGAGTACAACGCCCCGAAATCCAGGCGTACCAGCGGCACGCCGAGTACGCCGGCGGCGGCGCGCGCCGCGAGGCTCTTGCCGCAACCCTGCACGCCCAGCAACAACACGCCCTTGGGCGGATCCAGCCCCGGTGCGCTGCCGTCAAAGGCGGGTTTGCGCTGCAGGATCCAGCGGCGCAGGTTCCTGAGGCCGCCCACGTCGGCGAATCGCGCCGTGTCGGGCTCGAAGGACAACGTGCCGCCCCGGTTCAGCAACTGGTACTTGGCCGCCAGCAGCGGCTTGAGGTCGTCCTCGGTGAGCGCGCCGTCGTTGAAGACGATCTGCCGCGTGAGCCGTTCCACGTCGTGCAGCGGCAGCCCGGCCAGGTTGTCGACCAGCTTCTCCACCGCGCGCACGTCGACCCGCGGCATGGCGCCGTGCATCCTCGACCACTCGCGCGCGGTGCGCATCACGATGGCATGGCGCTCGGCCTTGTCCGGCAGCTTCACCGAAAAACGCGCCGCCAGGTGCTCGAGCTCCTGCGGTAGTTTCATCTCGAAGCTGGTGAGCACCAGCGTGCGCGCGCACTTGTCGTATTCCTGCGCGATGTCCTTGAGCGTGCGCACGAACAGCGGATTCTCGAGGTAGGGGTGGAAGTCCAGCAGCACGTAGATGCCGGGCATGGTGGTCGACTTGATGTGCCGCAGGAGCTGATCGGGCTGCGCCAGGGTTCGCTGGGCCCCGCCCAGGTTCACGTCGATGCGCAGCAGCCCCTCGGTCACCGTCCACTGGAAGACACCCCAGTTGCGGCCCCGCTGGGCGCGCATGGCGGCATCCCGCACCAGTTCGATGACCCGGGCTTCCTCGCGGCTTTCGATAATGACCAGCGGGACGCGGCTGGCGAGCAGGGTCTGCAGTTCTCCGGTCGGGGAGACGTCGGCGGCCACGGAATTCATGAGCGGCGCACTTTAGCAAAACGGGTCCGGGGCGGGCGCCAACTCCGTCATGACACCCGCACCCGGCTTCCCTACAATTCGCCCCTTTTCCGGACGGAAACCTCCGGCCAGGAGTCGAGTGGTGCTCACCCGTACGCGCAAGAAGACGCGCAGTTTCATCGACCCGTTCACCGCCCCCGAGATCCGGCGGCTGGTGGCCGAATTCGGCTCGCCGCTGCTCATCGTCGACTGCCAGCGGGTGCGCGAGCAGTACCGCAAGCTGCACAAGGCGCTGCCGGGGGTGGACCTGCACTACGCGCTCAAACCGCTGCCGCACCCGGCGGTGGTCGAGACCATCGTCGAGCTCGGCGGGTGGTTAGACCTGGCCACCACCGGCGAGGCGCAGCTGGTCACGCAGCTCGGCGTCGACCCGGCACGCTGCATCCACACCCATCCCATCAAGCGTGACATCGACATCCGCAACGCGCTGCACCTGGGCGTGAAGGTGTTCGTGGCCGACAACCCCGACGAGGTCCGCAAGTTCGAGGCGTACCGCGACAAGACCGAGCTGCTGCTGCGGGTCTCGTTCCGCTCGCCGGGAGCGGTGGTCGACCTGTCGCGCAAGTTCGGCTGCGATCCCGAAGACCTCATCGAGCTGGCGCGCCTGGCGCGCAAGCTCGCCATTCCGGTGCGCGGGCTGTCGTTCCACGTCGGCTCGCAGGCGGCCGATCCCAGCAAGCACGTCGAGGCCATCGAGGTGTGCGCGCGCCTCATGGCCCAGGCGAGGCGCGAGAAACTCGGCGTGTTCGACACGCTCGACATCGGCGGCGGTTATCCCATCGAATACGGCCAGAAGGTGGCCGACATCGGCCGGTTCTGCGCGCCCATCCGCGCGGCCCTCGCCAAACTACCGGCACGGCTGCGGGTGATTGCCGAGCCCGGGCGCTACATCTGCGGCCCCGCGGCCATCGGCGTCGCCACCGTCATGGGCCGCGCCAAGCGCGAAGGCCACTGGTGGTACTACCTCGACGACGGCCTGTACGGTTCGTACAGCGGCCAGCTCTTCGACCACGCCACGTACCCGGTCGAGTCGCTCAAGGAAAGCGACGAGAAATTCCCGTCGGTGCTGGCGGGCCCCACCTGCGACAGCATCGACGTGATCGCCGAGAACCTGATGCTGCCGGCCCTCAAGGCCGGCGATCTCATCGTCGGGCGCGCCATGGGCGCCTACACCTGGGCCAGCGCCTCGGAGTTCAACTTCTTCCCGAAAGCCACGGTGATCTCGGTGAACCGGCGGCCTGGTGATACCGGCTCGGTGATGCCGCTGCCGTTCTGAGGTGCGGTTTGGCGACTAGGTCATCGAATTTCGCCGGCCGGAACCTTATCCTTGGGCCGGTACTCAAACCGGCTCAACCCCATCACGTGGCCACCTCGCTGTGAATATCCTCTGGACACGCCGCCAATTCGTGAAAACCACCGTGGGCACGGGCCTGGGTTTCGGCGCCGCGAACCTCGTCCTGGCGGAGGGCAAAGCCGTAAGCGATTCCCCAACGGCGGAGCGCGCCATCGAGCTGCGCAACACGCATACCGGCGAAGCGCTGCAACTGGTCTATCGCCGCGGGCCCGCCTACGACGCCGCGGCCATCGCGCAGCTGCGCAACCTGATGCGCGACCATCGCAATGGACAGGTGCACGACATCGACCTCGCTCTCTACGACCAGCTGCATGACCTCGCGCTGGCCGCGAATTGCGATCCGCGCTTCGAGATCATCTCCGGCTACCGCTCCCCCGAGAGCAACGCGAAGATGGCCGCGGCAAGCCGCGGCGTCGCCAAGCATTCGCTGCACATGGAAGGCCGCGCCATCGACGTGCGACTGCATCGCTGTTCCTGCAGCACGCTGCGCGACCTGGCGCTGGCTGCGCAGAAGGGCGGCGTGGGCTACTACCGCCGTTCCGATTTCGTCCACCTCGACACCGGCCGTTTCCGCACCTGGGCCGGCTGATCGCGCGTTGGCAACCGCCATCCACAGGCGCGTCAACGACGCGCGCGCCGGGCGCGATCCGACCGTCCTGTGCCGCTGCGCCTCGGGCTGGGCGGTGTTCGGCCACCAGCAATTCGTGCGCGGCTACCTGCTGCTGCTGCCGGACCCGGTGGTCCCAGACCTCAATGCGCTCGACGGCGAACGCCGCAGCCAGTTCCTGCTCGACATGTCGCGCCTCGGCGATGCGCTGATGCGCGCCTGCTCGCCGCTGCGGATCAACTACGCCATCTTCGGCAACCTCGAGCCCGCGCTGCATGCGCACGTGATCCCGCGGTACCGCGACGAGCCGGAAAAACTGCGCACGCAGCATCCCTGGGCCTACGACTGGACCAGCGCGAAGATCTTCGACCCGATGACCGCGGCGCCGCTGATGCAGGAGCTGCGTGCCGAACTGGCACGGCTCGGCGCGGTGGTGGATACCTGACATGAGCGTCCAGCCCCAGTATCTCGAGTTCATCCTCGAGCAGCTCGGGGCCCTCGGCAGCGTCACCTCGCGGCGCATGTTCGGCGGGGTGGGGCTCTACAGCGGCGAGTCGTTCTTCGGCCTCATCGACGACGACACGCTGTACTTCAAGACCGACGAAACCAACTGCGCCGAATACCAGGCGCGCAACATGCCGCGGTTCATGCCGCCCGCCAGCCGCCCGCTGGGGCCGATGGGCTATCACCAGGTTCCCGCGGACATCATCGAAGACAATGAGGCGCTGGTGGCCTGGGCACGAAAGTCGGTGGCCGTAGCGTTGGCCTCGGCCAAGAAGAAGCGCCGTTGACCGATCAGACTCGCGCCTGCGCCGTGCGGACCAGGTCCGGCAGGGACTCCACCGGGGGCGAGCAGGTGCTGCCGCGGCACACGTAGGCGCGCGTCGTCGGCCCGGCTTTCTTGTCGGCCAGCGCGGGATCGAGTTCCTTCGCATCAGCGGGGATGGTGAACACCAGTCGACGCGGCGCGTACAGCCGGCCCAGCTCACGCTGCCAGCTTCCGCCGTCCGCGGCGTGCTCGCGCACGATCACGATCTCGGGCGGGTTCAGGTATTCATCCAGTGCTTCGAGCAGGCTCATGTGGCCATGCGGATAGCGGTTCATCGCGAGCCAGGCGGCGCGCAGCGTGCGCTCCGCGGCTTCCAGCCAGCGTGTCTCGCCCAGCAGGTATCCCGCGCGGATCAGGGCGACGGCGGCGATGCCATTGCCGGCGGGAATGGCGTCGTCGCTGAAACTCTTGGTGCGGTGGATCAGCGATTCGTGGTCGTCCGAGGTGAAGAAGAAGCCGCCGAGCTCGCGGTCCTCGAAGTGCCGCAACATGGCGTCGAGGATTTCGCGCAGCCAGCGCGCGTCGTCATCGCGCCAGCGGACCTGCAGCATCTCGACCAGCGCATTGGCGAGGTAGGCGTAGTCGTCGAGGTAGGCGTTGAGATGCGCGACGCCATCCTTGGAAGTGGCCAGGAGCCGGCCGCCGCCCGTGCCGGGACGCCACGCATTCGCGCGCAGGAAATCCAGCGCCCGGCCGGCCGCCGCCGCGAAATCGGCGCGTTCCAGGGCGCGCGCGGCAATGGCCAGCCCGCGGATCGCGAGCGCGTTCCAGCTGGTCAGGATCTTGTCGTCGAGCCCGGGCCAGACGCGGCGGCTGCGGATCGGCAGTAGTTTGGCGCGCGCAGAATCGAGGCGCCGCTCGGCCTCGGCCGCCTCGATCTTCAGCTCCTTCGCGACCTGGTCCAGCGGCTGGTACACGTGCAGGTGCCAGGCGCCTTCGAAATTCGGCGGCTGGTCGAAGCCGAAGCGCGGTTCGAATACGCTCCATTCCCCGGGTGTGAGCGCCGACTGCACTTCCTCCCGCGTCCAGACGTAGAACTTGCCCTCGTGGCCCTCGGAGTCGGCGTCGTAGGCGGACCAGAAACCGCCGCCATCGTCCTGCAGTTCACGCAACAGCCATTCGCCGGTCTCGCCGGCGATGCGCCGGAACAGCGCATCGCCCGTGGCCAGCGCTGCCTCGGAGTAGCTCGCGAGCAGCGCGCCGTTGTCGTACAGCATCTTTTCGAAGTGCGGGATCATCCAGTACTGGTCGACGGAGTAACGCGCGAAGCCGCCGCCGAGCTGGTCGTAGATTCCGCCATCGGCCATCCGCGTCAGTGTCAGCGTGGCCATGAACAGCGCATGCAGATCCGGCGCCGCCGACACCGCGCTGGCATGCCAGTGATGCATGAGCCGGTCGATGGAACCCGGATGCGGAAACTTCGGTGCACTGCCGAAGCCGCCGAATCGCTTGTCGAAACTCGCCGCCAGCTGCTCGCGCGCCGCTCCGAGCGGCGCGGCCGTCAGCGTCGTGGCCGGGTCGGCAGGTTGCGGATTGAGTTCGCGGAAAACGTCCATCAGCGAATCGTTCTGCGAGCGCAGTTCCTCGCGCTGTGCCTGGTAGTACTCGGCCACGCGCTCGAGGATGGTCGCGAAGGCCGGCATGCCGTAGCGCGCCTCGTCCGGGAAATACGTGCCGCCGAAGAAAGGCCTCTGGTCGTCGTGGGTCAGGAACATGGTCAGCGGCCAGCCACCGCCGCGCTGCGTGAGCACCTGGTGGGCGAACTGGTAGATCTTGTCGAGATCGGGCCGTTCTTCGCGGTCGACCTTGATGTTGACGAACAGGCGGTTCATGAGCGCCGCCGTTTCGGGGTCCTCGAAGGACTCGTGCGCCATGACGTGGCACCAGTGGCAGGCCGAATAACCGATCGACAGCAGGATGGGCTTGCCGGTCTTGCGGGCGAGTTCCAGGGCTTCCTGCCCCCACGGGTACCAGTCGACGGGATTGGCCGCGTGCTGCTGCAGGTACGGGCTGGTTTCCCGCGCCAGGCGATTCTTTTCCATGCCCCGCTAGAATACCGCCCGTGACCCTCCCAGTCCTCAAACTCAAGCGCGGTGAAGACCGCCGCCTGCGCGCCGGCCACCTGTGGATATTCAGCAATGAAGTCGACACGCAGGCGACTCCACTGACGCAGTTCGAGCCCGGCGCCGCCGTGCAGGTGCATTCCGACCGCGACCAGTTCCTCGGGTTTGCCTACGTCAATCCGCGCACGCTGATCGCGGCGCGCATCGTCGGCCGCGACGCCGCCTATCCACTCGACGCGTCGCTGCTCGTGCACCGGCTGCGCGTGGCGCTGGCCCTGCGCGAGCGTCTGTACCGCGAACCCTACTACCGGCTGGTGTTCGGCGAGTCCGATGGTCTGCCGGGCCTGGTGGTCGATCGCTATGGCGACATCCTGGTGGCCCAGAGCGGCACGGCAGGCATCGACCGGCTGCGCGGCGACATCGAAGCGGCGCTCACCAAGGTGGTCGGAAACCTCACCGTGGTCTGGAAGAACGATTCCAGCGCGCGCGAGCTCGAGGGCCTGGAGATGTCCGTGAGCGCGCCGGACGAGGTGAAGGTGCGCGAACAGGACTGCGATTTCGTCGCGCCACTGGCCCAGGGACAGAAGACCGGCTGGTTCTACGACCAGGCCGCCAACCGCGAACGGCTGCGCCGCTACCTGCCGCCGGGCGCACGCGTGCTGGACGTGTGCAGCTATGTCGGCGCCTGGGCCGTGACCGCGCTCAAGGGCGGCGCGGGCAGCGCCACCTGCGTGGATTCCTCGGCCACCGCGCTGGCCTACGTGGAGCGCAATGCGCGCGCCAACGGCGTGAGCGTCGAGGCCATCCGCGACGACGCCTTCGATGCGCTCGAGGCGCTGCAGGAGCAGGGCGCCCGTTACGACGTCGTGATCCTCGACCCTCCGGCGTTCGCCAAGCGCAAAAAGGATGCCCCGCAAGCCCAGGCGGCTTATCGCAAGTTGAACCAGCTGGCGCTGCCGCTCATCGATCGTGACGGACTGCTGGTGTCGTGTTCCTGCTCGTATCACATGGGAGCCGACGACCTGGTGGCCGCCATCCAGTCCGCGGCGCGGCATGGCAGCCGGTTCGTCCAGGTTTTGGAGCACGGCGGGCAGTCTCCGGATCACCCAGTCCACCCCGCCATTCCCGAAACGCGCTATCTCAAATCATTTTTCTGCCGCGTCACGCGCGAATAATTAAACTACGCCGCACATGATCCAGTACCCCGGCTTCGACAAGATCGCGTTCGAGATTGGACCGTTCGGCAGCTTCGGTCCGCTCAAGGTCCACTGGTACGGAATCATGTACCTCGTCGCCTTCTCTGTGGGCTGGTTCCTGGCGCGAATGCGCGCGAAGAAACCGGGCTCGACGTGGAAACCGGCCGACGTCGACGACTTCATGTTCTTCTGCATGCTCGGCACCATCATCGGCGGGCGCCTGGGGTATGTCTTCTTCTACGGCATGTCGTTCTGGGCCCAGGACGCGTGGTATCCGCTCAAAGTCATGGACGGCGGCATGTCCTTCCACGGCGGCCTGATCGGCGTGCTCGTCGCGCTGGCGATATTCGCGGCGCGGCGCAAGCGGCACATCGCCGATGTCTTCGACTTCGCGGCGCCGCTGCCCGGCATCGGCATCTTTGCCGGCCGCATCGGCAACTTCATCAATGGCGAGTTGTGGGGCAAGCCCACCGACGTGCCATGGGGCTTCATGGTCGACGGCGAAGTGCGCCATGCCACGCAGCTCTACGAGGCGGCGCTCGAAGGTCTGGTCCTGTTCGTCATCCTCTGGTGGTACACCTCTAAGCCGCGCCCGCAGCTGGCACCTTCGGGCCTGTTCCTCGTGCTGTATTCGCTGGCGCGTATTACCGTGGAGTTCTGGCGCGTGCCCGACCAGCACATCGACTACCTGGCGGGTGGCTGGCTCACCATGGGCATCCTGCTGACGCTGCCCATGCTGCTCATCGGACTCGCGCTGATGATCATGGCTTATCGCCGCAACCGGTCGTCGGGCAATATCGTCGGCGTCCCGACGTGAAGACCTGGTCATGAAGCAATACCTGGAATTCATGCGTCACGTGCGTCGCAACGGCACGCACAAGGCCGATCGCACCGGCACCGGCACGCTCTCGGTGTTCGGCTACCAGATGCGCTTCGACCTGGCCGCGGGGTTCCCGCTGGTCACCACCAAGCGCGTGCACTTCAAGTCCATCGCCTACGAGCTGCTGTGGTTCCTGCGCGGCGACACCAACACGAAGTACCTGCGCGACCATGGCGTCACCATCTGGGACGAGTGGGCGGACGCGAACGGCGAACTCGGCCCGGTGTACGGCAAGCAGTGGCGCAACTGGCCCACGCCCGATGGTCGCCACATCGACCAGATCTTCGAAGTCGTGAAGCAGCTGCGCACCAATCCGGATTCACGCCGCATCATCGTGAGCGCCTGGAACGTGGGCGAGCTGGAGCAGATGAAGCTCATGCCCTGCCATGCCTTCTTCCAGTTCTACGTCTCGGAAGGCAGGCTGAGCTGCCAGCTCTACCAGCGCAGCGCCGACATCTTCCTCGGCGTGCCGTTCAACATCGCTTCCTATGCCTTGCTGACCCACATGCTGGCGCAGCAGTGCGATCTGGAGGCGGGCGAATTCATCTGGACCGGCGGCGACTGCCACCTGTATTCCAACCACCTCGACCAGGTCGACGAGCAGCTGTCGCGCGTGCCGCTGACGCTGCCGAAGCTGAACCTGGCGCGGCGGCCTCCCAGCATCTTTGACTACACCTTCGAAGACTTCCAGATCGTGAACTACCAGCATCACCCGGCCATCAAGGCCCCCGTGGCCGTATGACCCGCCCGAACACGAAGAAAACCGCCGCTTACGACCAGTCGCAACCCACCGCCGGCGGGCCGCCGATCGTCACTTCCCCGCTCGTGGAAGTGCGCAATTCGCCAGTGCACGGGCGCGGCGTGTTCGCCGTGGCGCACATCCCGAAGGGCACGCGCATCCTCGAGTACCTCGGCGAGCGCCTGTCGCACGAGGCGGCGGACAAGCGCTACGAGGACCACGACGAGAACGACAACCACACCTTCCTGTTCATCGTGGACAGGCACACGGTCATCGACGCCGGCGTGGGCGGCAACGACGCGCGCTTCATCAACCACCAGTGCGCGGGCAACTGCGAATCGGTCATCCAGCATCGCCGCGTGTTCATCGACGCGACGCGCGACATCGCGCCGGGCGAGGAGCTGGGCTACGACTACGAGATCGGGCGCGAGAAGGACGATCCGCCGAACGTCGACGAAATCTATGCCTGCCGCTGCGGCTCACCCCGGTGCCGCGGCACCATGTTATGGCCACCGAAGCAGAAAGCCGTGAGACGCCGGTCGAAGCCGCAGGCCCGCAAGAGCCGGCGGACGCAGTCGAAGCGTCGCGGCGAACGTCCTCGCCGGCGCGCCCCATAAGCGCGCTGATCGAACAGCTCGCGACGCGCGGGTTCGGCATCGTCGACGACTTCGTGGCTGGCGGCTTGCTGGGCGACCTGCGGGCGCGTTGCCTGTCGCTGCATGCCGCGGGTGGATTGCGCCAGGCGCGTGTCGGGCGTGGCGCGCAGGAGCGCGAGGCTCCCGAAGTGCGCGGCGATTTCATCGCGTGGCTGTCCGAGCCCGAACTCGACGCCGAGCAGCAACTGCTGGCGAAGCTCGAAGAGCTGCGCATCGCGCTCAACCGCGGTCTCATGGCGGGGCTCGAGGATTTCCAGGGCCACTTCGCGCTGTATCCCAGCGGCGCGGCCTACGCGCGCCACGTCGACCGCCTGGCCGGCACCGACGTGCGTGCCATCTCGGTGGCGCTGTACCTCAACGAGGACTGGGCAGCCGGTGACGGCGGGGCATTGCGCATCTACACCGGCGGCGGCGCGAGCGAAGACGTGCTGCCGCGCGGCGGGCGGCTGGTGGCCTTCCAGTCCGAGCGCTTCGAACACGAGGTGTTGCCGGCGACGCGCGAGCGGCTGAGTTTCACCGGCTGGTACCGGCGGCGGCCGCTCGAGGGATTCGTATGAGCGCGCCCATCATCACGCTCATCGTGGCGGTGGCCGATTCCGGCGTGATCGGCCGCGACAACGGGCTCCCCTGGCACCTGCCCGAGGACCTCAATCGCTTCAAGCGGCTCACCATGGGCAAGCCCATGGTCATGGGGCGCCGCACCTTCGAGTCCATCGGCAAGCCGCTGCCCGGGCGCCAGAACATCGTCGTGACCCGCGACACTAACTACCGGCGCGACGGCGTGACGGTGGTGCACGACGTCGACGGCGCGTTGCGTGCCGCCGGGGACGTTCCCGAGATCATGGTCATCGGCGGCGCGGAACTGTTCCGTGCGCTGCTGCCGCGCGCCGGGCGCATCCACCTGACGCGTGTGCACGGCAACATCGAAGGCGACGTGATGTGGCCGGCGCTGGACGAGCGGGACTGGGTGGTGGTGGAGCGCGAGTCGCATTCCGCCGACGAGCGGCATGCCTGCGCCATGACATTCGAAGTGTGGGAAAAGCGCTAATCGGCGCAAAAAGCCTGTGCGGCGCAGCGCCAGGCAGGCTAAGCTCGCCGGCCTATGAAAAAGCCCCTCTACTTCACCCTCGCGGCCGTCATCTGCGCCCTGGCGCTCACCGCCTGCAACAAGCAGCCCGAAAAGCCCAAGAACGCAGGTCCCGTCACCGAGGACGAAAAGACCCTCTATGCCATCGGCGTGTTCATGAGCAAGCAGCTCTCGGATTTCGCGCTGACGCCCGAGGAGATGGAGCACGTGAAGAAGGGCATGGCCGACGGCGTCAGCGGCGCCAAGCCGCTCGTCGAACCCAAGGATTACCTGCCCAAGATCCAGGCGCTGCAGGTGGCGCGCATGGAGAAGCTGGCGGAGAAGAACCTCGCCGACGGCAATGCCTACCTCGACAAGGCGTCCAAGGAAGCGGGCGCCACCAAGACCGCGAGTGGCATCGTCATCAAGCACACCCAGGAAGGCACCGGCGCCTCGCCGGCCGCGACCGACGAAGTGAAGGTCCATTACGCAGGCCATCTCATCAATGGCGAAGAGTTCGACAGCTCCATCGCGCGTGGCGAACCGGCCGTGTTCCCGCTCAACCGCGTCATTGCCTGCTGGACCGAAGGCGTGCAGACCATGAAGGTGGGTGGCAAGGCGCAGCTCGTGTGCCCGGCCAACCTGGCCTACGGCCCGCAGGGCAAGCCGCCGACCATCCCCGGCCAGTCGACGCTGGTGTTCGACGTCGAGCTGCTCGACATCGTCAAGCCGGAGCCGCCGCCCAAGCCAGCGAAGTAGCAAACGCCGCGCGCATCGCGGCGCCCGGATCGGGCTGCGCTGCCTCGGAGCGCCAGGCCACGAAGCCATCCGGCCTGACCAGGATGGCGCCCTGCGCGGAAATGCCGACCCCGGCGGTGAACTCACCGCCGGGGTCTTTCACATCCCGTCCCACCTGCCAGGTATCCACGCCCAATCCGGCGTGGGCATCCGCGGCCTCGCGCGCCGCGGCCGGCCAGCGGTCACCCTGCGGCCCGGCGAACAGCAGCCAGCGGCCCGCGAGATCGAGCGTGCTCACGGGCTTGCCGTCCTTCTCCAGCCAGTAGTGAGGGACGCGTGAGCCGGGCAGGCCGCGCGTGGTGCGCGGATCGGCGTGCACCTGGTCGCGGCCGTAGAGATAGCCGATCTCGATGTCGAAATCGTGCGCCAGCGCGTCGGTTTTCTGGGTCGCGGCGAGCCATGGTGCGGTCCGCGCCACGTAGCGCGAGAACGCCTGTTCCACGGTGAAGCGCGCCACCGGCCGCCGCTCGCTGGCGTAGGTGTCGAGCAGCCGCGGATGCGCCTGGCCGCGGATCACCTGCGCCAGTTTCCAGGCCAGGTTGTGCGCATCGTGGATCCCGGTATTGCCGCCGAAGCCGCCATTGGGCGGCATCAGGTGAGCCGCGTCGCCGATGATGAATACACGGCCCTCCTGGAATTTCTGCGCCACGTCGGCGGTGGCGCGCCAGCGCGAGTATCCGTCGATGCGCACGGGCAGGTCGGGCTTGCCCACGCCGGCGCGCACCAGCTCGATCATGCGCGCCTCGCTCACGTCCGCGGCGGCGTTGGCTGCCGCGACGGGGTCCTGCTTCGGGTCGCCGATGGTGTTGACGCCGAGGAAACCCACGCGGCCGGCGCGGTTCATGCGGAAGAACCCGGCGAACACCGGGTTGTTGACGTAGATGATGCTCCAGGCCTTCTCGCCCAGCCACTGCGACAGGTCGGCGGTGAAGTAGATAGTCAGAGACTTCGAGAACGCGCCGCGCCCCTCGTAGCCGATGCCGAGCAGCTCGCGCACCTTCGAGTGGCCGCCGTCGGCCGCGATGAGGTACTGGCCGGAGAGCTCACGCTCGTTGCCGCCATCGACACCGCGCACGCGCAGCGTCACGCCGGAGGCATCCTGGCGCAGCCCGACGATCTCGGTGCCCTGCAGGATCTGCGCGCCGGCCGCACGCGCCTGCTCGCGCAGGATGGGCTCGAGGCTGGGCTGGTTGAGGAACCAGCGCCGGCAGGGGCTCACCGCGTCCACGCCCTCGTTGAGGTTGGAGATGATGTCGGCCAGCTTGCGGCCCGAGATGCAGTCCATGGCGATGAGTGCGCCGTCGGGAACGAACTCCCTGGCCGACTCCTCGCGCACGCGCGCCTCGATGCCCAGCTCGCGGAACATCTCCACGGTGCGCATGTGGAAGAAGGCGGCGCGCGGCAGCGGCGAGCTCTCCTTCAGGCGCTCCACGGCGATCGAACGGATACCGTGTTGCGCGAGGAAGGAGGCCGCCGCCAGCCCCGTGAGTCCACCCCCGGCGATCAGTACTGGCGCCTCGTCGGCCATGGTCGCTCCGGCCAGGAAAACGGGACGGCAGCATACGACCGCCCCGCGTTCCTCGCCCGACTCCGGGAGAAATCAATCGCCGAAGCGGTAGCTCAGCGAGGCAGTGACGGCGCGCAGGTCGTTGCGGCCGTTCGCCGCCCAGGACTCGTACCCCACGCCCAGCCACCAGTGATCGTCGATCCGGCACGCGAAGGTGACGCCGCCCATGAGGTCGACGCCGAACTCGTTGTCCGTGACCCGGCCAGCCTCGCTTTCCACGCGGTGACGCGACTCCCAGTAATAGGCACCGATGCGCGGCGTGATCTCGAAGCGTTCCCCGATGCGCCAGTTCCACGCCAGCGCGACATTCACGCCCCGGCCGCTGTCGGCCAGCACCGATTCGGTGTCCGCGAGCAGCGCCGCGGCGTTGTCCGTCTCGCCGCTCACGTCGACCTGGTATTCGCCGAGGTCGAACACGCCGCCCTCGATGGCGAAGCCATTGGCCCATCGATAACCGCCGTACAGCTCGACCGCGGGTTGTTTGCCCTCGGCCTGCACCTCGACGTCGTGGCCCAGCGCCTCCAGCGCACGCTCGACGTCACTCGCCTCCTGCGTGGACTCGGCCACGCCCACGCGCATGCCGGCGTACCAGCCGTCGGCGCGGGCTTCGGGCGCGGGGCCTGCCAGCATCGTTCCAGCGAGGACCACGGCCAGCGGAGCGGCCGTGGTGCGGCGCCGGGCGCGATGCCGTCCGTACAGCGTGACGCCCAGCAGCCCGGTGAGCATGGCCAGCAACACCACGTCCATCGCACCGCCGTATCGCGCCTTCACCTGCGTGGGCTGCGTCGGCGGATCTGGCGGAACGGGCGGCAGGTCGTCATCGACAATCGTCACCGTGGCCGTGGCCGTGCCCAGCGCCGCGCCGCCCGTGGCGTTCGACAGCGTCAGCGTCACCGTCTCGTTGGGCTCGTCCGTGGCGTCATCGAGCACGGTGAGGCTCACGGTCTTGTTCGCGCTGTCGCCGTCGGCCCAGCTCACGGTCTGGCTCAGCGCCGTGTAATCGGCGCCGGAAGAGGCGGACCCGCCACCGCTGTTGACGCTCACGCTGATGGCGCCGTCAGCACCTGCCGTGCGCGTCAGGGTGAGGGTGACGGATCCGCCATTCTCGTTGAGGCTGTAGCTGGCGGGGTCGAACGCCACCGTGCCCGGCTGCGGTACCGGCGCGACGTCATCGTCGTCGATGGTGACCGTGGCCGTGACCGGCGCTCCCAGCGAGGCGCCGCCCGTGGCGCCCGACAAGGTGACCGTGAAAGTCTCGGCGCTCTCGACCGCGGCGTCGTCGGTGATGGGGACATCGCAGGTCTTGTTGGCGGAGTCGCCTGCCGGCCAGGTCAACGTGACCGTGGTGACCATGAAGTCGGTGCCGGCCGTGGCCGTGTCGCCGCCACCCGCGGCGGCGCTGCAGGTCACGCTCACGGCGCCGTCGACGCCGCCGCTGCGTGTCACGGCGACGGCGATCAAGCCGGCGTTCTCCGCCACCGAGTAGTTCGACGCGCTCAGCTGCAGGTTGCCAGGCTGGGCGGCCGGGGTCGCAGGCGTCGTGGACAGTTTCGCGAGGTAGGTGTCGTCGGCGCCGGCCGCGCCAGCCTTGACGGGCTGCGGCGAGCCCGCCGTGGTCGGGTAGTCGGACGAGGTGGTGATGCCGGCGAAATAGACGTTCTCCTGCGCGTCGATGGTCATGGCCGTGGCGTAGTCACTCCCGGCACCGCCGTAGTAGCTCGCGTCGAGGAAGGCCGTGCCGGCGGGATTGACCTTCACGAAGTAGTCGTCGTAATCGCCGCCATGCGGCCGCGCGCCGGGTGTCAGGAAGGCGTCGCCCGCGAAATCCTCGAGCAAGGCGTACGCGCTGCCGGCGGCATCGATTTCCAGGAACCACAGCGTATCGTCGTCGCTGCCTCCGGCATAGGTGACGTAGTCGAAGGCCGTGCCCGCGGCATTGAGCCGAGCGATGAAGCCATCCCAAAGGCCGCCGTTGAACGTGGTGTCCGCGGCGCCCGGGGTCGCGATGATGGTCGAGCGGGTCTCGCCGGCGATGTACGCGCGGCCTGTGGCGTCGACGCGCAGCACCCGCGGGGTGTCGGCCACGCCGTCGCCGAGCAACGTGCCGTACACCAGCGCGCTGCCCGCGGCGTTGAGCTTGACCACACCGATGTCGCCGCCGCCGGCGTACGTCGTGTCCGCCGAGCCGGGCGTCGTGGGGAAGTCTCCCGATGTGGTCTCGATCGCGACATAAGCATTGCCGGCCGAATCCGTATCCAGCGACATCACCATGTCGTCGCCCGCGCCGCCGATGTACGTGCTGTACAGGATGCTGCCGGCGCTGGTGTCGATGTGCGCGACGAAGCCGTCGTTGAGGCCGCCGCCGAAAGTCGCATCGAAGGCACCGGCGCTCGCCGGGAAGTTGGCCGACTCGGTGGTGCCCGCGATCCAGGCAGTGCCGGCGGCGTCCACTTCCAGCAAGGTGTGTTCCTGCGTCGGATCGCCGGTTTCCTCGAAGCCGCTGCCCCCGAGGTAGGTCGAGAACACGAACGCGGTGCCGTCGGCATTGATGCGCGTCAGGAAGGCGTCCTGGTCGAACTGCAAGGCGTTGGGATTGCCGCGCGTGGTCTGGGGCGCGCCCGGCGAGGTCGGGAAGTCGAGCGAATTCGTATCGCCGTAGATGATGACGTCGCCCGAGGCGTCGATCACCAGTCCGCCCAGGCGGGTGCTCTCCGGTTCACCACCCGCGCCGCCGAGGTAGGTGGAATAAAGCAGTGCCGTGCCGGTGGGATTCAGCTTGGCGACGAAGACGTCCTGCGCGCCGCCGGAGGTAGTTTGAGCCGCTCCCGCCGAGGTGGGGAAGTTGACCGAATCCGTCTCGCCCGCCACGTATGCATTGCCTGCGGCATCGACGCGCACGATGTGGGCGCGCTCGTTCTGGCTGCCGCCGAGGTAGGTGACGTATTCGAATGCCGTGCCCGCGGGATTGAGCTTGGCCACGAAGGCGTCGAACTGCCCCATGCCATTGTGCGCCGGCTGGATCGCGCCAGGCGTCACCGGGTAGTCGATGGAGTTCGTCTGGCCCGCCACGTACAACGCGCCGGCACTATCTACCGCCAGCGTCTCCATCTCGTCGTTGTCATCGGTGCCGCCCAGGTAGGTGGCGTAGCTGAGCACCGGGTCGATGGTGAGCGCGAGACGTGGGTCGTAGGCGCCGAGTTCGAAGCTCACGATCGCCTTGCCGGCCTCGTGCAGGATTCGGAACGCGCTTTGCACCGAGCGCCGTGCGCCGTCCACCACCTGGTAGGACACGGGCCGGTAGTGCACGAGCTCACCGCCCGCGACCGCAACGCGCAGGTTGCCCTCGGTATCGACGCGCACCGAATCGGCGCCGTCATAGGACATGCGGATGCGCGCGGGATCGGCGCCCGGCGCCAGCAGGAAGTCGTATTCGAGCTTGCCCTCGACGCTGTAGTAGACGAGGTCCACGCCGGGGTACACGTCTTCATAACGCACTCGTTCGTAGTGCGGAACGCCCGTGCGCCAGGCGCGCGGATCGTCGCCGAGGAAGTAGTTGCTGACACCCGGCAGCAGGTTTTCGGGCCGTGCCTGGGCGGGGCTGGCGGCTTCGAGCCGCAATGACACCTCGGCCGCAGCGGTGCCGCGCGCCAGGTGCACCTGTGCGCCCGTGGCGCCCAGCTCCAGTGCGAAGCCGCGGCCGCGCGAGACGAAAGTTCCAGCCACGCTGGCCGGCTCGAAATGCGCCGGCAGGCTGCCATACGGCTCGTCCGGCGCTGCAGGCGGATCTTGACGAAATTCCAGGAATGCCAGGGCCGCGGCGACGGCCGCGGCCGGCAACAGAAGCTTCTTCATGACGGCGTCCTCGTAAGGGAGGCCGTCATCGGCGGCGCGGTCACCCATCCGCGCCCGGAACCACCCGAGACGTTCTCCCGGGCATGAAGACGTAATCGCCGCGCGCCGCGGCTCACGCCACCGGATGAATCAGCGGGCGAGGGAGCGGGAGGCTTGCGCCAGCAGGCGGGTGTATGCCGGGCCGACCCTGCCTTGGGTGCGATACGCGCCCTCGGCGAGGCCCAGCAGCCGGCGGGCGCCGGCACGGTCTCCGGAGGCATGCAGTGCCATGGCGAGGTACAGGCGCGCCTCGGCGAGCCACAGGCTTTCGGGCGCGTCCATGCGCTCGCGCATCGTCACTGCCGCCTCGAGGTGCGGCTTCGCGGCCCCGGCGTCACCGCCCGCGAGCAGGGCCGACCCTAACAACATCCGCGCCGCGGCTTCCTCGTCGGGCATGTCGGCGCGGCCCTTCGAACGTTCAATGGCCGCCACCAGCTCCGTCGCCTGGGTGCACGCCTGGGCGATTTCACCCTCCGCCAGCATCAGGCGCAGCAGGCCGAGGCGCGCCGCGGCGCGATTGTTCGCGAGCGCATCGTCAGGCTCTTCGAACTCGCTCCACAGGCGCGTGAAGATGCGCCTGGCGTCGGCGTCGCGGCCTTCGGCCAGCGCCAGCTCGCCGGAACGGGCCAGGGCCGTGGCATGCATCCAGGAGCCGTCACCAAAGATCTTCGCTGCCTCCGCGTCGATGCCTCGCAGGTGTTCGCCGGCTTCGGCGAAGCGGCCCTGCTGCGTGTAGAGCCGGCCGAGGTTGATCTCGACATGGGGCATCATCGTGCCGCCCAGCGGCTTGATGATGTCGTAGGACTTGCGCATCAGCGGTTCGGCTGCGGCATATTCGCCGCGCAGGTACAGGTTCGAGGCGAAGTCACTGCGCACGTGGGCGGTGAGGTCCGGGTCGTCCGGTCCCTTGGTACGCTCGAGCGTGGCGAGAGCTTCGCCCATCAACTTGCTGGCCTCGGTCCTACGTCCGCGCCACATGTAGGTCTTGCCGAGCTCGTGCCGACCTTCGGCGGCGAAGGGGTGATCGGTGCCGCCGGACTTGTCGTACTCGATGATCGCGGCCTGCATGAGCTGCTCGGATTCTTCGTAGCGATGCACCCAGGTGAGGATGTGGCCCATCACCTGGTAGGTGCTGCCGCGCACGATGCCGTCCGCTTCGACTTCATTGGCGTCCAGCAACGCCTTGGCCTGCTCGCACCAGCGCACCGCGGCCTCGTTGTCCTGCGCATAGTTCTCGGCGCGTGCCAGGCCGAGGAGCATGTCGATGCGCGCCTTGTTGCGCGGGTGATGCTTCTCGACCAGCGCCAGGCCGGCGGCGTAACCGGCGCGCACGGCATCCGCGCCCTTTCCCAGGCGATACGCACTTTGCGCGAGCGAGCTGTGCGCCATGGCGTGTTCGAGCGTGGACTCGTCACCGAGCGCGTCGAAGATGGCCAGCGACTGCGTGGCGCTCTTTTCAGCTTCTTCGTATTGGCCGATCTGTGTCTGGCTGTAGGCCAGAGCGCTGAGCGTCCTCGCGACCGGCAGGCTCTGCGCGCCGAACGTCGCGCGTTCGTCCGCGAGTTTCTCATCGAGCAGTTCGATGGCCGGCGCCTGCAGGTCGAGCGTGGAGTAGAGGCGTGCCATCACGCCGAGCAACTCGCGGCGCACTTCGGGCGAATCCCCCAGGCCCGTGCGGATCTGGCGCGCGGACTGCGCCAACAGCTCCTCGGCCGTGACCTTGCGCGCGCTGGCGCCATCGGGATGCGCGACGCTGTTGCGCTCGAACACACCCACGAGGAAGTCGCGGATCGCGGTGGCCTTGCGTGCCTCGACGCGTGCCACCTTTGCCTGCCACAGCGTCACCGCCGCGCCGCCGAGCAGCGCGACGATGGCGAGCCCACCGATGGAGGCGGCGAGCCGGTTGCGCCGCAGGAACTTCGCGGCACGGTAACGCCAGCTCGCAGCCCGGGCCTGCACGGGCAGGTGCCGCAGGTGTCGGTCGATGTCGGCGGCGAGCGCAGTGACGCTGGTATAACGGTCCGCCGGCTGCTTCTCGAGCGCGCGCGCCACGATGTTGTCGAGGTCGCCGGCGAGCTCGCGCCGCCGCCGCGCCGTCTCCGCGCCGCGCGGCAACACGCGGCTCGGCAGCGAGGCTTCCTCGTTCAGCACCGCGTGTTCGAGGGCGGCGCCATTCGCGCTCGAGGCATGCGGCCGCTGGCCGGTGAGCAGCAGGTAGAGGATCACGCCCAGCGAGTAGACGTCCGTTGCCGTGGTGATGGCCTCGCCGCGCAATTGCTCGGGGGCCGCGAATTCCGGCGTGAACGCGCGCCCGGTGAGCCGCGTGAGGTCGCTGGCGGCGGCCGACGCCTCGGCTTCGAGCAGCGTCGCGACGCCGAAGTCGAGCAGCTTCACCTCGCCCTCGGCGGTTACCAGGATGTTCGACGGCTTCAAGTCGCGGTGCACGATCAGGTGTGCATGCGCATGGGCCACGGCCGCGCAGGTGGCCTGGAACAATTTCAGGCGTTCAGGCACGTCGAGCTGGTGCTCGTCGCAGTATTGGTCGAGCGCCACACCGCGCACGTACTCGAGCACCAGGTAAAGCGTACCGTCGTCGCTGACGCCGGCGTCGATGAGCCGTGCGATGTTGGGATGCGAGATGCGGCCCAACAGTTGCGCCTCGCGCAGGAAACGCTCGCGCAACGCGCCGCGCGCGAACCAAGGGTGCAGCGTCTTGATGGCGACTTCGCCTTCGTACAGGCCATCGCTGCGCCGCGCGAGCCACACTTCGCCCATGCCGCCGGCGCCGATCTGCGAAACGATGCGATAGGGTCCCAGCGACGAACCATCCGCCAGTGCTGCCGCCGGCGCCTTCGCACGCGGCTCCAGGAAACCGGACGATTCGGCGTCGGCCTGGGCGCGCAGCAGCGAACTGACCAGGGAATGCAAACCCGGCTGTGTCTCAGCCAGGGAAGCCAGGGCTGCCGCACGATCGCTCTCGCTGCGTTCCAGCAGGTCGTCGACCTGCGCAAGCGCAGAACGCCACAGCACGGTGGCGGGCTGGGCCGCGTCGGTCATACGGCGGTCGCCGCTCCCAGCTCGTGCATGAGGTAGGCGCGCGCCTTCTGCCAGTCGCGCTTGACGGTGGCGGGCGAGACCTGCAGGAAGTCCGCGATTTCCTCGATCTCCATGCCGCCGAAGTAGCGCATCTCGACCACGCGATGCGCGCGTTCATCGATGCGCTCCAGCGACTTGAGGGCGTCATCGAGGGATTCGAGTTGCGGATCCGTGAGCGGCTGGTCTTCCACCGCGGTGGTGAGCGTCAACGGCCGCACGCCGCCGCCGCGCCGATCCGCCGCGCGCGAGCGCAGGTAGTCGACGATGACACTGCGCATGGCGCGCGAGGCGTAGGCCAGGAAGGCACGCCGGTCGCTGCCCGGCAGGCCCGCCTGCGCGCCGAGACGTAGATAGACCTCGCGGATCAGGCCCGGCGCGTCGATGAGGGTCATCGGCGCGTTGCGCGAGAGGTGCGTGCGCGCCAGGCGGTCGAGTTCGGCGTACAGTTGCGCAAACAATGCCTGCTGCGCCTGCGAATCGCCGGCGCGTGCCTGGTCGAGGAGTTGAGTCACCGAACCCATGGGTGCGAATCATAGGAAATCGGATCGGGGTCCGGCGACCGTCCCGTGCGCCGGGAGGCGTGAATGTGAAATATGTCCTGCCGTCCGCCAGCGTGCATTGGCGGCGCTGGCCGTGGGCGTGCTGGCGACGGCCTTGGCTGGAGCGGGTGATCGGCCGCGGTGAAGCACTCGGCCTGCCGGTGCTCTACTACGAGCTCTACGAGATAGTCGCAAGCTCTCAGTGTCCACCCGACGCAGACGGTAAGGCGAGGAAGGCGTTTGCCATCAAGGATGCGCCAACTGCTCTTGCTGTGCCATTTGCCAGGTTGCTTGCACTTGATTCAGGGCATCCTGGCGCAGGACGGACCAGGATTTACGCTCTATAGTGATAGCGACGCAATGAAATACTACGTCTTGCCCAGTTCTATCACCCTTGAGTTGACCGAAGAGCAGAAGCGCATCGCTTGTCGGGCAGGTGCGCTGGTGAATGTCACAAGACTGTGGCCGTTGCCGTCGCGCGACGAGAGGTTTTAACCAGCTTCCGGCGGGTGCGTGAAATCGCACTAACTACTTGAATTTGTCGCTGCACTCGCGGCGCGAGGCGCGTATACTGTACGCATGCACAGTGACGTGCGAGCTAACTACACGGAGTCGCCCATGCGCCCCATCGACGAACTGGCCGCCGAGATCTGCACCCTCGCCGGTCACATCAATGCGGCCCACCATCGCTGGCTGGTGTTGATCGCGGAGTTCGACCAGCGCACGGGGTGGTTGGACTCGGCCACCCAGTCCTGCGCGCATTGGCTGAACTGGAAGTGCGGGATCGCGATGGGCGCGGCGCGGGAGAAGGTGCGGGTGGCGCGGGCGCTCGGGGGCTTGCCGAAGATCTCGGCGGCGATGGCCTCGGGGAAGCTGAGCTATTCCAAAGTCCGGGAGATCACGCGGGTGGCGACGGCTGAGACCGAGGATTACCTTCTGATGATCGCCGAGCACGGCACGGCGTCCCACGTGGAGCGGCTGGTGCGGGCGTTCCGGCGCTGCAAGGAGGCCGAGGAGTTGACTCGCGAGGCCAGTCAGCAGCAGGGGCGCAGCGTGATGTACCGGTATGACGATGATGGCTCGCTGGTGCTGAACTGCCGGCTGCCGGCCGAGATCGGGGCGCGGGTCTTGAAGGCGCTCGAGGTTGCCGTCGAGGAACTCCCCAAGCCCGAGCGCGTTCCAGCCGGAACGCCCGTTCCGGCGGTCGTGACCGAGGAGCCGGTGACTTACTCCATGCGTCGCGCGGATGCCCTGGGGCTGATCGCCGAG
>DASUGK010000084.1:0-13087 GCA_036274075.1 Steroidobacteraceae bacterium | reverse complement strand
GCGCCGGGCCCGATGTGCACGATGCCGATGCGCGTCGACTCGCGGTTGTACGTGGGCACCACGGTTCCCGAGCGTGCGGCATGCAGGCTCGCCTCGGTGAGGCGCATCGGACTCATCGAAACCTCTCGTTAATGATTATGGCGCGGTGTCTTCTTCGCGACGCCGCGATACTTCACCGCCAATTCCATGACGGCGCCGCTGTCGAGTTGTCCCACGGTCGAGCGGTACAACTCCTGCCAGGGCGTGGCGCTCTCCGGAACCGGGGGCAGGCCATCCTTCTTGCGGCGCGCGATTTCCTCGTCGCTCACCAGCATGTCACAGGTCCCGGCCGCGAGATCGATGCGGATGCGGTCGCCGGTGCGCAGCCAGGCCAGGCCGCCGCCCGCCGCGCTCTCCGGCGAGCAATTGAGGATCGAAGGGCTGTCGGAGGTTCCCGACTGCCGGCCATCACCCAGCGTCGGCAGGCTGGTGATGCCGCGCTTGAGCAGCGCGTCCGGCGGCTGCATGTTCACCACTTCGGCGGAGCCGGGCCAGCCCAGCGGGCCGGAGCCGCGGATGACCAGGATAGTGTTCTCGTCGATACCCAGCGATGGGTCGTTGATGCGCTCGTGGTAGTCCGTCGAGCCATCGAACACCACGGCGCGGCATTCGAACGAGTCGCCGTTGCCCAGGTAACGCTTGCGGAATTCGGCCGAAATCACGCTGGTCTTCATGATCGCGAAATCGAACAGGTTTCCCTTGAGGACGAGGAAGCCGGCTTTTTCCTGCACGGGCTTCTCGTACGAAGTGATGACGTCGGCATCCAGGGAACGCCGGCCCTGGATGTTCTCGGCCAGCGTCTTGCCGGTCACGGTCAGCGCCTTGCCGTCGATCTTGCCCACGCGCAGCAGCTCGCTCAGCACGGCTGGCACGCCGCCGGCGCGGTGGAAGCGTTCACCCAGGTACTTGCCCGCGGGCTGCATGTTCACGATCAGCGGCAGGTCGCGTCCGTACTTCATCCAGTCCTCGGGCGTGATGTCGATGCCTGCGTGCCGCGCCATGGCCACGAGGTGCGGCTGCGCGTTGGTCGAGCCGCCGATCGCCGCAATGGCCGCGATGGCATTCAGGAACGACTGGCGCGTGAGGATCTTCGAGGGCCGCAGGTCTTCGTAGGCCATGCCCACGATGCGTTTGCCGGTCTCGTAGGAGATCTGGCCGCGCTCGCGGTAAGGCGCGGGAATCGCCGCGCAGCCGGGCAGCGACAGGCCCAGCACCTCGGCCACGGCATTCATGGTCGAGGCCGTGCCCATGGTGTTGCAGTGACCCAGCGATGGCGCCGAGGCCGCGGCCGCCTCGAGGAACTGCTTCTCGTTGATCTGGCCCGCGGCCAGCTTGCGGCGAGAGCGCCAGATCACCGTGCCGGAGCCGACCAGATCGCCTTCGTGCCAGCCGTCGAGCATGGGGCCACCCGAGAGCACGATGGCCGGGATGTCGACGGTGGAGGCCGCCATGATCTGCGCCGGCGTGGTCTTGTCGCAGCCGGTGGTCAGCACCACGGCGTCGATGGGATAGCCGTGCAGGATTTCCACCAGGCCCAGGTAGGCCAGGTTGCGATCCAGCGCCGCGGTGGGCCGGCGGCAGTTCTCGAAGATCGGATGCAGCGGGAATTCCATGGGTACGCCGCCGGCATCGCGGATGCCTTCGCGCACGCGCTTCACGGTGTCGAGGTGCACGCGGTTGCAGGGCGTGAGGTCGCCGCCGGTCTGCGCGATGCCGATGATGGGTTTGCCCGAGAGCAGCTCGTCGGCCGTGAGGCCGTAGTTCATGAAGCGCTCGAGGTAGAGCGCCACCATGTCCAGGTGCTTGGGATCGTCGAACCAGTCGCGCGAGCGGAAACGTCGCTTAGATTCCATGTGACACAACTCTCTGGGGCAGTCCGGGCACGTCGATTCTCGCCCGAAACAGGCCGCCCGCAAGGGGTTGTGTCTTTCTTTCCGCGGCGCTGAGCGCGACGTGTGCGGTGGTGATGTAAAGCGTCTTGAGGTCGTCGTCTCCGAAGGCCGCCTTGGTGACCGCGGAGCAGGGTAGTTCGATGGTGGTCAGCAGTTCACCGGCCGGTGAATAGCGGCGCAGTCCCCAGCCGCCGAACACGCCGGTCCAGAGGCAGCCCTCCACATCGACGATGGGGCCGTCGGGGTAGCCGCTGCCGGCGGGCAGCCGCGCGAACAGGCGCTTGTTGGACAACGTGCCATTGCGCGCGCGGTCGAAGGCATAGATGACGCCCGCCAGCGTGTCCGTGTGGTACAGGATCCGGCCATCCGGACTCTCGGCCGGTCCGTTGCTCACCACGTAGCCCGGATCGCGCCGCACGCAGCCTTCGTCGCCGAGCTGGTACAGCGCGCCGCTCGGGTCTTCCTCGTTGTCGTCCATGGAGCCGAACCACAGGAAGCCCTCGGCGTCGACGAAGCCGTCGTTGAGCCGGTTGCCGGGCGCGTGCGGTTCGACCACGTGCAGCAGGTTGAAATTGCCGGTTTCCGGGTTGAAGGAATGCAGGCCGGTCTTGAGGCCCGCGATCATCCAGCCGGCGCGGGTCGGCAACACGAATCCCACGCGGGCCGGGGCGGGCCAGGTCTGCTTGCCGCCGGTGGCGGGGTGAAAGCGGTGGATCGCGGGCGCTTTGATGTCGACGAACCAGACGGCCTGTTCAGCCGCGGACCAGACCGGTCCTTCACCGAGAATGGCCCCGACGGGCCAGATGCATTCGACCTTGGACCCTGCGGCCATCGTGTCAGCAGTAGCCGGCGTCGACCCAGTAGTTGTGGGCCGTGCACATGGCGGCATCGGCGGAAGCGAGGAAAAGTACCATGGCAGTCACGTGTACAGGGTCGACCCTTTGCTTGAGGCACTGTTGCGCGAGGATCTTCGCCTCTTCCTCGGGCGTATGCCACAGCTTCATCTGCCGTGGCGTGCGGATGGCGCCGGGCACCACGCAATTGACCCGGATGCCGGCCTCGCCGAGATCGCGCGCCAGCGCGCGCGTCAGGCCTTCGATGCCGGCCTTGGCGGTTTCGTAGATCGGCAGGCCGGGCAGCGCCAGGTGCCAGGACACCGAGCCCATGTTGATGATGGAGCCTCCTCCGGCCTTCTTCATGCCGGGGGCCACGGCCTGCGCGGCGAAGAACAGGTGCCGCAGGTTCACTGCGATGCGGTTTTCCCAGTACTCCGGCGTGATTTCCTCGATCTTGTGGCGGTCGTCGTTGGCGGCGTTGTTCACCAGCACCGACACCGGGCCGGACTTGGCTTCGATGTCGGCCAGCGCTGCGCGCAACGACGAGACGCTGGTCACGTCGCACTTGATGAATTTCACGCCGTCGGCGAGCCGCGTCACGAGGGCATTCGACTCGTTCTCCGCGACGTCGAGGAAGTACACCTTCGACTTCTGGCGCACGAAGCCCTCGACCATCACTTCGCCGATGCCGGAACCGCCGCCCGTGATGACCACGGTCTTGCCGGCCAGGGATGGATAAACAGCGTGCGTCATTTGTCGTGAGACCTTAAGCCCAGGTGTAACTGGTTTTGACTTGTGTGTAGAACTCGACCGCGGCGAATCCCTGTTCGCGCGGCCCGTAACTCGACTTGCGGGTGCCGCCGAACGGCACGTGGTAATCGACGCCGGCCGTGGGCAGGTTGGTCATGACCATGCCGGCGCGCACGTTGCGCACGAAATGGCGCGCGTACTTGAGCGAGGTGGTCATGATGCCGGCGGACAGGCCGAACTCGCCCGCGTTGGCGGCGGCCAGCGCCTCGTCGTAATCCTTCACGCGCACGGTCGACGCGACGGGTCCGAATACCTCTTCGCAGTTGATGCGCATGTCGAGCCTGGTGTCCGCGATCAGCGCCGGCGCCACGTAATAGCCGGGCGTCGCGAGTTTCAGCGGTTCGCCACCCACGACCTTGCGGCCGCCCTCCTTGGTGGCGATGTCGATATACGAGAGCGTGGTCTCGAGCTGCGCCTGGCTGGCGAGCGGGCCCATCTGCGTTTCGGCGGCGAGCGCATCGCCGACCTTGAGCGCCTTGACGCGCGCGGCCAGCGCTTCGATGAACTTGTCGTGGATGCCCTGCGTCACGATGATGCGGCTCGAGGCCGTGCAACGCTGGCCGGTGGCGAAGAAGCCGCCATCGAGCGCGCACTGGAGCGCGCGATCGAGGTCGCAGTCGTCGAGCACCACCAGCGGATTCTTGCCGCCCATCTCGAGCTGCACGCGCGCGTTGTGCGACATCGCCGCCTTGGCGACGCCCGCACCCGTGCTCTGTCCACCGGTGAACGACACGCCGGCGATGTCGGGATGCTCCACCAGCGCACCGCCCATGGCGCCGCCGCCGAGGATGAGATTGAACACACCCTTGGGGAATCCAGCCTCGTGGATGATTTCGGTCATCGCGGCGGCCGTTGCCGGCGTCAGGGAAGCGGGCTTCAGGACCACGGTGTTGCCGAAGGCGAGCGCAGGCGCGCTCTTCCAGGCCGGGATGGCGATCGGGAAATTCCACGGCGTGATCATGCCGAACACGCCGAGCGGCTCGCGGAAGGTTTCCACCGCGACGCCGGGACGCGTGGAATCCACGGTCACGCCGTGGCGGCGCAGTGCCTCCCCGGCGAAGAACTTGAAGATGCGCGCGGCGCGCATGACTTCGCCCTTGCCCTCGGGGAAGGTCTTGCCTTCCTCGCGCGACAGCAGGCGGCCGAGATCGTCGGCGCGCGCCATGATCAGCGAACCGACCTTGTCGAGCAGGTCCGAGCGCACTTCGGGGCTGGCGTTGGCCCAGGCCGGGAAGGCGGCCTTGGCCGCGGCGACGGCACTATCTACCACTTTCTTGTCGCCGCCTGGTACGCGGGCGACGATGTCGCCGGTGTTGGACGGGTTGAGGCTTTCGGAGGCAGGCGAACCGGCCACCCATGCGCCATCGATGTAATGTGAAAGCTGCTTGGTCTCGCTCACGGTAATGATTCCTTTCAGGAGTTCAGGAGGCCGCGACGCGCCAGGTTGCGCATCAGGTCGGTGATGCCAAACGTCCAGGGCGGTGCCTGGTCGCAGGTGATCACCTTATTTTCCAGCACTCCCAGCTTCTCGGTCGATACCCGAACGATGTCACCTTTCACATGGGTAAAGCCCTGTCCCGGGGCGCCGCGATCCACGATGGGCGCGAACATCGTCCCCAGGAACAAGGCAAAGCCATCGGGGTAGCGGTGGTGCTTGCCGATGGTCTGCCCGACGAGTTCGGTCGGATCACGGCTGATCTGTGACATCGAGCTCTGGCCCTCGAGCCGGAAGCCCTCTTCGCCGGTGATCTCCAGCCGCACCACGGCCTGGCGGACGTCGTCGAGCGTGTAGCGCCCGTCGAACATGCGGATGAACGGCCCGATGGCGCAGGACGCGTTGTTGTCCTTGGCCTTGCCGAGAAGCAGGGCGCTGCGGCCCTCGATGTCGCGCAGGTTGACGTCGTTGCCCAGCGTGGCGCCGAGGATGCGCCCGGCACTGTCTACCGCGAGCACGATCTCGGGCTCCGGGTTGTTCCAGGCCGAGTCCGAACGCACGCCAATCCAGTCGCCCCAGCCCACCGACGACAGCGTCGGCGACTTGGTGAAGATCTCGGCGTCGGGCCCGATCGCAACCTCGAGGTACTGCGACCACAGGCCGTCGGAGATCAGCGCCTGCTTGAGTTTCCTGGCCTCGTCCGATCCCGGCTTCACCGAGCGGATGTCGGCGCCGATGCGCTCGCGCAGGCTGCCGCGCAGCGCCTCGGCCTTGCTGGCGTCGCCGCGGCAACGCTCCTCGATCACGCGCTCCATCGCCGAGATGGCGAACGTGACGCCGCTGGCCTTGATGCATTGCAGGTCGAAGGGCGAGAGCAGGCGGGTTTCCTTCGGCTCGGCGAACTGGCGCGTGAGCCCGAGCGACTCCAGTGGCCCAAGCTCGGTGCCGGGCGGGATGTCGCCGTTCCAGCCGTTGAGCAGCTGCGAGACCGTGGCGGCATGGCGCGACACGTCGCGCACGCGGCCCTCGGCCACGACGACCGGCGTGGGCCCGTCGCGCGTCAGGATGCGGCCGACGAGGATCGCCTGCCGCCAGTCGGAGGGAAGATGTTCGAGCATATTCTCTGGAACAGGACCCCCGTGGCAGCAAGCCGGTGCCACGGGGGTCCGCAGTCTAACTAGTCGATCAGGCAGCCGCCACCGGCTCCTTCTTCCAAATGGTCTTCATGGCCTCCAGGGACACGCCCTTGCTCTCGGGGACGAACTTCCAGACGAACAACGCGGCCAGCACGCTGAAGCCGCCGTACAGCCAGTAGGCAAAGCCGTGGTTGAACGACGCCAGCGCCGAGTGGCCTTCCATGATGTTGAAGGTCACCGTGACCACCCAGTTCATGAACCACTGCGCCGCCACGGCAATCGCCATGGCCTTGTCGCGGATCGAGTTCGGGAAGATCTCGGCCAGCATCACCCACACCACCGGGCCCCACGACAGCGAGAAACCCGCGATGTAGATGCAGACCACGATCAGCGCGCCGAGGCCCATCGAGTTGTTGTAGAACATGACGCCCAGCACGATCATGGTCACCGCCATGATGATCGCGCCGAGGATCAGCAGCGGCTTGCGGCCCCACTTGTCGACGGTGACGGTCGCGACCAGCGTGAAGGCCACCATCACGATGCCCATGATGACGGTCTGCGCGAACGAAGCGTCACCCTTGAAGCCCATGTTCTCGAACATCTTCGGGCCGAAGTACAGCACCGCGTTGATGCCGACCAGCTGCTGGAAGGCCGACAGCAGGATGCCGACGATGATCACCAGGCCGCCGTACGACAGCAGCTTGCCCTTGGTCTCCTTGAGCGAGGCGTCGATCTCGGCGACGACGATCCTGGCTTCTTCCTCGCTCGCGAGCCGCTTGAGCACGGCGTTGGCCTTGTCGGCCTTGCCCTTGAGCATCAGGCCACGCGGCGTTTCCGGCACGAAGAACAGCAGCACCACGAAGATGCCCGCCGGCACGGCGCAGCAGGCCAGCATCCAGCGCCAGCCTTCGACGTGCACCCAGTTCTCGTCACCGGCGCCGCCATACTTCTTGATGAAGTAGTTGACGAAGTACGAGACCGTGATGCCGCTGACGATGGCGATTTGCTGGTAGGTCACCAGCGAGCCACGCTTCGACGGCGGCGCGATCTCGGCGATGTACATGGGCGCGAGCATCGAGGCGAGGCCGATGCCCATGCCGCCGAAGAGCCGGTGGCCGATGAAGTTGGTGATGTTGTCGCCGAAGTGCACGTACGGCGCGTCTTCGAAGAACAGGTTCAGGAACCACAGCAGCGCATTGACCAGCGGCGTGAGCAGCGAGCCCAGGTGGCCGATGGTCGTCTCCGGCCAGGCCGAGCCGATCGAAGACACGAAGAACAACACGCCGGCGACGATCAGGCCGCCACGGCGTCCGAGATAGTGCGCGACGACACCGCCGATGGCGCCGCCGATGAGGCAGCCCCACAACGCGCCCGCGATGGTGAAACCCTCGAGGCTGAGCCGCGCTTCTTCGGCCAGGCCCATCGGCGCCACGAAGTTCATCTTGATCGACTCGGTCGCGCCGGAGATGACGGCGGAGTCGTAGCCGAACAGCAGGCCGCCCAACGCGGCAATGATGGTGAGGGTGACGAGGAGGCCTGTGTGATTAGCCGCGGCGGGCACCGTTGGCATCGATTGAGACACGCGCTATCTCCTTGAATAAATTATATTTTTTGGATCCACTCGCGTGCGCATTCAACGCCCCCCGTCGAGTGGTCGCGACAGCCTATTGATAGCGGTATCAGATAGCAAGCACGCCCGCGAAAACCGGCCCTGGCGCGGCGAGATGACTTAAGGCTTGCGGGGCGGGGCCACCGAATCGCGCTTCACGAGCACGTACGGCACGAGGTGATCCACGTGCTGCGTGACGTGCCGGTCCTTGGGCCGCCGGATCTTGTGCAGCAGCAGGTTGATGGCCGCTTCCGCCATCGCCGCGATCGGCTGGCGGACGGTGGTGAGTTCGGGCCACACCGTCGTCGCGATGGGCGTGTCGTCGAAGCCGACCACGGAGATGTCGCGCGGTACGTCCAAGCCGCGCCGGTGCGCGACGGATATCGCGGCGGCGGCCATGTCGTCGTTGCTGGCGAAGATGGCGGTCGGGATGCGCTTGCGGGCCAGCAACTTCTCGGTGGCCTCGAGGCCCGACTTGTATGTGAAGAATCCCTGGATCACGAGCGCGGGGTCGACCTCGTGGCCGGCTTCTTCCATGGCGGCTTCGAAGCCCGCCTGGCGTTGGCTGCTGGCCGTCTGGGTCGGCTGGCCCCGGATGAAGGCGATGCGCGAATGGCCCTGCGCGATGAGGTGCTGCGTCATCTCGCGCGCCGCGTTGAAGTCGTCGATGCGCACGCACGAGACGTCCTCGCGCGCCTTGCCGGTCGCGAGCGCGACGGCAGGCACGCCTTCGGCGGCGAAGGCCGCGGCTATCGCCTTCGATTCGCACAGCGGCGGCGGCAGGATGACGCCGGCGATACCCTCGGCGAGTTTCTGCGCGGCGGCTTTTTCCTGCGCGGGCTTGAGATTGTCCCAGCGGTCGAGCACCAGCTGCGCGGCGGTGCGGTGCGAGCCATCGAGCGCGCCCACCAGCATCTCGGATAGATAGGAGGCGCTGGGGTTGGAATAGATGAGTGCGATGCGCGTATCGCGCGCGCCGGCCAGCAGCCGCGCGGCGGGATTCGGGCGGTAGTTCAACGCGCGGACGGCTTCCATGACGAGCTCGCGCGTGGCCTCACGCACGTTGCTCTCGCCGTTGATGACACGTGACACCGTCATCGGGGAGACACTGGCGTGGCGCGCGACTTCGTGGATGGTGACGGCGCCGCCCTTGCGGCGGCCGGACTTTTCCGACGTGCGCGGAACACCGTCGTCGTTGCTGCGGTCGCCTGTCTCGCTCAATCGATCCCCCCGCCAACCCATTGCGCCTACTGGCGCCCCGCGTGAGTTAGCGTTAACAATACTACGCGCACTCACACCCGAATTCTCCCATGAATCAACGTTCTTTGTTGCTCGCGTGCATCGCCGCGGCCGGCCTTTCGTTGCCGGCGGCCGCCGAGGATGGATATGACTTATGGCTGCGGTACCGCGCTGCCGAAACACACGGCGATTCGGTGCCCGGCGGCAAAGTCCGCGAGGTGGTCGCGGTCACGGGCTCCGAAACCCTGCAGGCGGCGCAGGCAGAACTCGTCAGAGGGGTTTCCGGCATTCATGGGAAACCGGTGGCAGTGGTGGCCGCGCCCAGCCAGCCGGGCGCCCTGGTCGTCGGGACGCCGCGGAGCTCGAAGCTGATCGCCGGCCTGTCGCTGGCCCTGGAGCCGCTGGGCAACGAGGGTTACGCCATCCGCGACGTGACGCTCGAGGGCCGCGCGGCCACGGTCATCGCCGCGAACACGGATATCGGCGTCTTGTACGGCGCGTTCCATTTCTTGCGGCTGGTGCAGACTGGGCAGGCGGGGGCGGTCCTGGACATCACCTCGCAGCCGCGCACCCGGCTGCGCATTCTCGATCACTGGGACAACCTGGATCGCCACGTCGAACGCGGTTACGCCGGGCAGTCGATCTGGGACTGGCACAAGCTGCCGGGCTGGCTCGACCCGCGTTACACGGATTACGCCCGCGCGTGCGCGTCCATCGGCATCAACGGCAGCGTGCTCACCAACGTCAATGCCAACGCGACCAGCCTGACTCCGGCGTATCTCGAGAAAGCCGCGGCGTTGGCTGGCGTGTTTCGCCCCTACGGTGTACGCGTGTATCTCACGGCGCGCTTCAGCGCGCCCATCGAGCTCGGCGGACTGAAAAGCGCCGATCCGCTCGACCCGCAGGTGCGCGCCTGGTGGAAGGCCAAGGTCGACGAGATCTATCGCTACATCCCGGATTTCGGCGGCTTCCTGGTCAAGGCCAACTCCGAAGGCCAGCCCGGGCCCCAGGACTACAAGCGCACGCACGCCGACGGCGCCAACATGCTGGCCGAGGCATTGGCGCCGCACCGCGGCATCGTGATGTGGCGCGCCTTTGTCTATTCGAGCGAGAACACCGAAGACCGCGCGCGGCAGGCGTATTCGGAGTTCGTGCCGCTCGACGGCAAGTTCGCCGACAACGTGCTGGTGCAGGTGAAGAACGGACCCATCGACTTCCAGCCGCGCGAGCCGTTCTCGCCGCTGTTCGGCGCCATGCCCAAGACGCCGCTGATGATGGAATTCCAGATCACCAAGGAATATCTCGGCTTCGCCACCCATCTCGCCTACCTCGGAACGATGTGGGAAGAGACGCTGGACTCGGACACGCTGGTGGCGGGCAAGGGTTCGACCGTCGCGAAGATCATCGAAGGTCGATTGCAGGGAGATCATTCACGTGCCGGCCTCACGGGCATGGCCGGCGTGGCCAACATCGGCACCGACCGCAACTGGAGCGGCTCGCACTTCGACCAGGCCAACTGGTATGCCTTCGGGCGGCTGGCCTGGGATCCCGGCGCATCGTCGCGCGATATCGCCGAGGAGTGGGTGCGCATGACGTTCTCGAACGATCCCGCGTTCGTGCAGCCGGTCGTTGAGATGATGATGGGATCGCGCGAGGCGGTGGTCGATTACATGACGCCACTGGGCCTCGCGCATCTCATGGGCACGGGACATCACTACGGTCCGGCGCCCTGGGTCGGCGACCTGTCGCGTCCCGAGTGGAACCCTGCCTACTACCATCGTGCGGACGCCGGCGGCATCGGCTTCGAGCGTGGGCCAAGAGGCAGCAACGCCGTCGCGCAATATTCGCCCAAGGTCGCCGCCCGCTTCGCGGATCCCAGGAAGACGCCCGAGAACCTGCTGCTGTGGTTCCACCACGTGTCGTGGGAGCGGAAGATGGCCTCGGGCCGCACGCTCTGGGACGAGCTGGTATTCCGCTACGACCATGGCGTCGAGGCCGTGCGGCAGATGCGCCGCACGTGGGAGGCGCAGGCGGGGCGCGTCGACGCGGAGCGGTTCGCGCAAGTTGCCGCGTTCCTCGCCATCCAGGAACAGGAAGCCCGGTGGTGGCGCGATGCCTGCATCGCGTATTTCCAGTCGATCTCGAAGCGGCCGCTGCCGGCGGGCGCCGCGCCGCCGGCGCATTCGCTCGAGTACTACCAGTCACTGAAGTTTCCATACGCGCCGGGGCGCGGATGATCACACGACAGGAATGACATGCGCACAGTGTGGTTGATCTGCGGGTTGTTCGTGGCCGGTGCCGGCGCGGCGGCCGATCCAGCGCCGCCGGTGGAGCTCACGGCCGAGCAGGATCACAGGCTCATGATGGAGAAGCTCGGGATCAGTGCGCTGCGTCAGGGCGCGAACGGGCGCGACGTCAACGCGCCTAACTACGCCAACTACGACGAGTCGAAGGCGAATCCCTACCCGGCGCTGCCGGATCCGCTGAAGCGCGCCAATGGCAAGCCGGTGGAGTCGGCGAAGGACTGGTGGAAGAAGCGCCGGCCGGAGCTGGTCGAGATCTACGACCGCGAGATCTACGGGCGCCTGCCGCCGAACGTGCCGGGGGTTACCTGGACGGTGAAGGAGAGCAGGGAAGACATCGTCGGTGGCAAGCCGGTGGTTTTCCGCAAGCTGCTGGGGCACGTCGACAACTCGTCCTATCCACTGATCAGCGTCGACATCGAGGCGGAACTGACGACACCGAAGGACGCGAAAGCAGTGCCGGTCATCGTCGAGTTCTTCCCGTTCGAATTCCGCGGGCGCTTCCCGCCGCCGCCGTCACCGACGTGGCAGGAGCAGGTGATCGCTCGCGGCTGGGCGTACGCGATACTTTCGACCAGCACCATCCAGGCCGACAACGGCGCCGGCCTCACCAAGGGCATCATCGGGCTCGTGAACAAGGGACAGCCGCGCAAGCCCGATGACTGGGGCGCGCTGCGCGCGTGGGCGTGGGGCGCTTCGCGCCTGCTCGATTACCTGGAGACCAACCCGGAGGTGGACGCGAAACGCGCCGTCATCGAAGGCGTCTCGCGCTTCGGCAAGGCCGCGCTCGTGACCATGGCGTACGAGCCGCGATATGCGATCGGTTTCATCGGTTCGTCGGGTGCGGGCGGTGCGGCGCTCGCGCGCCGCAACTGGGGCGAGAGACTGGAAAACGTGGCGGGCAGCGGTGAGTACCACTGGATGGCGGGCAACTACATCAAGTACGCCGCCGACCCGCTGGGTCCGAACGATCTGCCGGTGGATGCGCACGAACTCATCGCGCTGGCCGCGCCGCGACCGCTGTTCATCGGCGCGGGCACGCTGGAGCAGGGTGACGGCTGGGTGGATCCCAAGGGAATGTTCCTGGCCGCGAAGGCCGCGAGCCCCGTGTACCGCCTGCTCGGCAAACGCGCCATCGACGCTACCGAGTGGCCACCCACCGAAACTCCGCTCACCTCGGGCGAACTCGCCTATCGCCAACACGCCGGCGGCCACACCTCCGGCCCCAACTGGCCCACCTTCCTGACCTTCGCCGCCCGCTACTTCGACTAAATGGGGACACTCCCCGTTTCCTGGCAAACGGGGACGGACCTGGGAGGCGCGTGTCCCGGCGCCCGACCCATGGGTATGCAGTGATCGCGCTTTTCGCCGGGCCCTTCGATGATTGTTTCGCAAGGTTAGGGCCGCCGCTCTTTGGTCCACGATTCGGGCGCAGAATCGCCTGATCGTCAGCACTTGCCATGACTCGGTCGGGGACGGCTTCGTGCCTTGCGAATTTGGTATCCCGGCCTGCGCGCTCACTGCATACCCATGGATCGTGCGCCGGGACCCCTACCCACGGCGGTACGTCCCCGCTTGCCAGCAAATGCGAAATTTCCCCGGCTTGGCTGGGAAAAGAATCGCGACCTCGACGCCGCGCTCTTCTCTTCCCACCCCGTGGGCCGACACGCCACGTTTGCACGTGAGCGCGCCCGAGCTTGCGCTGACAGTGGGGCGGACGGCATATGCGCCTATCATGAGGGCGCGGGCCGGGACACCGAATTCGCAAGGCACGGAGCCGTCCCCGAC
>DASUGK010000083.1:0-7666 GCA_036274075.1 Steroidobacteraceae bacterium | reverse complement strand
GCTCTACATGGCGGCGTTCGATCGCGACCGCCACGACATCGAAGGCATCCTGCACACCGTCAAGCTGACGCGCAGTGCCGCGCAGAATGTCCGCGACCTGATCGCCGGTTACGGCGAGATCTGGTCCACCAAGCTGTTCCGAGAATTCTTCGCTTCGCGCGGCAAGCGTCCCGGTGACGTGCTGTGGATCGACGCGCGCCAGGTCGTGGTCGTCGAGTGGGGTCCGCTGGGTCCGGCCGTGCAATGGGAAGAGTCGCGCGCCAACCTGCGCAAGCTGGTGCCCGCCGATTTCAAAGGCACGCTCATCATCACGGGTTTCATCGCTTCCGACCGCCGCGGCGTGCAGACCACGCTGGGCCGCAACGGCAGCGACTTCTCGGGTTCCATCTTCGGCTCGCTGCTCGATTCGGCCGAGATCCACATCTGGACCGACGTCGACGGCGTGTTGTCCGCCGATCCGCGCCGCGTTCCGGACGCCAAGGTCATCGACTCGCTGTCGTACAACGAGGCCATGGAGCTGGCGTACTTCGGCGCCAAGGTGATCCACCCGCAGACCATGGCGCCCGCCGTGGGGCGCGGCATCCCGATCTGGATCCGCAACACCTTCGCGCCGCAGATCCAGGGTTCGCTGATCTGCGCGGCGCCGACCTCCAAACTACCGGTCAAGGGCATCACCTCGATCGAAAACATCGCGATGATCAACGTCGAGGGCGCCGGCATGATCGGCGTTCCCGGCACCGCGCACCGGCTGTTCGGCGCACTGCGCGAAGAGGGCATCTCGGTCATCCTGATTTCGCAGGGCAGCTCCGAGCACTCGATCTGCTGCGCCATCCCGGGCAACGAGGCCGAGCGCGCGGCGCGCGTGGTGTCCGCGGCCTTCGACCGCGAGATCAAGGAAGGCCAGATCCAGAGCATCGAGGTGGACAAGGGCCTCGCCATCCTCGCGGTGGTTGGCGATGGCATGGCCGGCCTGCCGGGTATTTCGGGCCAGGTATTCAACGCGCTCGGTTCCGCCGCGGTCAACGTGCACGCCATCGCGCAGGGCGCCTCGGAGCGCAACATCTCGGTGGTGGTGGACGGCAAGGATGCGACGCGTGCGTTGCGCGCCGTGCATTCGGGGTTCTACCTGTCGCCGCACACGGTTTCCATCGGCCTCATCGGCCCGGGCGCCGTGGGCCGCGTGCTGCTCGAGCAGATCGCGGCCGAGCGCGAGCGCCTGCTGCGCGACTTCAAGCTCGACCTGCGCGTGCGCGGCATCATGACCAGCAAGAAGATGCTGCTGTCGGAGCAGGGCGTGGACATCAACGGCACCGGCAACTGGCGCGCGGCACTCGACGCCAGCACCACGGCCGCCGACATCGCCAAGTTCGTCGATCACCTGCACGTCGACCACCTGCCGCACACCGTGATCATCGACTGCACGGCGGACGAGGGCGTGGCGCGGCATTACGCCGACTGGCTCAAGGCCGGCATCCACGTGGTGACACCGAACAAGAAAGCGAACTCGGGACCGCTCGACTACTACGAATCGCTGAAGGCGGCCCGCCGCCACGGTGGCAGTTCCTACCTGTACGAAGCGACGGTGGGCGCCGGCCTGCCGGTGATCTCAACGCTGCGCGACCTGCGCGAGACCGGCGACAAGCTTTCGAGCGTCGAGGGCATTTTCTCCGGCACGCTGGCGTATCTCTTCAACGTGTACGACGGCACGAAGCCGTTCTCGGAGATCGTCAAGGATGCCAAGGCCAAGGGGTTCACCGAGCCGGATCCGCGCGACGACCTGTCGGGCACGGACTTCGTGCGCAAGGTCATCATCCTCGGCCGCGAGATGGGCCTGAAGCTCGAGATGAAGGACGTCGAGGTGGAGAGCCTCATCCCGCCGGGCCTCGAGAAGGGCTCGATCGACGACTTCCTGGCCAAACTACCGCAGTACGACGGCGAGATGAAGAAGCGTTTCGATGCCGCCGCCGCCAAGGGCAAGGTGCTGCGTTACATGGGGCGGCTGACCGCCGACGGCAAGGCGTCGGTGGGCGTGCGCGAGCTCGACCGCACGCATGCCTTCGCCAACATCGCGCTCACCGACAACGTGGTGCGCTACGCGACCGCGCGTTACAACACCAACCCGCTGATCGTGCAGGGACCGGGCGCCGGACCCGAAGTCACGGCGGCCGGTGTGTTCGCCGACCTGCTGCGCGTGTGCTCTTACCTCGGGGCGCACCTGTGAGCCTCAACAAAGTCACCGCGTTCGCGCCGGCCTCGGCGGCGAACGTCGCCATCGGCTTCGACATCCTCGGTTTTTCAGTGGATGTGCTGGGTGATTCCGTGACGCTCGAACGCACGGACAAGCCCGGCGTCGTCATCACGGGCTCGACCGGCGTGGTCACCGACATCCCGCGCGATCCCGAGAAGAACACCGCGGGCCGCGCGCTGCTCGCAATGCAGCAGGTGCTGAATCCCGGCTTCGGTTTCTCCGCGTCCATCCACAAGGGCATTCCGCTCGGCAGCGGCCTGGGGGGATCGGCGGCCTCCGCGGTGGCCGCGGTGGTGGCGGCGAATGCGCTGCTGCCCAGGCCGCTCACCAAGATCGAATTGCTCAAGTTCGCCATGCAGGGCGAGGCGGTGTCGTCGGGCTCGCTGCACGTGGACAATATTTCGCCGAGTCTCTTCGGCGGCCTGGTGCTCACCGTGGGCATCGACAATCCGCGCGTGAAGCAGATCCCGGTGCCCAATGGCATTCGCGCCATCCTCGTGCATCCGCACCTGTTCCTGTCGACCAAGCAGGCGCGCGGCATCCTCAAGAAAGAAGTGCCGATGTCGGACTTCATCTGGCAGACCGCGAACCTCGCCGGGTTCATCTCCGGCTGCTATTCGAACGATCTCGACGTGATCCGCGCCTCGTTCGAGGACGTGATCATCGAGAAGCAGCGTTCGCAGCTCATCCCGGGCTTCGACGCGGTGCGTGAAGGCGCCATGGCCCAGGGCGCACTGGGCTGCACCATCTCGGGCGCGGGCCCGTCGATGTTCGCCTGGTCGCTGGATTCGGACGCGCCGAAGGTGCGCGATGCCATGGTGGCGGCCTTCAAGTCGGCGGGCATGGAAACCGACGCCTGGATCGTGCCGATCTCCTCGACCGGCGCCCACGTCGTCGGCTGAGCGCCCATGAAATTCATCAGTACCCGCGGGCAGTCGCCTGCCGTGTCTTTCGGTGCCGCGCTGAACCAGGGCCTGGCGCCCGACGGCGGCCTGTACGTCCCGGAGCAGTGGCCGAGCCTGCCGCCCGCGGCCTTCGACGGGGCCAGCAGCCTGCCGGAAGTCGCCGACGTGTTCCTGAAGCCCTTCGTGGCGGGCGACCCGATCGCGGGCGAGATCTCCCAAGTCACGCGCGATGCCTTCAATTTCCCGGCGCCGCTGCAGCCGGTGACCGCGGACGGGCGCCTGTCGGTGCTCGAGTTGTTCCATGGCCCCACGGCGGCGTTCAAGGACTTCGGCGCCCGGTTCCTCGCGGCCTGCATGCAACGACTGCGGGCGGGCGCGACCCGGCCGCTGAACATCCTGGTCGCCACTTCCGGCGACACGGGTGGGGCCGTGGCCGCGGCCTTCCATCGCCGCGAAGGCGTGGTGGTCTCGGTGCTGTTTCCGAAAGGCCTGGTGTCCCCGACGCAGGAGCGACAGCTCACCTGCTGGGGCGACAACGTGCACTCGTTCCGGGTCAACGGCAGCTTCGACGACTGCCAGCGGCTGGTGAAGGAAGCCTTCGTCGACGCGGGCCTCAGGGCGCGCTTCGAACTGTCGAGCGCCAACAGCATCAACCTCGGGCGGCTGCTGCCACAGGCCGTGTACTACGCGGCGACCAGCCTGGCCGTGCATCGCGCCCATGGCGTGGCCCCGGATTTCATCATTCCGAGCGGCAACCTCGGCAACTCGGTGGCCTGCGTGTTGGCCCGCAAGGTGGGCCTGCCCATCGGGCGCATTGTGCTGGCGCACAACGCCAATCGCACCGTGCCGGATTTCCTGCAGAGCGGCGACTGGCGGCCGCGCGCCAGCGTGCCGACGCTGGCCTCGGCCATGGACGTGGGAAGTCCCAGCAACATGGAGCGCTTGCGCGCGTTGTTTCCCGACATGGATTCGGTACGCGACGCGGTCCGCGCGCACAGCGTCAGCGATGCCGAGATCCAGGCGCGTATCCAGGCGGATTTCCGCCAGTACGGGAAAGTCTGGTGCCCGCACACGGCCACTGCGGCCGAGGTATATGCCCGCATGACGCCGGGCAAGCGCCCGGACGCGCGCCGGATCATTGTCGCGACCGCGCATCCGGCCAAATTTCGCGAAATCGTGGAGCCGCTCATAGGGCGGCAAATCGAAATGCCGGAAAGCCTTGCTAAACTGTTCTCGCGTCCGGTGTCCGCGGCGGATCTCGATCCCGCGCTCGCCGCGCTGACGTCGGCGCTCGAGAAAATCAAGCAGTGAGCAGTCCTTGAATCCTCCTTTCGGTCTCACCCAGGTGCAGTTCATCGCGATCGCCATCGGCGTGGTCGCGGTGGCGTTCCTGGGATTCTTCGGCGGCCGCGTGTGGATGCTGCGCCGTCGCGATGCGCGCCGCGTGGCGCGCCTGACCAGCGGTGCCGCGGATTTCCTGCGCAACGTGCTGGTGCCGGACGGCAACGGCGGCGACTACCACCTCGACTTCGTGCTGCTCACCAGCCGCGGCCTGGTGATCATCGACATGCGCGACATCATCGGCAACGTGTTCGGCGGCGACCAGATGACCGACTGGACGCTCATGGACGGCGCGCGCCGCACCACGTTCACCAATCCGCAGTCGGGACTTTACGACCGCATCGCGAGCGTCAAGGCCATTGCGGTCGACACGCCGGTGGAAGGGCGCATCGTGTTCACCAAGCGCGCCAAGTTCCCGAAGGGATTGCCGCGCTTCACCGTGATGCTGGAATCGGTGGCGGCGGAGTTTCCGCGGCTCGGCGCCGCGGAGCTCGACATCGCCGTGGCCAAGTACCGGCCGGGTTGGCAGCGCCTCAAGGAAGCCGCGAGGCCGAGTCCGCACTTCCGTGCGAACCCGGTGGCGGTCGCCTGACGCCCTTCAGCGTGAGGCAGTCGGGGCTGCGAACCGCCCGCTGCCACTGCCGCGCGACGTCCTTCATCCATTCGCGATAGTCAGCTCTGGCACCATTTCCAGGAAATGGGGCCTGATCCCATTTCATTTTCGGGCCTCGAAGATCAAGTTCACCGGGGACTGCATGGCGCGGCGGAAGTGGGTGAAGCCGGCACCCATGACGATGGAACGGACGCGCGCTTCGCCGGCCTGAGCGCCGAGGGCGAGGCCGACTTCCTGCGAGAGCGAGCAGGGCGTGCACATCAGTGTCGAGCCGGCGTAGTACGCGCGGCCGATGGGATTGAGGTTCTCCTCGACGCGGTCGCCCGCGTAGGGCTCGACGATCATCCAGGTGCCGCCTGGCGCGAGCTTCGAGAGGATGTAGCGCGACGCGCCCGCCGGGTCACCCATGTCGTGCAACGCATCGAACACGGTGATGAACTCGTAGTTGTCGCCGGCGAAATCCTTGGCGCCGCCGATCTCGAACGTCACGCGGTCCGCCACGCCGGCCTCGATGGCGCGCACGCGCGCCGCGTCGATCGATTCACGGTGATAGTCGAAACCGGTGAACTTCGACTTCGGGAAGGCCTGCGCCATGAGGATGGTCGAGTAGCCATACCCGCAGCCCACGTCGGCGACGCGGATACCGGCCTCGAGCCGCTGCTTCACGCCGTCCAGCGAAGGAATCCAGTGCCGCACCAGGTTGCCGATGTAGCCCGGGCGGAAAAACCGCGCGCAGCCGTGGAACACGCCGTGATCGTGTTCGTGCCAGCCGATGCCTTCGCCGGTCACGAAGGCCTGCTTGAGGCGATCGAAGGCGCGGCCAGCTGCCAGCGCGATCTGGAATCCGCCGACCACGAAGGCGGGACTCTCTTCCTGCGCGAACATCATGGCCTGTTCGGGCGAGAGCCCGTACTTGCCGGTGGCGGCATGGTATTGCACGTACCCGGAAGCCGCGTGGGCGTTCAGCCATTCGCGCACGTAACGCTCGGCGGTGCGCGTTCGGCGGGCCAGTTCGGCCGAGGTCTGCGCGCCGCCGGCGGCCAGGCCACGGTACAGACCGAGCTCGTCGCCGATCAGCACCAGCGTGGCCAGCGAGGTGGCGCCCACGTCGGTGATGGCCTTGCCTAACAGCTCGTGCAGCGCGTTTTCGTCGATGGTGGCAGCCGTGGCGGGTGCTTCGGCTTTCAGGGACTGTGCTTGCATGATCACTCCTCAGGTTGCGAGGGCCGCGATCTTGTGGGCAACATGAGCGCAGCGCTTTGCGTGGCGTCCGTCTGAATTGACCGATCCGCCACGCGACGTATCCGGCTTGATCCAAATACCGCGGAAGTTTGCCGATGGACGCCTTGTCCGAATTGTTGCGCGCCGTGAAGCTGTCCGGCGCGATGTTCTACAAATCCCGCTGCACGGCGCCGTGGTGCCTGAACGCACCCAGCTCCACGTTCTTTGCGCCCTACGTGGAGCCGCACGCCACGCACGTCATCGAGTTCCATCACATCAGCGAAGGCCGGGCGTACGTGCGCGTGGGCGAGGAGACCACGCCCCTCGAGGCCGGGGACGTCGTGATGATTCCGCACGGCGATCCGCACCAGATGGGCAACGGCGTCGGCGCCAAGGCCATCGACGGCAGGGCGGCAATGCCGGCGCTGATATCCGGGCGCGTGCACCTGGCGACCTTCGGTGGCGGCGGTGACGAGACGGGCCTGGTTTGCGGCTATCTCGCCTGCGATGCGGAGCTCATCAAGCCCGTGCTCGCGAGCCTGCCGCGCGTGCTGCGGGTCAACCTGCGGACCGACAAGCGCGGCGAGTGGTTCGAAAACACGCTGCGGCATGCCGTCGAGCAGGCGGGCTCCGCCGAGCCGGGCGGCGACGTATTCATGGCGCATCTCGCCGAGGCGTTGTTTGCCGATGTGCTGAGACGCTACCTGGCCTCGCTGCCGGACGGGCGCACCGGCTGGCTTGCGGGCGCCCGCGATCCTGCGGTGAGCCGTGTCCTCGGGTCCATGCATCGCAATCCCGCGAAGGCCTGGACGCTGGACGCCCTCGCGAAAGAGGCTGGTATCTCGCGCTCCGCGCTCACCGAGCGATTCGCGAAATACCTCGGCGTGGCGCCCATGGCCTACCTCACCGACTGGCGGATCGAGCTCGGCGCCGAAGCGCTGCGCACCTCGAATCGCAGCGTGCAAAGCATCGCGATCGACGCCGGCTATGAATCGGAAGCGGCCTTCAATCGCGCCTTCAAACGGCGTTTCGGGAAACCGCCGGCGCGTTACCGCCGCGAGTGGCGCGAGCGCCCGAGACACAAGCCGCCGCGGGCGGCAAGGCGCGCCTGAGATTATTTGGACTGCGTCACAAAAAGTTTCCAGGTTGGGAGACTAAGTAACCTTCCGTCGCCATTTGCCGACGCCGCGTGCGTAACTCCGTCCCAATTTCCAACGCAGGGATGGTCGCCATGCGCACGAAAGGTCTCGCCGGGTTTTCGCTTGCCTGCCTGGCATTGTCAGCCAGCGGTTTCACCCACGCGCAGGGCGTTCGCTTCAGCGAACTGCACTATGACAA
>DASUGK010000082.1:0-7141 GCA_036274075.1 Steroidobacteraceae bacterium | reverse complement strand
CTGTTCGTGGCGGCGCTGACGCAGGGAATCTCCACCTACTTCTACAGCCACAACGAAGCCTACGAGCACCTCAACACCGTGGCGCGCGTGATCGCGGGCCGCAGCACCGCGGCGCTGCACAGCCAGGACTTCGGCCAGGCGGAAGCGCTGGTGAGCGCGCTGCGCGTCGAACCCAGCGTCGAGGAAGCCCTGCTCATCGACTCGCAGAAGCGTGTGCTCATGCACTACGCCGGCAGCAAGACCATGCTGCTCGATTCGCCCAGCGGCAAGCCCTCGCCCATCCAGCAGTGGCGCCTGCAGGCCATCGAAAGCAACGTCGACCAGCACCGCTTCGACGGCCTGACGGCGCTGCACCTGTCCTACCCGATCACGGACCAGGGCAAGGTCATCGGCCACCTCTACGTGCGGGCCAGCCTCGCGGAAATGCAGGAAGGCCTGCTGGTGCAGCTCTCCAGCCTGCTCGGCAGCTCGGTGGTGGCGCTGGCCATCGCCTACTTCTTCGCGCGGCGCGTGCAGCGGCAGATCGCCGCGCCGCTGCTGCACCTGGTGGACACCATGCAGTCCGCCGAGCGCGGCGACTACTCGCGGCGCGCCGAGGTCACCAGCGACGACGAGATCGGCCATCTCATGCGCGGCTTCAACATGATGCTGAGCAAGATCGAAAACCGCGAGCAGGAGCTGGCGCGCCAGCAGGAACTGCTCGAGGCGCAGGTGGACGAACGCACGCGCAGCCTGGCCGACGCCAACCGCACGCTGCGCCAGGCCATGAACGATTCGGTCGAGGCCTGCCGCGTGGCCGAGGCCGCGAGCCGCGCCAAGAGCGAATTCCTGGCGCGCATGTCGCACGAGATCCGCACGCCGATGAACGGCGTGCTCGGCATGACCGAGCTGCTGCTCGACTCCAAGCTCGACCCGCGCCAGCGCCGCTTCGCGGCCACGATCCAGAGCTCGGCCGACGCGCTGCTCGCCATCATCAACGACATCCTCGACTTCTCGAAGATCGAGGCCGGCAAGCTGCGCCTGGAGACGCAGGACCTCGACATCCGCCAAGTGGTGGAAGAAGTCATCGATTTGTTCGCGCAGCGCGCCCACCAGAAGGGCATCGAGCTGCTGCTCGACATCGATCCGTACCTGCATCGCTGGGCCAGGGGCGACGAGCTGCGCATCCGCCAGATCCTCATGAACCTGGTGTCGAACGCGCTCAAGTTCACGGCCAGCGGCCACGTGCTGGTGCGTGCGCGCGGCGTGAATCCCTCCGAGACACACGTTTCGCTGGTCATCGACGTGATCGACACCGGCACGGGCATCCTGCCCGAGAACCAGGCCGCCATCTTCGATGCCTTCGTGCAGGAAGACGGCTCGACCACGCGCCGCTTCGGCGGCACGGGACTGGGCCTTGCGATCTCGCGCCAGCTGGCGACGCTCATGGGCGGCGACATCACCGTCGTCAGCCAGCCGGGCCAGGGCTCCACGTTCTCGCTCGCGATCTCGCTGCCCGCGGCGCCGGCGATCGCCTCGGACTCCTCGCAGGGTCTCATGCTCGCGCCGGGCACGCGCGTGCTGGTGGTCGACGACAGCACCATCAACATGGAGATCATCGCCTCGCAGCTCGAAGCCTGGGGCTTCGCGGTCTCGACCGCGGCCAGCGCCATGGAAGCGCAGGCGCATCTCAATGCCATGCAGGCGGCCGGCACGCTGCCGCAGATCATCGTGCTCGACTGGCACATGCCCGAGCAGAACGGTGTCGACTGGCTGCTGGGCGTGCGCCGCCGCCACGAGTGGCGCAGCATCCCGGCCATCATGGTGAGCTCGGTGGCCGACGACCTCGAGGTCGGCATCGCCACGCAGCTCGCGCCCATGCGCCGTCTCGCCAAGCCCGTGCGCCAGAGCATGTTGCGCCGTGCCCTGCACGAGGCGCTGCAGGCCACGCCCTTCCAGGACATGAGCTCCGCCCCCGCCATGCTCGCCCCCGAAAACGAACCCGTGCTCGATCACCTCTCGGTACTGCTGGTCGAGGACAACATGGTCAACCGTACGCTGGCGCTGGAGATGCTGCAGCGGCTGGGTTGCGACGCCATGCACGCCGGCAACGGCGTCGAAGCGCTGGACGCGCTCGAGAAGAACCAGTTCGACGTGGTGCTCATGGACTGCCAGATGCCGGTCATGGACGGCTTCATCGCCACGCGCAAGCTGCGTGAGCGCGAGGCCGCCCGCAAGCTCGAGCCGACCCGCGTGGTGGCGCTCACCGCGAACGCGCTGGCCGGCGACCGCGAGGCCTGCCTCGCGGCCGGCATGAACGACTACCTCGCCAAGCCCTTCACGCTGGCGCAGCTGCGCAACATCCTGCTGCCGTCGAAGGTGTCGCGCTCGGCGGCCAACAAGGTGACGCTGGACCATTCAGCCATCGACGCGGTGCGCCAGCTCGATCCGGACGGCAATGATCGCCTGCTGGCCCGCCTGATCGCGCTCTACCGTGACGATTCATCGCAGCTGCTGGCCGACATCGACAACGCCCTGAAGAGCGGCGATGCGAATTCCGTGGCGCGCGCCGCGCACACGCTCAAGAGCTCCAGCGCCAACCTCGGCGCCACCAATGTCGCGGCCATCGCGCGCGCCATCGAACATGCGGCGCGCAGCGGTGACCTGGCCGACCTGCCCGCCTCCATCACCAAGCTGCGTGCGCAGCGCACCGTGGCGTTGTCCGAGCTCGAAGCGCTCGACGCCGCGGCGAAGGTGGCGTGATGAGCGACCGCGGCGGCGCCATCCACGTACTGATCGTCGACGACGACGCCGGCTCGCGCCTGCTGATGCGGCGTGCGCTGGAGCGCTCCGGGTTCACGATTTCCGAAGCGGCCGACGGCACCGCCGCCGTCGCCGCGATCGAGTCCGGCGCCTGCGACGCCGTGCTCATGGACGTGGAAATGCCGTCGATGAATGGCTACGAGGCCTGCAAGGCCATCCGCGCGCGCCCGGGCGGCACGCACCTGCCCATCATGATGGTGACCGGCCGCGACGACGTGGCCTCGATCAACCAGTCCTACCAGGCCGGCGCCACGGACTTCCTCGCCAAGCCCATCAACTGGAACCTGCTGGGCCATCGCGTGCAGTACCTGGTGCGCGGCGGCCGCCTCGTGCAGGACCTCGAGGAGAGCGAAGGCCGGCAACGCGCCATGCTCGACGCGCTGCCCGACCTGCTGCTCATCGTCGATGGCCAGAACCGCATCGTCGACCGGCTCGGCGCCACCGACAATCATCCCTTCCTTGCCGCCGGCCGCAGTTGCGAGCTCAAGGTCACCGATCTCGTGGAAGGCGACGCCACGCGCGCCATTGCCCACGCGCTCGACGACTGCCGCGTGCGCAACGAACGCACCGAGGTGGAATTCGAGTGCGTGCGCCAGGGCAGCGAGCGCCGCTTCGAAACGCGCATCGTGCCCTACGACCGCGGCCGCCTGCTGCTGGTGTTGCGCGACGTCACGGAACGGCACCGCGCCGCGAACCGCATCCGCGAGCTGGCGTTCTTCGATCCGCTCACGCAGTTGCCCAACCGGCAGTACTTGCTGCAATTGCTCGAGGAAGCGCGCCGCGAGGCGGTGACCACCGGCGAGCGATTCGCGGTGGTGCGCATCAACCTCGACCAGTTCAAGCGCATCAACGACAGCATCGGGCATGGCGCCGGCGACGCACTGCTGCAGGCCGTGGCCACGCGCCTCGGCACTTTCCTCAAGCTGGAGCGCGACGGCGCGGTGACCATGCCGCTGGCGCGGCTCACCGGCGACGAGTTCGCCGTCGCCATCCGCCACCTGCAGTCGGACGCCGACGTGCAGGCCACGATCGGCAACATCATGGCGGCCTTCGCCTCGCCGTTCATGATCCGGCACCGCGACTTCTTCGTGACCTGCACCATCGGCATCGCGCTGTTCCCGGATCACGGCAGCTTCGCCGACGAACTGCTGCGTACCGCGGGGCTGGCGTTGCACGAGGCCAAGACCTCGGGCGGCAACCGCGGCGTCATCTACAGCGAGCACATGCGCGCGCGTTCCGTGGCGCGCCTGGAGCTCGAGACCGAGCTGCGCCGCGCGCTGGAATCCAACGAGCTGTACCTCGCCTACCAGCCGCAGATCGAGCTGGCCTCGGGCCGCATCGCCAGCGTCGAAGCGCTGGCGCGCTGGCGGCACCCGACGCGCGGCATCGTGCCGCCGGACGAGTTCATCCCGGTGGCCGAGGAATCCGGCCTCATCGTGCCGCTGTCCGATCTCGTGATGCGGCTGGCGCTCAGGCAGATCTCCGAGTGGTGGAAGCAGGGTTGCCGCGACCTGCGCGTGGCCGTGAACGTCTCCGGCGCCCAGTTCGAAGCACCCGGCTTCCCGGACTGGGTGTTCGCGCATCTGGACGAGGCCGGGCTGCCCGGCGCCTGCCTCGAGCTCGAGATCACCGAGAGCCTGCTGATGGCGGACGAGTCGGCCGCGGCGCACGCCGTGCGCGCGGTGCGCGAGCTCGGGGTGCACGTGGCCATCGACGACTTCGGCACCGGCTACTCGTCGCTGGCCTACCTCAAGCACTTCCCCATCGAGGCGCTCAAGATCGACCGCTCGTTCGTGGCCGATTTGGGCCGCGACTCCAACGATGCCGCCATCTGCGCGGCCATCATCGCCATGGGCCGCCAGCTCGGGCTCAAGATCGTCGCCGAGGGCGTCGAGACCAAGGAGCAGCTGCAGTTCCTCGCGACCCACGGCTGCACGCTGGCGCAGGGCTTCTACATCGCCAGGCCCGTCGAGGCGGCGGAGATGGCCAAACTACTGAAGATCGGCAGCAACGATTCGTCGCCGACGGTCTCGCTGCCCATGCCCGCGAAGAAATCCGTGGACGTCCCCCTCGCCGACTACGAAGCCGAACTGCTCCTCAAAGTCGCCAAGCAGTAAATGGGTAAATGGGGACATTCCTCGTTTCCTAGCAAACGGGGACGGGCCTGCCCCGCCCTGAAGACGACCCCGCCGCTCAGGTACGATGCGCCACATGCCCGGCGCATTCGAAACGTTCTGGATGGGCTCGCTCGCCAGCCTGCTGGCAGGCCTGGGCACCGGTGTGGGTGCGCTCGGAATCTTCCTGCTGAAGCGTCCCAGTGCGCGCGCCGAGGACGGCATGTTGAGCGCGGCGGCCGGCATCATGCTGGCCGCGACGTTCTTCTCACTGCTGTTGCCGGCGCTGGCCCAGGCCGATGAGCTGACGCAGAACCGCCTGCTCGCCGTGTGCCTGGTCGCCGCGGGCGTGCTCGCCGGCGCCGCCGGCCTGTTCGTGATCCATCGTCACGTGCCGCACGAGCATTTCGTCCTGGGCAAGGAAGGACCGGACACCGCGCGCATCGCGCGCATCTGGCTGTTCGTCATCGCGATCACGCTGCACAACTTTCCCGAGGGCATGGCCGTGGGCGTGGGTTTCGCGGGTGGCGACGTCGCCAACGGCGTTCCGCTCGCGATCGGCATCGGGCTGCAGAACATCCCGGAAGGTTTTGCCGTGGCGCTGTCGCTGATCTCGGTCGGCAACTCGACGGCGCGCGCGTTCTGGGTGGCGATGCTCACGGGGCTGGTGGAACCGGTCGGTGGCACGCTCGGCGCCGCCGCGGTATCCCTGGCGGCGCCGCTGATGCCGCTGATACTCGGCATGGCGGCAGGAGCCATGTTGTTCGTCATCAGCGACGAGATCATCCCCGAGACGCATCGCCGCGGTTACGAGAATGTCGCGACATTCTCGCTGCTCGGCGGGTTCGTGGTCATGATGGTCCTCGACACCGCGTTTGCGTGAATCACGAAGATGGGCCGAGGTCCGTCCCCGTTTGCTAGGAAACGAGGAATGTCCCCATTTAGCATTCAGACGTTGAAGCGGAAGTGCATGACGTCGCCTTCCTTGACGATGTATTCCTTGCCCTCGAGGCGCAGCTTGCCGGCTTCGCGGGCGCCGGCTTCGCCCTGGTACTTGATGAAGTCGTCGTAGCCGATCACTTCGGCGCGGATGAAGCCGCGTTCGAAGTCGGTGTGGATCACACCCGCGGCCTGCGGCGCGGTGGCGCCGGCGCGCACGGTCCAGGCGCGCACTTCCTTCACCCCCGCCGTGAAATACGTCTGCAGGCCCAGCAGCTCGTAGCCGGCGCGGATCACGCGGTTCAGGCCCGGTTCCTCGAGGCCGAGGTCCTCGAGGAAGTCGGCGCGGTCCGCTTCGTCGAGCTGCGAGATCTCGGCCTCGATGGCGGCGCACACGGCCACCACCACGGCGCCCTCGCCCTTGGCGCGTGCCACCACGGCATCGAGGTGCCTGTTGTTCGTGAAGCCGTCTTCCTTGACGTTGGCCACGTACATGACGGGCTTGAGCGTCAGCAGGTGCAGCTCGTGCGCATCGGCCTTTTCTTCCTTCGAGAGGCCGATGGAGCGCACCGGCTTGCCCTGGTCGAGATGCTTTCGCATGCGCTCGAACAGTTCCTTCTTGCGCAGCGCGTCCTTGTCGCCGCCCTTGGCCTGCTTGGCGTAACGGTCCGCGGCCTTCTCCACCGACTGCAGGTCCGCGAGGCACAGCTCGGTGTCGATGATCTCGATGTCGCGGATCGGGTCGATGCCGCCCGACACGTGCACCACGTCCGGATCCTCGAAGCAGCGCACCACGTGCGCGATGGCATCGGTCTCGCGGATGTGCGACAGGAACTTGTTGCCGAGGCCTTCACCCTGCGAGGCGCCGGCCACCAGGCCCGCAATGTCGACGAATTCCACGGTCGTGGGCACGGTCTTCTCGGGATCGACGATCTTCGCCAGCTCGTCGAGGCGCGGGTCGGGCACGGGCACGATGCCGACGTTCGGATCGATGGTGCAGAACGGGTAGTTCTCCGCCGCGATCTGCGCGCGCGTCAGCGCGTTGAACAGCGTGGACTTTCCGACGTTGGGCAACCCGACGATGCCTGCCTTGATGCCCATCTATCTACCTCTCCGTTGCGGCGGGTTTCGCGCGCGAATGCAGTTTGTTCATGGCGATCTGCGCGCCGTCGCGCAGCATCACCTCGATGGCGTCCGCGCCGGCCGCGATGGTCTCGTCGATGACGCGTTGCTCTTCCCTGCCGGCGTGCGTCAGCACGAAGTCGACGACGTCCTTGCTGGTGCCC
>DASUGK010000081.1:0-26365 GCA_036274075.1 Steroidobacteraceae bacterium | reverse complement strand
TCGATGGTCATCCACTTCTGCGAGAACTCGGTGGGCACCAGCGCGAGCGCCAGCTTCTCGTGGCTCTTGTTGAGGTCCAGCGAGAACGTCAGGTCGGGCTTCAGCTTGACCGGCGCGAGCTCGCCGGCGTTGGGCGCGCCGTACAGGTCGCCGACCACGTAGGGCACCCACAGCCGCAGGCTCTCCTTGGGCGCGGGGCGCGGCGTCTTGCGGTCGGCTTCGAAGAACGCCACGCGCGACTGGAGCAACCAGTCGGCGCGCACCGGCGCGGGCGCGGGCTCGCGGCGGCCACAGGCGCCGAGGACCAGCAGGGATGTTAGAAGCAGCAGTCCCTTCGTCTTCATATGGGCGGCGATTCTACGGTGAGCGCCCTGTCCGGCGCTGATTCGATGTATTTTTGCGACGTAGTTAATGCCCTGACTGCCCCATGGAGGTTGCCGATGGTCCTGGTGATCCTGCTCGTGCTCGCACTGTTCGTGCTCCAGACGCTGCTGCCGGCGCGCTTCCGCTACCTGTCCGGGGCCGGTGTGGGGGACAAGGTCGCGGTGGCCCTGGGTCCGCGCGACGAGCCTCCACCGCAATCCAGGCTGGGCGGCCGCGCCGAGCGCGCGCTCGCCAACATGCACGAGGCGCTGCCGGTGTTCATCACGCTTGCGCTGCTCAATCTGATCACGCACACGGCGGGCGCGATGGCGGTCAACGGCGCGTGGGTGTTCCTGGTGGCGCGCGTACTGTACGTGCCTGCCTACCTGAGTGGCATCACCGGGGTGCGGACCCTGATGTGGGTGGTGGGCTGGGTCGGCCTGGTGATGATGCTGATCCCGCTGCTCGCGTCGGCCTGACGATCGAGTGCGAAAGCCCCCGGGCGCGTGGGCGCCGGGGGCCTGGCATGCCGCGGATCAGCCGGGCAGCACTAGGACTGCTGCTTCGCCTGCTTCCTCTGCTCGTAGATCAGCTTGCGATCCTCTTTCATCTGCTTCGTGTCGATGGGACGGATCTCGTCGATGAAGCAGCGGTCCCTGCCCACGATCACCTTCTCGAACTTGTCCACGGTGTTGGCGGTGGAAGTGACCGCAATGGCGTTGGCGAACTTGAGATCGGGGCAGTAGCCCTTGACCGACAGCAAATAGGCCGTGTTGATGCCGGTCCAGACGACGAGCTGGTGGTCAGAGACGGGCGTCCAGCCATCGTAGTCCGGCATGTAGAAGGACTTGATCGGCTCACCCGCATACTCACGGTAGTCGAGCTTCGGGCCGGAGGCGCATCCGGCGAAGGTGACCGCGGCGAGGGTCGTGACTAACAGTGAAGTCTTCATAAACACCTCTTGCGAATATCGACTCACGTGGAGTGAGTGGAGTTCCCAGGCGCCCCGGTTCCGGACGACGAGGTTAGACGGCGGGACCTGGCCGATTCCTTGGGTTTTGCCGGGCGGTAGCTTCGCTCAAGTTATGCCGGAATGCATGCTCCGGCACCGTCTTCTCCGGCCGTTCAGTTGCGGTTCATTTCCAGGCGCTCGCCGGTGAGGCGGCGGACGGCGACGTAGAACACGGGCGCGAGCAGCACGCCGAGCAGCGCCGCGCTCAGCATGCCGCCGGCCACGCCGATGCCGATGGCGCGGCGCGCGTTGGCGCCGGCGCCACTGGTGAACACCAGCGGCATCACGCCCAGGATGAAGGCGAACGAAGTCATCATGATGGGCCGCAATCGCAGCCGCCCCGCTTCCATCACCGCCTCGTAGAGCTTCATGCCGCGCTGCTGGGCCAGCAGGGCGAACTCGACGATGAGGATGGCGTTCTTGGCGGCCAGGCCGATGATGGTGATCAGGCCGATCTTGAAGAACACGTCGTCCGACTGGCCCGTGAGCTTGGCCGCGAGCACCGAGCCGATGATGCCGACGGGCACGATCATCAGCACCGCGATCGGCGTGACCCAGCTCTCGTACAGCGCCGCGAGGCACAGGAACACCACGAACATCGACAGGCTGAACAGCAGCGGCGCCTCGGCGCCGGCGCGGATCTCCTGCAGGGACTGCCCCGCCCAGTCGATGGCGAAGCCCGGCGGAAGGTCCTTCGAAACGATCTCCTGCATGGTCTTCATGGCCTCGCCCGAGCTGTGCCCCGGCGCATGCGAGCCGCCGATGGAGGCCGCGGCGAATCCGTTGAAGCGCTGCACGGTGGGCGGCGCGACCACCCACTTCGAGCGCAGCACCGAGGCCAGCGGCACCATGCCGTCGCTGGTGGTCTCGCCCTGGGGCACGAATGCGTTGTTGGTGATGTTGGTCGGCAGGTAGAAGCGATTCAGCGAGTCCTCGTTCATGCGGAAGCCCGCGTCGGCCTGCATCTGCACCCGCAGCACGCGGCCCTGGTAGTAGAAATCGTTCACGTACACCGGCGCCAGCATGAGCTGGATGGCGTTGTATACGTCGTCCACCGACAGCCCCATCGATTTCGCCTGGGCGCGATCCAGCTTGAGTTCCAGGCGCGGTGACGGCGCCAGACCCTGGTAGCGCACGCCCTGCAGCACCGGGTTCTGCGAGGCCTTCTGCACCAGCAGGTTCTGCGCCGCGAGCAACGCATCCGGTCCCTTGTTGCCGCGATCCTCGAGCCACATGTCGAAGCCGCCGAACTGGCCCAGCCCGGAGATCACCGGGAGGTTGAAGAAGAACACCGACGCGTCGCGCTCCGAGAACGCGACGTTCTGGTAGGCCCAGCCGATGACGTCCTGCGCCGACTCCTTGCGATCCTCGAGCTCCTTCAGGCGCACGAAGAAGATGCCCGCGCTCTCGTCATTGCCGTTGAAACTGAAACCCGAGACTTCGAATACCTGCAGCACCGCGGGCGACTGACGGAGCTTCTCACCCACGCGCTGCATGACCTCGCGCGTGCGCTGGATGGTCGAGCCCGGCTGCAACTGCACCTGGCCGAGCACGTAACCCTGGTCCTCGTCGGGAACGAAGCTGCCGGGCACGCGCATGTAGACCAGCACGCCGATCACGATCAGCACGCCGTAGCCCGTCAGCCACCAGGCCTTGTGCCGCAAACTGAAGCGCACGCCGGAGAGGAAATGGTCCTGCGCGTATTCGTAACTGCGGTTGAACAGCTTGAAGAAGCGGTTCTCCTTGAGATGCTCGGGCCGCAGCAGCGTGGCGCACAGCGCGGGCGTCAGCGACAGCGCCAGGAACGCCGAGAACAGCATCGAGATGGCGATGGTCAGCGCGAACTGCTGGTAGATCACGCCCACCGAACCGGTCTGCATCGCGGCCGGCACGAACACCGCGGCGAGCACCAGCGAGATCGCGATGATGGGACTCGTGATCTGGTCCATCGCCTTGCGCGTCGCGTCACGCGGCGACAGGTGCTCCTCGCGCATCAGGCGCTCGACGGATTCGATGACCACGATGGCGTCGTCGACCACGATGCCGATCGCCAGCACCATGCCGAACAGCGTGAGCTGGTTGATGGAGAAACCGAAGATCTGCATGCCGATGAAGGCGCCCATGAGGGCCACCGGCACCACCAGCGTCGGGATCAGCGTGGCGCGGAAGCTCTGCAGGAACACCAGCATCACGATGAACACCAGGATCACCGCGGCGACCAGCGTGATGATCACCTCGTCGATGGCATGCGTGATGAACGTGGTCGCATCGAGCGCGACGAACCACTCGACGCCGGGCGGGAAGCCCTTCTGCAGCTCGTTCATGCGCGCCTTGACGGCATCGGCCACGTCGAGCGCGTTGGCGCCAGGCAGCAGCGTCACGCCGAAGCCGCTCACGGGCTGGTCGTCGAGTCGCACGTCGAAGGCATAGTCCTGCAGGCCGAGCTCGACCCGCGCCACGTCCTTGAGCTTGACGCTGGTGCCGTTGGGCTCGGTGCGCAGGATTACGTTCTCGAATTCCTCCACCGAGGTGAAGCGTCCTTCCGCGCTGACCGGCGCGGTGATCTGCTGCTCGGGGATGGACGGCGCGGCACCGACCGCGCCCGTGGCGAATTGCACGTTCTGCCCACGCACGGTGTTGAGCACCTCGGCCGCACTCATGCGGAAGCTGCGCAGCTTGTCGGGATTGAGCCAGATGCGCATCGAGTACGAGGAGCCGAACTGGTCGGCACGGCTCACGCCCGGGATGCGCTGGATGGGATCCAGCACCTGCGAGGAAACGACGTTGTTGAGCTCGGCCGAAGTCACGCCACCCTTGGGCGCGCGCACGCCGAGCGCGATGATGAAGCCGGTGTTGACCTTCGACACCGACAGGCCCTGCACCACCACTTCGCTGGGCAGGCGCGCCTCGGCGAGTTTCACGCGGTTCTGCGTCTGCAGCACGGCGACGTCGGGGTCGGTGCCGTTCTCGAATACCAGCGTGATGCCGGCGGTGCCGTTGGAGTTCGACGATGAGGTGAAATACATCAGCCGGTCGAGGCCGGTGAGCTGCTGCTCGATGATCTGCGTGACCGTGCGCTCCAGCGTGTCGGCGTTCGCGCCCGGGTAGACGGCATTGATGGTCACCTGCGGCGGGGCGATGTCGGGATACGCCGCGGCCGGCAGGCGCGAGATCGCCAGGCCACCGCCGATCATGATGAGGATGGCGATGACCCAGGCCAGTACCGGCCGGTCGATGAAATAATGCGGCAGCATCCGGAGCGGGGTTCCCTAGTTGGACGCGGCAGGCGCCTGGGCTTCGGGCGACTGGCCTTCTGCCGCGGGCGCGACCGACTCGGCCGGCTTCGGCACGACCTTCATGCCGGGCCGCGACAACTGCAGGCCGGAGACGATCACCTGGTCGCCGTCATCGAGGCCGCCACCGATCACCCAGTTCGCACCCACCGAGCTCACCACGTCCACGCGCTTGGCGGCCACGGTGCCGTCGGCGCCCACCGTGAGCACGTACGCGCCCTGGGCATCGCGCTGCACGGCGAGCTGCGGCACTTCGAAGCCGCGATTGAGCACGCCGGCGGTGAGGCGCACGTTGACGTACATGCCCGGCAGCAGCAGCCGGTCGGGGTTGGGAACCACGCCGCGAAAGGCCACCGCGCCCGTGGTGGGATTCACACTGAAATCCGAGAAACTCAGCGTTCCCTTGTGCGGATATTCGCTGCCGTCGGCGCGGATCACTCGCACCTCGGCCTGGTTGCCTTGCGCGATGGTGACCTGGCCGGCAGCCTGGGCGCGCTGCAGGCGTTCGAAGTCCGACGCCGGCTGGTCGAAGAACACGTAGAGCGGGTCGACCTGCTCGACGGTAGTTAGCAGCGTGGCTTCGCCCTGCCCCACCAGCGCGCCCTCGAGCACGCGCATCTGGCCGGCGCGTCCCGAAATCGGGGCCGTGACGTTGGCGTAGCCGAGGTTGATGCGCGCGGTCTGGAGCTGCGCCTTGGCCGCGGACACCTGTGCCGCCGTGGTGCGCTCCAGTGCCTCGGAATCGTCGAGTTCCCTGCGCGACACCAGCTGCTGCTTGTTGAGCTCGCGGTTGCGCGCCGCCGTGACGCTGGCGTTCTTGGCCGCGGCCTCGGCCTGTTCGAGGTTGGCCTGCGCGGCGGCGAGTTGCGCCTGGAACGGGGCCGGGTCGATCTGCACCAGCGGCTGGCCTTCCTTGACCATGCTGCCTTCCTTGTAAAGACGCTTCTGCACCACGCCTGCCACGCGGGCGCGCACGTCGGAAGCGCGCGTGGGCGCCAGGCGGCCCGAGGCCTCGCGCACCAGCGGCACTTCGTGCGCGCGGACGACGATCACGCCCACCTCGGGCGGAGGATATTCGGGTGGCGGTGCTTCCTGGGCGCACGCGGCGACAAACAGGGCGGCCACAGCCGCTGATATCAGCTGTACTCGTGATTGCATGTTCTTCTTGATGCCGGCGACGCTGGAGTGTGCCCCGCCTGAGGCGCGGCATTCTATCCCACCAAAGGGATAGTCACGCACCATGGAAGTTCCGTTGTCAGAATCGACGAGGCGCGCGTTCGCCCCTCGGGGTGACGTCGTACACTGACACCAAAGGAGCCCTGATGTCGCTGCTGCGCAAGCTGTCCCTGGGCCTGGTGATGCTGGCCGCCGTCGCGTCGGCGCAGCCGGTCAGTGACGTGACCGAGGATGGGCTGGTACGCGTGCCGTCGAGCCGCAAGGCCGGCGTGTATCGGCTTCCCGATGCCACGTTTGCGCAGTACCGGCGCGTCATGCTGCTGCCGTCAACCGTGGCCTTCCGGAAGAACTGGGATCGGAAGGGCCTCGACCGGCTGGACACGGGCCTCAAGCCCTCCGAGCGCGAGAAAATCGCGAACGACCTGGTCGAGGCGTTTCACGAGGAGATGATCGCCGAACTGGTGCAGCGCGGTGGCTTCGAACTCACCGACACGCCCGCGAAGGATGTGCTGCTGATCGCACCGGCGATCACCGAGCTGGAGATCACGGCGCCGGATGCCGGCAGCACGCCGGGCGCGCGTACCTACGTGCGCAATGCCGGCTCGATGACCCTCGTGGTCGAGATGCGCGACGCCGCGAGCGGTGTCACCGTCGGCCGCGTCATCGACTACGAGCCGGGGCGCGAGACGCGCGAGCTGCTGCTGGTGAATCACATCGCCGAGGCGCGCATCGCCTTCGCCAACGCCGCGCGTTACACGCGCTCGGCGATCAACATCGCCAAGACCGAGCGCGACGAAACCCTCACGAATTGATGGGGACCCATTGTCACTTCGGTGGTTCGACCAGGTAGCCTTTGGCGCGCAGGCGCTCGAGGTAGCCGCCCTCGCGGGTGAGCTTGGCCAGCGGCACGATCGCCAGGGTAGTTTGATTGGCTTCCAGCGACTTCCCGGCGGCGTCTATCCACAACGCGTACACCTGCTCGCGGATGTCGGCGGGAATGACCTGCTTCGCGAAGTCGGTGGCCAGCAAGGCCATGGCGCAAGGCAGGAAAGGATTCGGCAACGGTGGCAGGCTTTCCAGCGTCGCGAGGTCCGCGGTGGCCCAGGCGCGGGCGCGCCGCTCCTGCGTGACGGTGTCCGAGAGCGCCTCGGTGAGGTCCAGCGTGGTCGCGAAACATTCCTGGTCCGCGAGCGGCTGGCGCGAGAACTCCTTGATCCTGTCCTTGAGGCCTTCGGTGGGAAAGGTGAACGGCACGCTCGGCCGCGTGGTCTTGATCTTGTGCTTCTTCGCGAGCCTGCCCACCACGTCCCACACCATGCCGCTCTCGCGCAGCCCCAGGTCGTCGAAGGCCTCGCGGCGCAACTTGTCCGCCGCGAACAGCGGGCGCCACCTCTCGACGCCGCCATCCGAGCCGAGGAATTTCTTCTTCTGCACCAGCCAGCGCTCGTAGACGTCCGCGGGCACCTGCGAGCGCAGCGTCGCATCACCGGGATTCTTGCGCGCCTTGAGCACCGACGGCAGCAGCGACAGCCCCTTGAAGAGTCCGATCTCCTCGTCGGGCTTCATGCTCACCGAAGCATCCATGAGGATTTCCTGCGCGCTGACGGCGACGGCCTCGACCTCGCGGGATTTCCATTTCATGCGCTTCGGCAAGGGCGGTGGATCGCCGACGATCCACAACACGTGTCCGGCGGGATCGTTGGCGCGCGTCACCTTCCACAGGCCGGGCCCCGGGAATTCCCCGGTGACTACCACCTCTTCCATGGGCGAATCCCCCGGCGGCTCGGCCTGCGGCGATCGCGCCGCGGCGGAAGACCCCAGCAGGACAGCGACGATGAAGAAGTGGATACGCCGCATGCAGCGCCTGGATCACACCAGGTAGAGCGGGTTCGTCGGCTTGGCACCCAGCAGGACGCGCCCGGTGTCCTCGACCCACATGGGCTGCGAGATCACGTGCGCCGCCATGGCGTGCATGTCGCGGTGGATGCGCTCCAGCGGCGAGCTCGTGTACAGCGCACTGGCCCCTGCAAGGGCATACATCGCGGTGACCGCGGCGCGGCCCTGTGCCATTGCATGATGCGCGGCGTTGAACACCTCGGCGATCTGCGCGGGAGTCGCGGGACCGGCGATGGAGGCCTCCCACAGTCTGCGCACGCTGTCGTGCAGGTGATTGCGCGCGGCGGCCAGCCGGACTCCGTGTTCCGCAATGGCCGCGAACACCGCCGGCCGTTCTCCGAGTGCCGGGCCGGGGTCGATCGCGGGTTTTTTCTTCGACAGCGCCACCAGCGCATCCACGCAGGCCTGCCCCAGGCCGAGAAGCTGTGCGGCGTAACCCGCCGCCATCGTGCAAACGATGGGCACGCGGCCCATCGGGCCCGCGAGGGTGCTGCCATCGATGGGAGAAAGCGTGTGGGTGCGAGGCACCAGCGCGTCCTTCACGACCACGTCGTGACTGCCGGTCCCGCGCAGCCCACCCGTGTACCAGGTGTCCAGGATCTCCAGCTCCGCACGCCGGAACCACACCATGCGCACTTCGGGCACGTTGGGCGCCAGCATGCGCGGCTGGCCGTTCTCCTCGATCACGCAGCGCAGCGCCAGCCAGTCGGCGAGTTCACATCCCGACACCAGCGACCAGCGGCCATTGACGCGGAATGAACCGCCCTCCACCGCCGCGCGCCCGCTGGGCCTGGTGGATGCCACGTACAGGGCTTGTGGATCGCCGAAGATCTCGGCGCGCACTCGGGGCGCGAAGAAGCGGCCGAAGTAACACGGCAGCGCGTTGTTCCAGACGATCCATCCGACCGAGGCTTCGGCAGCGGAAAGCTGCTCGTACAGGGTCAACGCGTCGCCCGGCGGCAATTCGAGTCCACCGAGCTCCATCGGCAATGCAATGCGGCACAGGCGCGAGGCACGCAGGGCCTCGACCACGCGTGCCGCGATGCGTCGTTGCGACTCGGTTTCGTCGCGTGAGCTGGTGATCAGCGGCAGCAGTTCCTGCACCGCCGCCTGTGCGCCAACTGTCATGGCCCCTATCTTATCCCGACGCGGAATCTCCGAGCGCGTCCACCTGCGCCTGCAGGCTGATCCGGTCCAGGGAATTCACCGGTAGATTGGCGAACACGCGCAGGCGCCGCTCCAGCTCGGCGCGGATGCGCGCCAGGGAGAGGCGCCGTTCGCCCTCGTCGTGGAACTGCTCGGGATCGGCACAGCGCCAGTGCGCGGTGATGGGATGCCCCGGCCACGTAGGCGGCGCTTCGCCGGCCGGTGTGTCGCTCAACGTGACGACGAAGTCGAACGGCGGTGAATCCGGGGCGCTGAATTCGCGCACGTGGCGCGGCAGGTGATCGGGAACATCCAGGCCGGCGTGCTGCAGCACTTCGACGGCCACGGGATCGACCCGTGTCGCGGGACGTACGCCCGCGCTGAACGCCTCGAACTGGCCATGGCCGATGGAATTGGCGATGGCCTCGGCCATCATGCTGCGCGCCGAGTTTCGCCGCGACAGGAACAACACTCGGAATGGCTGGCCTTCCATGGCCTTCTCCTTGGCGAAATCGGCCCGCGGATTCTGCGTTTCGCCGCGCGGCTCGGTAGCCATCCGCGTCTCGGCGTGCGTGTAAGCCCATTCAGGGGCCCGGTGTCAGCGAATGCGAGTGCAATGCAGCGGTAGGTTCTAAGTCCCATTTCCGCAACAGCGCTGCGTTGTTAGAGAACGCGCATGCACACCAAGTCTTGCGCGGCGCTGGTCACCGGTTTCTGCCTGCTCGGCCTCGCTGGCTGCGATTCCGCGTCGAACCAGGAGCCGGAAGCCAAACCCGCCGTCGAAACCGCGGCTCCCTCGCCGCCGCCGCCCAAGGTTCCCGAAGGTGTGCCGACCTGGACGGGTGACTACCCGGTGCTCGCGGACAAGCGCGTGGTGCGGCTGCTCGTGGTCTACAGCAAGACGTTCTACTTCGTCGACAAGGGACAGCAGCGCGGCATCACCTACGACATGGGCATGGAGCTCGAGAAACTCCTCAATGCGTCGAACAAGGACAAGACCCGTCCCATCCGCGTGATCTTCATTCCCGTGGCGCGTGACAAGTTGCTGCCGGCACTGGCCGCGGGCATCGGCGACATCGCCACCGGCGGACTCACGATCACGCCAGGACGCCTGCAGCAGGCCGACTTCACGGCGCCCGCGGCCGAAAACATCAGCGAGATCCTGGTCACCGCGCCCGGCGTGGCGGCGCCCGCAACCGTCGATGGATTGTCGGGGCGGCAGGTGTTCGTGCGCCCCTCGAGCTCCTACCACGAAAGCCTCGTGGAGCTGAACAAGCGCCTCACCGCCGCCGGCAAGCCGCCGGTGCAGATCGTGGCGGCGGAGGAAAACCTCGAGGACGAAGACATCCTCGAGATGGTCAACGCGGGGCTGGTCGATGCCACAGTGGTCGACAGCTACGTCGCGAATTTCTGGAAGGAGATCTTCACCAACATCCAGCCGCAGCCGGCGATCGCGTTGCGCACCAACGCCGAGCTCGCCTGGGGCATCCGCAAGAACAGTCCCGAACTCAAGAAGACGCTCGACGGCTTCGTCGCGAAGAACCGCATGGGCACCATGACGGGCAATGTCATCCTCAAGCGTTACCTCAAGAACACGCGCTGGGCGAAAGGCGCCACCAACAAGGAAGACATGCGCCGCTTCAAGGAGCTCACCGCGTATTTCCAGAAGTACGCCCAGCAGTACGATTTCGACTGGCTGCTGCTGATGGCGCAGGGCTACCAGGAATCACAACTGGACCAGAGCACGCGCAGCCCCGTCGGCGCCATCGGCGTGATGCAGGTGATGCCGGCCACGGCAGGCGACAAGAACGTCGCCATCAAGAACATCCACCAGGTGGAACCCAACATCCACGCGGGCGTGAAGTACATGCGTTTCCTCGTCAACCAGTACTTCGACGACCCGGGCATCGATCGCGCCAACCGGCACCTGTTCGCGTTCGCCGCCTACAACGCCGGCCCGAACCGCATCGCGCGCCTGCGCAAGGAGACCGCGGCGAAGGGCCTCGACCCGAACAAGTGGTTCAACAACGTCGAGCTGGTGGTGGCCGAGGACGTGGGGCGCGAGACCGTGCAGTACGTCAGCAACATCTTCAAGTACTACGTCGCGTACAAGCTCACGCTCGAACGCGCCAGCGCACGCGAAGAGGCCAAGCCCGACGCGGCGCCCGCCGGCCCGGCAAAGGCCGCTACTTGACGGCGTAACCCTTCGCCGTCAGGCAGGCGCTCATGCCGCTCCTGAATTTCTCGCGCGCCGCGGCGTTGGCCGCGTTGGCCTGATCGGCCTGCGCCTGGGCCTGCTGCGTCGCCTGCTGGGCAGCCGCCTCGTTCGCGCGACGGGCCTGGCGATTGCGGCTTCCGGCAACTACCACACCCGCGGCCGCGCCAGCCCGGGCGCCTTCATCCGCATCGTTGTTGGCGATTTCGCCCACCACCGCACCGGCGGCAGCACCGCGCGCGGCTCCGCGCACGCGTGAGCCCGCGGGAGGCGGCGGCGGCGGCGGTGCGGCAGCGACCGTGGCCGTCGGCGGCGGATTCGCGGGATCGTAGCCCGACTGCGCCTTCGAAGAGTTGTAGCACTCCACTTCGTCCATGGCCTGCTGGCCTGCATCCTGGCCCTTGCCCGGATAGACCATGAGGCCGACGGAATTCGCCAGCGACGACGGATTCGGCGCGGGAGCGGGGGCCGGGGTAGTTTGAGCGAATGTCGACGTGGCCAGCGCGGCGCACATCGCGCCCGCGATGATATTCCGGTATTTCATGGCGACCTCCCTGCGACCGTTGCGCCGCGGAAAATCGTCTTGTACGTCAGCGCAGGCAGCGCCGACATCGGACCTAGGACCGACTCGGACTGGCGCGCAGCGTGAAGCGGAAGATGGCGCCGCCACCGGGCGCGTTCTCCGCCCAGATCCGCCCACCGTGCGCCGCGACGATCGTGCGTGCGATCGCCAGACCCAGGCCCATGCCCTCGGGCTTGGTGGTGAACAGCGAATCGAACAGCTGTGGCATGTTTTCCGCCGCGATGCCATGGCCGAAATCCCGCACCGCGACTTCCACCAGCGATTCACCGGCGTTGCGCACCGTGATCAGCACCTGGCGCGTGGGCTCCGGCGTTTCCTTCATGGCATCCATGGCATTGACCATCAGGATCACCATCAGCTGCTCCAGGTGCGAGCGATCGCCGACCACCGGCTGCAATCCTGGCGCCACGTCCCGGCGCAGGTTCACGCGCCGATGCAACGCGTCTCCGGCCATCAGCCTCATGACGTGATCGAGGGTCTCCGCCAGGTCCACCGGGCCGGGCCGGAATTCGCGCCGGTGCACCAGCGAGCGGATGCTGCGGATGGCCGCGTCCGCACGCAGGTCGTCCTGGCGGATGTCGGCCAGGATGTTCCGCAGCTCGTCGAGCGGCGGCGTATCGGAGCGCAGCATGATCTCGGCCGCCTCGGCGTTGCTCAGGATGGCGCAAAGCGGCTGGTTGACTTCGTGCGCCACCATCGCGGTCAACTCTCCGACCACGGCGAAACGCGCCGCGTGCGCCAGCTGCCTGCCGGCTTCCTCGGCGCGCTTGCGATCGGTGATGTCGTAGCCGATGGCCTGGATCTCGCGCGCCTCGCCGGGGGCGCTTTCGATGACATGGCACACCCAGCTCTGCCAGCCACGCACCCCGTCGGGACCCGCCACCTCGCATTCCCAGCTGGCGCGCCCGGCCCCGGAGCTGGCCTGCGCGACGGCTTCGCGCGCGGCGGCACGACCTGCCGGCGGCAGCAGGTCGACGAAATTGCCGCCTAACAACTCGCCGCGCTTGCGGCCCAGCAACTGGCAGAACGCCGAGTTCACGAAGGTCAGCGTGGCATCGGGCAGCAACCGGCAGACGAACGCGGCCTGGCTGTCGACCACGTCGCGATACAGTGCCTCGCTGCGCTTGAGCGCCGCCTCGCGCTCGCGCTGCTCGGTCACGTCGGTGGCCGAGCCAATGTAGCCCATGAATTCGCCGTCCGCACCGAAACGTGGCGTGCCGCGCACGTTGATCCAGCGGTATTCGCCGTCGTGGCGCCGTGCGCGGTAGTCCATTTCCACCGGCGCACGCGCGTGGAAATGCTTGAGGTAGTAATCGTAAGTGCGGCGCACGTCGTCGGGATGCACCGACTTCGACCAGCCCTGGCCCAGGTTCTCCGCGAGCGTGGTGCCCGTGAAATCCAGCCAGCGCTGGTTCGCGAACTCACAGCCCGCCGCCGTATCCGAGCTCCACATCATCATGGGCGCCTGGTCGGCGATGATGCGGAACCGCCGCTCGCTGTCGCGCAGCGAATCGCTGACACGGCTCCATTGCTCGATGAGCACGGCCGCGAGGTACAGCGGCGCCGCGCGCAACAGCAGGAAGTGCTGCAGGCGGCTGGAAACTTCCGCCGCCGAGGCATCGGCGAAAGTGCCGGAGCGATCGAGGGCGGCATCGAGCGCGAACATGGTCAGCAGCGCCACCGCCGCGGTGGCGCCGTGCATGCGGAAACGGATCGCCGCCCACACCATGAATGGCACCGGCGCGTAGTAGCGCGTCTCGCCGAAGTCGTGCGGGCGCATCTCCTGCTCGAAGGCCAGCGACAACGTCACTACAAGGCCGATACCGAGCGCACCGGCCTCGATGACCCTGGTGGCACTGAAGGTCGCCGGGTTCGGTGGTCGCAGCACCCAGTAGAAAAGTATCGGCGTGACGATGAGATGGGCCATCGCATTGCCGAGCAGCCATTGCTCGCCACTCGCCCAGAAGGGGTGCCCGAGCGCGCTGCGCGCCGCGGCGCCGCCCAGGGCGCTCATCAAGGGGACCAGTGCCACCGCGAACAGGCAGTAGAACCCGAGGTCGCGCATGGAATTGAGGCGGATGGGATCCGCGAGTACCCGCTTGAGCAACAGCGCCGCGATCACCCCCTTCGCGCAGTCATTGAGATACACGCCGACGATGAACCACCACGGCAGGTCGGGCGGGGTGATCAGCGCCACCCGGATGGGCAGCGTCGCCAGCAGCAACAGCCACCACCACCTGGCCGGCGTGCACAGCAGCGCACACAGCAGCACCGAGTCGGGAAACCAGAATGGCGCCGACACCGAGGGGCTGAATGCCATGCCGAAGTGATAGGCGACGGCATACGCCAGCAGGAATGCGCCAGAACCCAGCACCACGCGCGCCGGGCGCGAGCGGATCGCCGTCCACGGCGACCAAGGCGCGGTCGCCGCTCGCAGTACGCTCGTGACGTCCGATTCCATCGGCGGATCTTGCGCCCGCCCCGCCTCGCCGGACAACTTCCGGCGCCGGCGCCCCGCGGCCCCGGCGCCATCAGATATGGTCTAACGAAGTTCGAGCACCGCCACCGACTTCGGCGGCAGCTTGACCACCAGCTTGCCGCCGGAGCGCTTCGCGCTGATCGGCGCCGGCTTGACGGCCTCGGGTGCGTCGAAGGTGTTGTGCGCATCCATGGCTTTCGCCGTGAGCACGCGGCCCGTGGCGCTCTTCGCCTCCGCGCCCGACGTGCCCAGAGTGACCGTGGCTTCACGCTTCGGATCGAGATTGACGAGGCCGACCTGCAGTTTCCCGGCCGTGTCGCGCGCGGCGGTGACGCTCACCGACGGCACGCCCACGTTGTCCAGTGCGTACTTCGGCGCCTGGATTTCCGTCGGCAGGAACGTCGCGCCCTGGAACGGGATGTACATCTGGAAGGCATGGTAGGTCGGCGTCAGCGTCATGCGCGGCCCATCCGTGAGGATCATGGCCTGCAGCACGTTGACCATCTGCGCGATGTTGGCCATCTGCACGCGTTTCGCGTGTGCATGGAACACGTGGAAATTGAGCGCCGCGACCAGCGCATCGCGCAGGCTGTTCTGCTGCCAGAGGAACCCCGGTTCGCGGCCCGGCTCGGGCGCGTACCAGGTACCCCACTCGTCGACGTAGAACGCCACTTTGTTCTGCGGATCGTTCTTCTCGAGGATGGCTTCGTTGCTGGAGATGAACTGGTCGATCTTCAGTGTGTTGGCCAGCGTGGAGATCCATTCGCTTTCGGGAAATCCGAGCGAGTTGCCCTTCTTCGCCCACACGCCGGTGGGCGTGGTGTAGTAGTGATGCGAGATCGCGTCCATGTCGCGCTGGACCATGGTGGTGAGGACCTCCACCCAGCGCGTGCCCTCGTCGTGGCCGCCGCTGGCCACGATCTTCGGGCGATGCCCGCGCGGCGCCTTCACGTAGGTGGCGTACTGCCGGAACAGGTCGGCGTAGTACTCGGGCCGCATGTTGCCGCCGCAACCCCAGGTCTCGTTGCCGATGCCGAAGTAATGCACTTCCCAGGGCTGGTCGCGGCCGTTCTTGCGGCGCTCGTTCGCCAGCGTCGAGACCGTGTTGGAGGTCATGTATTCCATCCAGTCGGCCATTTCCTGCGGGCTGCCGGAGCCCACGTTGCCGCTGATGTACACCTTGGTGCCGATCAACTCGGCGAAGGTCATGAACTCGTGCGTGCCGAACTCGTTGGTCTCGGGCACGCCGCCCCAGTGTGTATTGACCTTCACCGGGCGTTTCTCGCGCGGGCCGATGCCGTCGCGCCAGTGGTATTCGTCGGCGAAGCAGCCGCCGGGCCAGCGCACCACCGGCACCTTGAGCGCCTTCAGCGCGGCAATCACGTCGTTGCGATAGCCGTTGGTGTTGGGGATGGTCGACTTCTCGCCCACCCACACGCCTTCGTAGATGCCGGCGCCCAGGTGCTCGGCGAACTGGCCATAGATATTGGGATTGATGACCGGGCCGGGCTGGTCGGCGCGAATGGTCACCGCCACCTCGACGCTTCCCTGCGCCAGCACATTGCCGCCCAGCACGGCCAGCAGGCCGCATCCCATCCATGACGCCCGCCTCTTCATCCCCTGCCTCATGTCGCCTCCACGTTCACCGCGATTTTCAGCTCTGAAATCAAGACAAGCAGAATGCTAGCACTCCAACAGTGTGCAGATGTCATCATGCGAGCCAGGACTGCTTCGGCGGCCACTCGTGCCAACGGTCCGGCTGGTCGACGAGCATGGACTGCGTCTTCGCGGCGATGTGCGGCTCGAACTGCACCGACTTGCGCGCGACCGTGTCGATGTGCACGCCGATCGCGATCATGGTCGCGAGGTGATCGCCACCGTCGCCGCGGAACATCTCGTGCACGAAGCGCACCGATTTCCGCCGCATCTCGAGCACCGCCGAACGCACCGCGATGACGTCACCCACCAGCGCCTCGCGCCGGTAGGAAATCCGCTGCTCCACCGCCGCCATGCCACGCTGCGTCTCCTTCAGGTACTGCGAGGTCATGCCCATCATCGCGCCGAGGTTCCAGGTAGCCTCGTCGAATTTCCCGACGTACCACATGACGTTCATGTGGCCCATGTGGTCGCAGTGCCATTGGTGGACCATGCCACGGTAGGTAACGGGGTTCTGGTCCATGGCTAGTCGACCTTGTAGAAGCGGACGATGGCGGCGTCTGGCTGGCGTTCGACACTGCCGACGAACATCGTGTGGTTCATCCACTCGTACTTGCTGCCGCGCGGCGCCTCGAAGGTCGCCATGGTGCGACAGTAGATTTCGGCGGGGTCCACCTTCTCTCCCTTCGCGAGCCGCTCCATGATTTCGGGCTTGCCGTAGCGCACGCCTCGATTCTCGACCAGGATGAGTACGCCGTCGTGGGTTTGCAGCGTGTACTTCGCGAGCAATTCCCATGCGCCGTCGGGTCGCACGTATTGCCAATCGGCGCCGCCGGCGACGACGTTACCCCTGAGCAGCGGGCCTTCCACTGGCCCACCCAGGATCGGCACGATGCGCCGCAAGCCATGCGAGCTCTCGCCGATGACCAAGGGCTTGTCCACCTTGACGCGAGCCTCGAATGCGAAGTCGGTGTGCAACAGCGGGGGTTGATCGGCGGCCGGCGCAGGTGCCGCGTGCGTTGCAGCGAAGACCGCCGCCAATGTCAGCCATACATGTGTCTTCATGTGACCTCCAGGCCTCGCATGCTACTCGAGGTGCGGCCGATGGCGGCCGCTTCTAGCTACTTCGCACCTCCCACGCAGGCCCGGCGCCAGGTGCATTTTCGCGGTTTCCATGTATCGCGGGCTGGCCGCGTCACACCCCGAAGACCTTGGGCGCGAGCGGCACCGGCTTGCCCTCGCGCCTCAGGCGCGCGTCGGCCTCGTCCAGCTCGAACGCGTCGAATCGCAGCTGCAGGTTACCGGATTGCCGCCGGAATCTGGCAAGTCGGCGCGCGCCCCCGGAGTGTCAGCCGGGGATTTCGACAACATGGGCGGCCAGCGGCGGCCGCGCCGCGGAGATCAGCCGGCCTGTCGAGCGCGGGCCGTGGAATCGCCCCGCTGGAACGCAGAATATGCACCAACTGCATCCCGGGATCACGCCCGGCGCCTATCTACTTTGCGGCGGCCGGCACCGGGACATTCCGCTCCCGCGAATACCCAAGCCGCTGCCAGCACGTGAACCACTGGCGTCGCCGGCCCTCCCGGCGCCGTTCCGTCAAGCCCGGGAAATGCCGCGCAAATAGCAACAATTCGTGTGGCAAATTCGCCATGCGAAAACCCGGATTCTTGTTCAGTCCAGAGCGGTTTCACTCACGGACGAGACGTAACCCCTCGGTTTATCGACCATTCGCGTCAGTAAAAGCAGGGGACTATTTTCATGGCTCAGCAGAATCTCGAAGGCGTGCTCAAGGCCGCCGGAAACACCGTCAACATGCTGCGGAATTCGCAGATCGGCGCGTACGTGTACCCGGTGGTCCCGAGCGAGTTCAGCAACTGGCGCGACGAACAGCGCGCATGGCGCGACACCGCCGTGCTGTTCGACCAGTCGCACCACATGGCGGAGCTCACGATCAAGGGGCCCGACGCCCTCAAACTCTGCAGCTACACCACCATCAACAGCTTCGCCAACTTCCCGGTGAATCGCGCCAAGCAGATGGTGCCGACGAGCTACGACGGGTTCGTCATCGGTGACGGCATCCTGTTCCACCTCGACAAGGACGAACTGCTGTTCGTCGGCCGCGCGCCCACGGTGAACTGGCTGCAGTTCCACTGCGAAACCGGCGGCTTCAAGGTGGATTTCATCCGCGACGACCGCTCGCCCTCGCACGCGTACGGCAGGGCCGTGTCGCGGCGACACTACCGCTACCAGATCCAGGGTCCGAACGCGAAGCAAATCCTCGACAAGCTCAACGGCGGCCCGATCCCCGACGTGAAGTTCTTCACGATGGACACCATCAACATCAAGGGCCGCAAGGTGCGCTGCCTGCGGCACGGCATGGCCGGCGCGCCGGGTCTCGAGATCTGGGGCCCGTACGAGCAGGCCGCCGAGATCCGCGAGTACATCCTCGAGCAGGGCCGCGAGTTCGGCATCGTGCCGGTGGGTTCGCGCGCCTACGCGTCGAACACGCTGGAATCGGGCTGGATTCCCTCGCCGCTGCCCGGCGTGTACACGCGCGACAGCATGAAGAAGTACCGCGAGTGGCTGCCCGCGAACGGCTACGAGGCCACGGGTTCCATTGCCGGCAGCTTCGTCAGCGACAACATCGAGGACTACTACGTCAACCCGTACGAACTCGGCTATGGCCCGTTCGTCAAGTTCGACCACGACTTCATCGGCGCCGATGCGCTCAAGAAGATCGCCGACAAGCCGCATCGCAAGAAGGTCACGTTCGCCTGGCATCCGGACGACATGGCGAAGATCTATGCCTCGCTGTTCCATCCGGGACAGGATCACTACAAGTTCTTCGACCTGCCGAATGCCAACTACGCGTCCTCGACGTTCGACAAGATAGTCAAGAACGGCAGGACGGTCGGCTTCTCGATGTTCGGCGGCTACAGCTACAACGAGCGCACCGCGCTGTCGCTGGGCATCGTCGATCCGAACATCCAGGTCGGCGAAGAGATGACGCTGGTGTGGGGCGAAGAGAACGGCGGCACCCGCAAGAGCACCGTCGAGCGCCACAAGCAACTCGAAGTGCGCGTGACGATCTCGCCGGTCCCCTACTCGCGCGTGGTGCGCGACACCTACGCCGAAGGCTGGCGATCCGCCAAGCAAGCCTGACGCAAAATGGGGTCAGACCCCATTTGCCGGGACAAGGTGCCGGAGATGAGGGCAGCACGCTAACTACCCGGCTTCGCGCAGGGTAGTTAGTTTGGGCCGGACTTTTTTTCGCGGGAGGGGGCTGGACCCCCTTCCCATCTGCCGTGAACAGAGTATATGCTGTGTATACACAGTATGTACAGCGGCATAAACATTTCCCAGACCGACGCCCGCCCGATGTACCTCCAGATCATGGAGCAGATCCGGGCGCGCATTGCCGCGGGCGACTGGCCGGCGGGCAAAGAACTCCCGTCAATTCGGGCACTTGCAGCTGCCCTCAAGGTCAGCGTCATCACCATCAAGCGGGCCTACCTCGACCTCGAAAACGAGGGCGTGATCGTGACCCGGCACGGCAAGGGCTCCTTCGTGGCCGACGTCAACGGCCTGGCCGGCGAGCTCAAGGAAGCCAAGCTCGATGAACACCTGGCCGAGGCCGCGCACATCGGCCGCCAGCTCGGGCTCACCGAAGAAGACCTCGCGGCGCGCCTGAGCCGCGCGCATCGCAACCTGGAGACCCAGAAATGAGCACGTCCAACCCCATCGAATTCAGGGGTGTCCGGAAGGCCTTCCACTTCTTCACGCTGGACGATCTCTCGCTCGACCTCGAGCCGGGGCAGATCCTGGGGTTCGTCGGACCGAACGGCGCCGGCAAGAGCACCACCATCCGCCTGGCGCTCGGATTGCTGACGCCCGACGCCGGCGAGATCCGCGTGCTCGGCCACCGCATGCCCGAGGCGCAGGCCATCGCCAAGCGAGACATCGGCTATGTCTCCAGCGAGATGCGCCTGTTCCAGAACGCCACCCTCGCCTGGCACCTGCGTTTCATCGCTTCGATCTACCCGGGCTGGGACGAGGCCTACGCGGCCACGCTCCTGAAACGGTTCAACCTGCGCGCCGAACAGACCGTCAAAGGCCTGTCGAGCGGCGAGCAGATGAAGGCGGTGCTGATGCTCGCGCTCGCGCGCCGGCCGAAGCTGCTGGTGCTCGACGAGCCGACCTCGAATTTCGATCCCGTCGCCAGGCACGAGGTGCTCAACGAATTCACCGACGTGCTGCGCGACGAGGACCGCTCGATCCTCTTCTCCTCGCACAACACGCTCGACGTCGAGCGCATCTCCGACCGCATCGCGTTCATCGATCGCGGCCAGTTGATCGACAGCCGCGACAAAGAAGACTTCCTCGAACGCTGGCGCCGCATCCAGCTCCAGGTGCCGCCCGGCACCGCGCTGCCGGAAGTCCCGCACGTCGTGGACCGCGTGACGGATGGCCAGTTCGTCACCCTGACCACGAACCAGTTCTCCGGCGACCTCCTCGCCCGGCTAGGCGGCACGGTGCGCGAAGTGCATCGCATGAGCCTCGAGGAGATCTTCGTCGCGAATGTCATGCACCACCGGGAGGCACGCGGCCAATGAATCCCCTGACACGCAAGCTCATCGCGCGGGAGTTCTACATGCACCGCTGGTTGATCGGCATCAGCATGATCGCCGGGCTGGCGGGCCTCGCCCTAGTCGCGCGCGGCGGCAACATGAACTTCAACGTCGGATTCCTGGTGTGGCTCACCACCATCGTCGCCTTCGGCGCCGTGATCGCGATGTTCGGCATCGCAACCGAGCGCAAGGAGCGCGTGATGCACTGGGTGCTGAGCCTGCCCGTGGCGCACGGTGACTACGTGCGCATCAAGGTCGCCGCGCTGCTCGCGTGCTTCATCCTGCCCTGGTTCCTGCTGAGCGCGGCGGCCATCGGGCTCATCCTCTTGCAGGCGCATCTGCCCGACGGACTCCTGCCCGTCACGGTGCTGCTGTGCGCCTTCATGCTGGCGAACTACACGTTCGTCGTGTGCAGCGCGCTGCACGCGAATTCCGAAGGGCTGATGACCATGGTCATCATCGTCCACAACACGGTCATCACGCTCTTCATGTTCGGCGTCATGGCCATCGACGGCATCCGGACCCATCTCCATGACCCGGCCGCTGCGTGGAACTCCGCGTTCTGGACGGTGCTCGCCGTCGAGCTCGCGGTCTTCCTCGTCTTGAGCAGCCTGCCCTTCTTCGTCGCCGCACGACGCCGCGACTTCACCTGATCCAACAACTTCAACGGAATAACCCCCATGAACACCACCGACTCACAACGCCTGCACGCACTGGACGCCGTGCGCGGATTCGCACTGCTGATCGGCGTGGCCTTCCACGCCGCGCTTTCCTTCATGCCCGGGTGGCCGCCCGGGATCTGGGCCATGGTCGACAACTCGCCGAGCCAGTTCCTGGGCGACGCGGCGTTCGTCACGCACATCTTCCGCATGTCGCTGTTCTTCTTCATCGCCGGCTTCTTCGGCCGCATGCTGTATCACAAGCTCGGCGCGCGCGGTTTCTGGAAGAACCGCGGCACGCGCATCGCCATTCCGCTGGTCGCCGGCTGGATCGTGCTGTTCCCCGCGATTGCGTTCGTCTGGGGCAAGGGCCTGGCGAAGTTGCTGGGTGGCCCGCCGCCCGCGCCGCCGCCGATGCCCGACGACTTCTTCCCGCTCACGCACCTGTGGTTCCTCTATCTACTGCTGCTGCTCTACGTGGCGGTGATCGCCGTTCGCGCCATCGTCGTCCGCCTCGATCCCGCGCAGAAGTTGCGTTCGCTCGTCGATCGCGCCGTATCGGTCTCGGTCGGTTCGCTGATCGCGGTATTCACACTGGGAATTCCGCTTGCCGCGGCGCTGGCGGCCCTGCCGATGTGGTTCTACTTCCAGGGCATCCCGACACCCGACATGTCGCTGATCCCGAACCTGCCTGCCATGGTCGGATTCGCCACCGCCTTCGCGTTCGGCTGGCTGGTGCAGCGTTCGAGCGGTGCGCTGGCGGCGATCGAAAGGCGCTGGACCGTGCACCTCGTGATCGCAACCGCGGCCACCGCCTGGCTGCTGCACACGCTGCATGCGACGCCGATGGCCACCCCGGGCTTCACGAAAAATACCTTCGCCTGCCTGTTCGGCGTCGCGGTGTGGGGCTGGGCGCTCGGTCTCACCGGCGCGGCGCTGCGCTTCCTCTCCAACTTCAGCGCGGTGCGACGCTACATCGCGGACGCCTCGTACTGGATCTACCTCGCGCACCTGCCGGTGGTCGCGGCCTTCCAGGTATGGGTGGGCCACTGGCCGCTGCACTGGAGCGTGAAGTACCCGTTCATCCTGGCGGCGAGCTTCGCCGTGCTGTTCCTGAGCTACCACTACCTGGTGCGCCCCACGTTCATCGGCAAGCTGCTCAACGGCCGCAAGTATCCGCGCAAGCCGGGGGCGGTTCCAGGCGAGCTGGCCGTGACGAGAGCGCAGGCGCCGCGGGATGACAAGGCCGTCGCCGAGCTGCGCGGCGTCGTCAAGAAATACGGAGCGAATACCGCGCTCGCCGGCATTGACGTCGAGCTGCGCCGCGGCGAGCTGCTCGCGGTCCTCGGTCCCAATGGGGCCGGCAAGTCCACGGCCATTTCGCTGTGGCTGGGACTCATCGAGGCCGACGCGGGCGAAGTCAGGTTGTTAGGCGGTTCGCCACAGGACCTGGAACGCCGCCGCGGTCTCGGCGTGATGATGCAGGACGTCGACCTGCCGAAGGAACTCAAGGTGCGCGAACTCGTGAGGCTCGCGGCCAGCTACTACGACGCCCCCATGGGCGTCGACGAGGCGCTGAAGCGCGCCGGCATCGAGCACCTCGCCGATCGCGCTTACGGCAAGCTCTCCGGCGGTCAGAAGCGCCAGGCGCAATTCGCCGTCGCCATCTGCGGCCGGCCGCAGGTGTTGTTCCTCGACGAGCCCACCGTCGGACTCGACGTGCAGGCGCGCGAGGCGTTGTGGGCCAGCGTGCGCCGCCTGCTCGACGACGGCTGCTCGGTGGTGCTGACTACCCACTATCTCGAGGAAGCGGAGGCGCTGGCTCACCGGATCACGGTGGTCACCCGGGGCCGCGTGATCGCCAGCGGCACCGTCGACGACATGCGCGCGCTGGTTGCGCGCCGGCAGATCAGTTGCGAGACGCGGCTGACGCCCCACGAAGTGTGCGGCTGGCCCGGCGTCGTGGACGCGCAGCGCGTGCACGATCGCCTGCAGATCACGGCCACCGACGCCGAAGCCGTGGTGCGCCGGCTGCTCGCCGCCGACGACGGGCTCGGGCGCCTCGAGGTGCGCCAGGCCGGGCTCAACGAAGCATTCAATGAACTGACCAAGGAGGCCGCATGAACACGCTCGCCCTGAAGAGACTCGACGTCACTGCGCCGCGCGGCATCGCGCTCGGCGCCTACTTCACCGAGACGCAGTACGAGCTGATGCGCATGGTACGCAACCCGGCCGTCGCGATCCCGGTGTTGCTGCTGCCCTGCGCGCTGTACGCGCTGTTCGCGCTGCTGATCGCCGGCGAAGCCATCGACAAGGACCCGGGCCTCGGCGTCTTCCTGTTCGCGGCCTTCTCGATCATGTCGGTGACCATGCCTGCGATGTTCGGCATCGGCGTGACGCTCGCGCTGGAACGCGACATGGGACTGCTGCGCCTCAAACGTGCGCAGCCCGCGCCGCCCGCCGCCTGGGTGGTGGCGAAGATCGTCGCGGGTCTCGTGCTGGCGTTGCTCGCGTATGCACCCATCCTCACGCTGGCGCTGCTCACCGGCAAGCTCGCGCTGGCGCCCGCGCAGGCGGCGGCCATGAGTGTCGCGCTGATGGTGGGCACGATTCCATTCACCGCGATGGGCCTCATGATCGGCGCGCTGGCCAGTGGCTCGGCCGCCCCCGGCTTCGCCAACCTGGTCTATCTACCGGGGTGTTACCTGTCGGGCATGTTCTTCCCGCTGCCCAAGTCCATGTACTGGCAGACGCCGATCTGGCCGCAGTTCCATGTCGAGCAGTTCGCCATGCACATGGCCGGTGTGGCCAAGATGCAATTCGAGCCGCTGAGCATGGCCATCGCGTCGATGCTCGGCTACACCGTGTTGTTCGCGGGCGTGACGGTCTGGCGCCTGTCGAGGAAGGGCTGATTCGGGAGCAGGCCGCCGGCGAGTCCGTCCCCTTTTGCTAGCAAATCAGGAATGTCCCCATTAAGGTTGTGGCTTCACACGACGGGGGTGTCGGGATGAGCGGAGCGAATCGGCGCGATTTCCTGCAGGCGGCCGGGCTTGCAGGAATGATTTCAGGGATGTCGGGCGCGGCATTCGCGCAGGGAGTCTCGGGCGCGGGCACCGTGGATCCGGCCAATACTTCGCAGGCTGAAATTGCTCCGACGCACAAGATCCGGTTTTCCGCTATCGGCCTCGACCACGCGCACATCTACGGCATGACGCGCGCCATCCAGCGCGGCGGCGGCACCCTGGTTTCCTTCCACGCGCAGGACCCGGCGCAGATCGCGCAGTACAGGGAGGAATTCGGCGACGTGAAGCTGGCGCGCAGCGAGGACGAAATCCTCGGCGACAAGTCGGTGCAGCTCATCCTCGGCGCGCCCATCCCGGATCTGCGTGCACCGCTCGGCATCCGCGCCATGAAGGCCGGCAAGGACTATCTCGGCGACAAGCCGGCCATCACCTCGCTCGAGCAACTCGCCGAGGTACGCCAGGCCATCAAGGACACGAAGCGCAAGTTCGCCATCATGTATTCCGAACGCCTCGAAGTGCGCTCCGCGGTGCACGCCGGTGAACTCGTCCGGCAAGGCGCCATCGGCAAGGTGGTGCAGACGGTGAACCTGGCGCCGCATCGCATGAACATTCCCAGCCGCCCGGACTGGTTCTTCGACAAGGCGCGCTACGGCGGCATCCTCACCGACATCGGCTCGCACCAGGCGGATCAGTTCCTCTACTACACCAACAGCACGAAGGCGCACGTGGTCGCGGCGCAGACCGGCAACTTCAATTTCCCGCAGTACCCGAAGTTCGAAGACTTCGGCGACATGATCATGACCGGCAACGGCGGCACCGGTTACGTGCGCGTCGACTGGTTCACGCCGGACGGGCTCGACACCTGGGGCGATGGCCGCCTGTTCATCCTCGGCACCGACGGCTACATCGAGCTGCGCAAGTACACGAACGTGGCCGTCGCCAAGGGTGGCAATCACCTGTTCATCGTCGACAAGAAGCAGGCGCGTTACATCGATTGCAACAAGGTGCCCCTGCCCTTCGGCCCGCAGTTCGTGCGTGACGTGGTGGAGCGCAGCGACGTGGCTCAGAACCAGGAGCAGGCCCTGCTCGCAGCCGAGCTGGTGCTCCAGGCACAGAAAATCGCAACGCGTCCCATCGGCGCCTGAAGAGGATCTTCATGAAATCGATTCGTGCGGCGCTGTTGCTGGCGCTGATCTCGTGTGGCGTGGTTCCCGCCGACGAAACGCCGGGGCCGTTCTACGTTCCCTACAAGCCCTCCGGCATCTACGCGCTGGGTGACACCGTCGGCTGGAACGTCACGCTGCCGTGGACCTCACCCGGCGCCCGCTACGTGATCCGCGAGAACAATCTCAAGGAGCTCGCCAGCGGCACCATCAAGCCGGGCACGCCAACCCGGATCGAAACTGAGCTCGACGCCCCAGGGATGGTGTACGTCGAGATCACCGACAACACGCGCGACGCGCAACCCAAGGCGCTCGGCGCCGCGGTCGCGCCGGAGAAGATCCAGCCGTCGATACCCGCGCCCGCCGATTTCGATGCTTTCTGGAAAGCGAAGATCGCCGCGCTGCGCAGGGTGCCGGCGAGACCCGAACTCACTCCCAAGCCCAGCGAGAAAGACGGCGTCGATTTCGCCATCGTCCGCATGGACCATCTCGACGGCAAACACGTCTGGGGCCAGATCGCCAAGCCCACCGATCCGACCGGCAAGAAGAAATATCCCGCGCTGCTGATCCTGCAATGGGCCAGCCCGCCGTACCCGCTGCAGAAGGCCTGGGTCACGGATCGCGCCGCCGAGGGCTGGCTGGCGTTCAACATCGAGCCGCACGACGTGATGCCCGATCAGCCGAAGGAGTATTACGACGCGTTGCCCGAGGCGATCAAGAACTACAACACCATCGAAACCCGCGATCGCGACAAGAACTATTTCCTCTACATGTACCTCGCGGACATCCGCGCCGTGGACTACCTCGCGCGCCGGCCGGACTGGGACGGCAAGACGCTGGTGGTGATGGGCACCAGCATGGGTGGCCAGCAGAGCCTGTGTACGGCGGGCCTGCATCCGAAGGTCACCGCCATGCTGGTCAACGTGCCCGCCGGCGCGGACGTCAATGGCACGGCGCACGGGCGCCGCACGGGTTACCCCTTCTGGGACGCGAACGATCCCAAGGTGCTCGAGACCGCACAGTACTTCGACACGGCGAACTGCGCGGCGCGCATCAAGGTGCCGTCGCTGGT
>DASUGK010000080.1:0-8989 GCA_036274075.1 Steroidobacteraceae bacterium | reverse complement strand
TGCCCCAGCACGCGTGGCATCGGCCTCGGAGCCGATACGCGCTTCTCCAAGCAGAAGAACCTCACCGAGGACATCTCGGCGAACCTGCGCTGGGATGTCAACGAGCGCCTCGGCCTGAGCTTCGACGTCCAGCACATCAAGGCCTCCGTCGACAACTTCGACAACAGCACGAACGCCAAGACCATGGCGGGCCTCGATCTGGACCTGACGGGCCACAAGCCCAAGTTCAATTTCCTGGCACCGACCGGCTTCGGCATGTCCGAGGGTGGTTTCGCGAATCCCGCGAACTATTTCCACGAATGGACGATGGAGCACACCGAGAACAGCGAGGGCACCGAGAACGCTTATCGCCTCGATGCCGACATCCAGCTCGACACCGGCTGGCTGGACTCCCTGCGCGTGGGCGTCCGCCGTGCCGAGCGTGACCAGGATATCAACTGGTCGACGTACAACTGGGGCTCCGTTCAGCCGTTGTGGGGTGTGCAGAGCGACGAAGGGTACTTCCTCGGACAGGGACGCTGGGTAAACACTTCGACCGCCGTGAATTGGGAATCCAATCTCGTCGGTGGTGGTGTATTCCCCGGCGGCACGTTCATCCACCCGTCGCACGCCATCGTCGACGACTACGCTGCGAACATCGCGCTGTTCGGTGATGGCCACAGCAACGACTGGATCAACCTGGCTGCGCGCACCGCTTGCGACGTGAACGAGAACAGCCCTGGTGGCCTGTATTGCCCGGTCGAGCAGCAGAATGTCACTGAGGACGTCGACGCGGCATACATCATGCTGAAGTTCGGCGGCGACGACACCAAGATAGGCAACGTCAGTCTGCGCGGCAACATCGGTGTGCGTTGGGTCAAGACCGAGGTCGCTGCCATCGGAGGTATCGCGTACCCGCTCTGGTCTGAACCAGATCCGCAGCCGCCCCCGGCCCCGGGACAGCCGGATCGCACGGATCCGCTGACCCTGACGCCGCAGGCTGACAAAGACTTCATGAATGGCGCCACACTGGAACAGACGGGTGGTGGCGAACATACCAGCTGGCTGCCCAGCCTGAACCTGCGCTTCGGATTGACCGACGATCAGTTCATCCGCTTCGCGGTGTCGCGCGCCATGGCACGGCCGGACATGGGTCTGTACAAGAACTACATAGGCGTTTCACGAGCCGGTACGGATTGCGGCGGTGGCGTCGTATACGAGATTCCGGGCGATTGCACCAGCAACCCGGTCGCGTACAACCCGCAGTACACGGCCAATGCGGGTAACCCAGGCCTCGCACCGACCACGGCCGACCAGATCGACCTGACGTACGAGTACTATTTCTCGAACACGGGATCATTCACGCTGGCGGTGTTCGCCAAGGAATTCAACGACTACATCGTGTACGGCAACTACACCCGCCAGTTCACCAACAACGGGGTAACCCGCGACGTCATCATAAACGCACCCATCTCGGGAGATGGTGCGAAGCTGAAGGGCTTTGAAGTCGCGTACCAGCAGTTCTTCGATGCGCTGCCGGAGCCATGGAACGGTCTGGGTGTGCAGGCCAACTACACGTACGTGGATAACCAGGGAATATCCAACACGAGAATATCGTCCGTGTCGGGTAACGGCGGCACGGAGCAGGACCCACTGATCACGTTCACGGATTTGCCGCTGGAAGGCTATTCGGACAACTCGTACAACATCGTGCTCATGTTCGAGCGGCCGAAGTTCGGTGCGCGTCTCGCCTGGAACTGGCGCGACGACTACCTGATCAGCCAGTCGGACTGCTGTATCAAGCTGCCCATCTGGCAGGATGCGTACGGCCAGCTCGACGGTTCTATGCACTTCCGGCCGGATGAAAGCTGGGACATCTTCCTCGACGCGCAGAACCTGCTGAAGGCGGAGACTGTCCTCCGGCAGCAGGTCAACAACGAGGGGATGACGCTCCCGCGATCCTGGTTTACGAACGACCGCCGTCTCTCGATCGGCGTTCGCTATCGCATCCAGTAAGGCACACGTAGCACAGGAACTGGGCGCGCCGTATACGATACGGCGCGCCCTTTTCTTTGCAGCGTGGAGTTGAATGAGTGCGGCCACAACCGCTCAAGATCGTCATCGTCGGTGGCGGCACCGCGGGCTGGATGACGGCCGCGGCCTTCGCCGCGGTGCTGCCTGCGCAGCAGCGGGACATCCGGCTCATCGAATCCAGCGAGATCGGCATCGTCGGCGTGGGCGAGGCCACCCTGCCGCATATCCGCTTCTTCAACCGACGCATCGGCATCGACGAGCCCGAGCTGATGGCGCACACCCAGGCCACCTTCAAGCTGGGCATCGAGTTCGTGAACTGGGCGCGGGTCGGCGACAGCTACATCCACCCGTTCGGCGCCTACGGCTCGAAGATGGCCGGGGTTCCCTTCCATCACTACTGGCTGCGCGCGCGGGGGGAAGGCTCGGACGCCAGCATCGAGGACTACTCCCTGCCCATCGTGGCCTCGCGCCTGAACCGCTTCGCGCTGCCGTCCGACGACCCGACCTCGGTGATGTCCACGTTCGGCTACGCCTTCCAGTTCGACGCCTCGTTGTACGCGAAGTACCTGCGCGGCTTCGCCGAGCAGCGCGGCGTGCAGCGCACGGACGCGAAGATCGTGGACGTGACGCTGCGTGCCGCGGACGGCGGGGTCGAATCGGTGAAGCTCGACAACGGCGAGGTCGTGGACGGCCACCTGTTCATCGACTGCTCCGGTTTCCGCGGCCTGCTCATCGAACAGGCCCTGAAGACCGGCTACGACGAATGGACACGCTGGCTGCCCTGCGATCGCGCCATGGCCGTCCCCTGCGAGAACTCCGGGCCCTTGACGCCCTATACGCGCGCCACGGCGCGCGAGGCGGGGTGGCAGTGGCGCATCCCGCTGCAGCACCGCATGGGCAACGGCTACGTCTACAGCAGCAATTTCATCAGCGACGACGAGGCGGCCGCGAAGCTGCTGTCACGCCTCGACGGCAAGCCGCTGGCCGACCCGCGGCCGCTGCGCTTCACGGCCGGCCGCCGGCGCAAGACCTGGAACCGCAACGTGGTGGCGATCGGCCTCGCCGGCGGCTTCCTCGAGCCCCTCGAGTCCACGAGCATCTACCTGATCCAGATCGCCATCACCACGCTGCTCGATTACCTGACCGGCAACGAGGGCGCCACCGGCCAGTTCGACCCGCGCATCGTCGAGGCCTACAACCGCTGGATCGAGATGGAATACGACCGCGTGCGCGACTTCCTGATCCTGCACTACCACGCCACCGAGCGTGACGACGCGGAGATCTGGAATTACTGCCGGACCATGGACGTTCCCGACAGCCTGAAGCACAAGATGGAGCTGTTCCGGCGCCGCGCGCGCGTCGTGACCTACAAGGACGGCCTGTTCCTCGAGCCTTCCTGGCTGGCCGTGTATTTCGGGCAGCGCGTGATGCCGACGGCCTGGGATCCACTGGCGGATGCCATGGATGCCGCCGAGATGCAGCGCCAGCTGCAGTCGGTGCGCGAGCAGGTGCAGTCAACGGCGGTGCGCATGTCCACGCACGAGGAATTCCTGGCGAAGTATTGCCCGGCCACGCCGCCGTCGATGGGAGCGCGCGCATGACCGCGACCGTCACGCGCGTGGTCGTGGTCGGCGGCGGTGCGGTGGCCTGGATCGCGGCCGCCGGCTTGCGCCGCGCCTTCCGCAAGCGCGGAGTCGACGTGCTGGTGGTCGACACCGGCATGCCGGCCGATGCACCCGTGGCGAGATGGACACTGCCGTCCCAACGCGCCATGCACGGCCTGCTGGGAATTCCCGAGCCCGAGCTGCTGCGGCGCACCGGGGCCACGTTCAAGCTCGCCACGGAACACGTGGGCTGGCAGGGCGAGGGCAGCCACTTCTTCCACGCGCACGGTGACATCGGCACCGACCTCGCGGGCACGCCGTTCTACAAGTTCCTGGTGCAGCAGGCGCTGAACGGGCAGCCCGAGTCCCCGGAAAATTATTCGCTGGCCGCGGTAGCCGCGCGCCTGGGCCGCTTCGCTCGCCCCATGGGCGATGAGAAGGCGCTGACGTCGAGCTTCACTTATGGCTTCCACCTCGACGAAGCCGCGTACGTGTCCAGCCTCGCGGCACATGCCGCGCAGCTCGGCGTCCGCCGCGTGACGGCGCCGCTGGTGGCCGTGTCGCGCCTGCCGGGCGGCGAAGTGGAATCGCTGCAACTGGCCAACGGCGAAAGCGTCGCCGGCGAGTTGTTCCTCGACTGCAGCGGCGCCGAATCACTGTTGATGAAGCAGCTTGGTGAGGAAGAACGCGATGACTGGTCGGCGTGGCTGCCCTGCGACCGGATGATCTCGGCGCGCGCGCCCGCCATCCCGCAGCTGCCGCCCTTCACACGCACCGTGGCGGCCGACGCTGGCTGGTGCTGGCGTTTGCCGCTGGCGCGCACGTCCGCGGCCGGATACGTTTACAGCAGCGCCTTCGCCAGCGACGACACGGCGCTGCGCCACCTGCAGTCGGCGGTGCCCGGCCTGGAGGCTCCCGGCCGGGTGGTGCTGCTGGCCTCGGGGCGGCGCCGGCGGTTCTGGGAGAAAAATTGCATCGCGCTCGGCGCGGCGGCCATGCAGCTCGAGCCGCTGGCGGGCGCGGAGCTGCATTTCGCGCAGCTCGGGCTGGGTACGCTGATCGAGCTCTTCCCGCTGGACGTGTCCGGCGCCATCGAGGGCGCGGAGTTCAACCGCGTCATGGCGGAACATGCCGACTCGCTGCGTGACTTCACCATCGCGCACTACCGCGTCGGCCGCGCAAGGCCCGGAGATTTCTGGACCGCGGCTCGCGCCGCGCCGCCGCCGCAGCGGCTGGCCGACCGGCTCGACCTTTACCAGGCGAGTGGCCGCATCAACCTGCACGACTTCGAGACCTTCGAGGAAGTCGACTGGGCCTGGCTGTTGCTCGGCGCCGGCGTGATTCCGGCGGCGCTGGAGCTGCAGATCCGCGCCCGCGTGGAAAATGTCACGCCGCAACAGGTGGCGCCGTTGCGCGCACACATCGACGGGCTGGCGGCTTCCATGCCTCGCCACAGCGAGTATGTTCAGCGTTCGAACGCATAGGTTCTCGTGATGCAGCAGAGATTCAAGAAGATCCTGATCGTCGGTGGCGGCACGGCCGGATGGATGACCGCGGCCGCCTTCGGCCGCATGCTCAAGAACGGCGGCTACCAGTTCGAGCTCATCGAGTCCGACGAGATCGGCACCGTGGGCGTGGGTGAGGCCACCATTCCACCGATCGTCGATTACAACCGCACCATGGGCATCGACGAGGTCGAGTTCATGCGCGCCACGCAGGCCAGCTTCAAGCTCGCCATCGAGTTCGTGGATTGGACGCGGTTGGGCCACTCGTACATCCATCCCTTCGGCCACTACGGCGTGCCGATGGAGAACGTGTACTTCCACAACTTCTGGCTGCGGCATCGTGCCCAGGGCGGCACGATGAGCCACGACCTGTTCAACAGCAGCACGATGGCCGCGCGCGCCGGACGCTTCTCGCGTCCCATGCACACCGACCGTTCGCCGCTGCCGCCGCTGGGTTATGCCTACCACTTCGATGCCGGTCTGTACGCCGCCTACCTGCGCAAGCTGGCCGAGGCCGATGGCGTGCGGCGCATCGAAGGCAAGGTGATCGACGTGAAGCTGCGCGGCGAGGATGGCTACATCGAGTCAGTGAAGCTCGCCGACGGACGCGTGGTCGAAGCGGATTTCTTCATCGACTGCTCCGGATTCCGTGGCCTGCTCATCGAGCAGGCGCTGCACGGGAGCTACGAAGACTGGAGGGAGTGGCTGCCCTGCGATCGCGCGCTGGCCGTGCCTTGCGAACGCGTCCCGGCGACTACGCCATACACGCGCTCCACGGCGCGCGAAGCCGGCTGGCAGTGGCGCATCCCGCTGCAGCATCGCACCGGCAATGGCTACGTGTACTGCAGCGAGTTCATCAGCGACGACGAGGCCACCAGTTTGCTGCTCGGCCGCCTCGATGGCGCTGCGCGAGCCACGCCGCGACCGTTGCGTTTCGTCGCCGGCCGGCGCAAGGAGTGCTGGAAGAAGAACTGCGTCGCGATCGGACTCTCCAGCGGATTCCTCGAGCCCCTGGAATCCACCAGCATCCACCTCATCCAGACCGCGATCGCGAAGCTGCTGTTCATGCTGCCGCGCGACCACATCGACCAATCGGTCATCGACAAGTACAACGACATGCTGAAGGTCGAGCTGGAGGAAATTCGCGATTTCCTGGTGCTGCACTACACCGCCACCGAGCGCAACGACACTCCGTTCTGGCGCCACTGCCAGGCGATAAAGAAGCCGGACTCGCTGGTCCAGAAATGGGAGATGTACGAGAGGAGCGCCGTCATCGTCGCGCCACCGGGCGAGTTGTTTCGCGAGTCGAGCTGGTTCGCCGTATTCACCGGCCAGAACGTGATCCCGAAGACCTGGCACCCGAGCGCGGACATCCCGTCGAATGAAGAACTCGAGCGGCGCCTGCAGATCATTGCCGGTGACGTGCGCAAGCGAGTCGACGGTTTCCCGACCCATGACGAGTACATCCGCATGCATTGCGCGGCGCAGCCGATGCCTGCGAAGCCGATGACGCAGAAGGCGATGTGAGGCGCTGCCCAACGCGCGCGAACTAACTAGTCGCGGAAGTTCTTGAACTGCAGCGGGCGGTCGAGCTCCGCCTTCCTCATGAGCGCCATCGCGGCCTGCAGGTCGTCGCGCTGCTTGCCGGTGACCCGCAGCTGGTCACCCTGGATCTGTGCCTGCACCTTGAGCTTTGATTCTTTTAGGATTTTCTGCAGTTTCTTGCCGGTTTCCTGGTCGACGCCATGGCGCAGCACGATGCTCTGGCGCGCCTCGGCGAGGTTCGTGACCGGGTCCTTCTTCTCCATGCAACGCACGTCGATGCCGCGTTTGCTGAGCCGCTGCGTGAGGATGTCGAGCATCTGCTTGAGCTGGAACTCCGCCGGCGCCTTCATCTCGACGGTGAATTCCTTTTCCTTGAGCGTGTAGCTCGCGCCCGTGTCCTTGAAGTCGAAGCGCTGCGACAGCTCGCGATTTGCCTGGTCGACGGCGTTGGTGAGTTCGTGGCTGTCGAGTTCGGAGACGGCGTCGAATGAGGGCATGACAGGATCCGTTTCAGCCGCGCAGGGCTTTCTCGAGCCTGGTGACGACGTCGGCCGGCACCTTGGTCTTGAGGAACTCGAACATCACCGGCCCGAAGCGCTTGGCGTCCTCGGCCGTGAGCCCGAGCTTGCCGAAGCCGCCGACTATGGTGCTGATGAGCGCGGCGTTGCCGCCCATCGCGCCGGCGATGCCGCCTAACAACCCGCCGAGCCCGCCGCCCGCGGGCGGCGCCTTCTTCATGAGATCGCCGAGCCCGGGCACGCCGCCCAGCAGCCTGTTGAATTCCTCGCCGCCGAGCTTGTCTTTCGCGGCCTTGAACAGCACCGCGGCGCCGCCCTCGGCCTGGCTCGCATTGACGCCGAGTTTTTTCGTGAGCAAGTCGACGAGTTCTTTCATGCCTTCACCTCATCGTAGGCCGGCGCCGGGAATCCGTCGGCGCCCTTGCGCCACGGCGTCCACACCAGCGCCACCTCGCCCACGGCGATGTCGGATTTGCGCGCCGGCACGTCCACCGTGCGCAGCGGGATGTTCGCGGCGTCGAAGCCGGCCTCGAGTTTCGCGACTTCGGACTCGACTTCGCGCTGCGCATCCGCGAGGCGCTGGCGCAGCACCTCGATGTTTTCCTCGGCGCGTTCCACGTCCTGCGATTCGCGTCCCCAGCGGCCGGCGGAACTCGCGGCGCTGCCGGCGCGGCGTACGTTGGCGGCCGAGAGGGCCTTGCGTCCCAGCAGCGCGCCCAGGATGGAGCTGCCGATGGACACCGCGGTCTGCATCTTCTGCTGCGAGAGCTGCGCCTGTTCACGCTCGCGGCGTTCCTCGGCGCGGCGCAGCTGGTCCTGCAGCTGCAGCAGCCTGGACTGCCAGCGCTTGCGCAGCTCGGCCACGGCCGCGTCGCGTTTTTCGCGCGCCGCCAGCACCAGCCGCGAGCGGAAGTCGCCCTCGGATTCTCCGGGCTTCGACGCGATTTTCAACGCGTCCGCGAACAACACACTCGCGCGCGCCGTCTCGTAGAGATGGGACTGCAGCTTCTTCGCCCAGTCGGCGTAGCTGGCCGCGCGCAACGCGGCGCCCGGCAGATCGGCATACCCCGCGCCTTCGGCGGGCATGCTGGTCAGGCGCGACTTCAATTGCGGGTCTCGCGCCGCGTCCTGCCACGAGGCGTTGCCGCCGTCGTCGAGCGGCGCCAGCCATCCCGCGGTCTGCCACTCGTCGAGCGCGAGTTTCGAGTCGACGTAATGCAGCTTGGCGAAGCCCGCGATCATGGGCTTGTAGAGCACCGCGCCCGAGCCGCGCGTCGGGGCCAGGAAGTATTCGGCGATGCCCGCGCCCACGGCGGGGCGCGTGCCTTGCGCCGGCGCTGCGGTGGCAGCCGTCGCGGCAGTGGCAGTCGCCATGGCCGCGCCCGCCGCCGCTGAGGCAGGCGCGGACCCGGCGGCCGCGGCGCTCCCCGCCGAGGCCGACTTGCGCGTGGCCATCACGCGCGCGATTTCGGGGCCGGTGAGCGGGCCGCGCAGGTAGGACAGGGCCCAGCGGGTCTTCATGAGCACGGGCGCGTCCTCGTGCACATTGCGCATCAGGAACACGCGCTGCGTGAGGCTGGACATCAGTGCTTCGAGATTGGCGCCATCTTCGGCGCCGGCGAGCGCCGACTTCAGGCCCTCAATGACGCGCAGCTTGTCGCGTTCGGTCTGCAGGCGGCCGATGAACCAGGTGCCGCAGTTCGACAGGCCCTTGTAATCCAGGTCCACGGGATTCTGCGTCGCCAGCACGCAGCCGAGGCCGAAGGCGCGGGCCTGCTTGAGCAGCGTCAGCATGGGCTGCTTG
>DASUGK010000079.1:0-4170 GCA_036274075.1 Steroidobacteraceae bacterium | reverse complement strand
TTGTCGCTGCGCACGGTGATGTTCTTGTAGCCGGCGGCCTCGAGCATCTCCGCGGCATCGTTGCGCATGTCCTCTTCCATCCTGCGCTCGTTGTCCCGCACCACGGCGTTGACCACGAGTTGTGGCAGGCCGTACTTGTCCTTCTTGTCGGGGTCCAGGCGCGCATGGTTCTCGTGGTACGGCAGGATTTCGCCGAATGCCGTCATGCCGATGCCCCAGGGACCCGCCTCGGCGAACGCCTTCTTGAGCTCGGCCCCGATGAGCGGGCTGTCGTTGAAGCGGCTGAAGCTCGAGCGTGACGCGCGGCCCTGGTAGCCGAAGCCGCGCAGGTAGTTGCGCTTGTCCTTGCCGACGTTGCGATAACGCGGGATGTAGAAGCCGTTGGGCCGCCGCCCCGTGTACGCGACATCGAGGTAACCCTCGACCGAGGCGCCCGAGCCACCGGGCTTGTTGTGATCCATGATGTTGTGGCCGAGCTCGCCCGAGTCGTTGCCGAAGCCGTTCGGGAAGCGGCTCGATTTCGAGTTCAGCATGATGTACGCGGAGCCCAGCGCCGAGGCGCACAGGAAAATCACCTTGGCGAAGTAGTCGGTCTGCTGGCGGGTCTCGGTGTCGAGCACGCGCACGCCGGTGGCGCGTCCCTTGTCGTTGTCGTAGATCACTTCGTAGGCCAGCTTGTTCGGCAGCAGCGTCATGTTGCCGGTGCGCTCGGCCGAGGGCAGCGTGGCCGACACGCTGCTGAAATAGCCGCCATACGGGCAGCCGCGGATGCACAGGTTGCGGGCCTGGCAGGTGCCGCGCTGCGGGCTTTCCTTGTGGGTCAGTGGCGCGGTGAGGTTGGCGCAGCGGCCGATGATGAGCCTGCGGTCGAACTTCTCCTTCAGCCGCGCCTGGAAATCCACCTCGACGCAGTTGAGATCGTGCGGCGGCAGGAATTTCCCGTCGGGCAGTTGCGGCAGGTTCTCGATGCTGCCGCTGATGCCGGCGAAGGTCTCGACGTAGTCGTACCAGGGCGCGATCTCCTCGTATTCAACCGGCCACGGAATGGCGATGCCCTCCTTGGCATTCGACTCGAAGTCCATCGGGCTCAGCCGGTAACTCTGGCGTGCCCAGTGCATCGAGCGACCGCCCACGTGATACGCGCGCAGCCAGTCGAAGGGCTGCTCCTCGACGTAAGGGTTGTCGAGATCGTCGGTGAACCACAGCTCGTTGGCGGGCGTGGGATACCCGGTGCGCGACCAGACGTACTTGCGCGTGCGGGTCTCCTGCGTGATGCGATTGCCATAAGGCAGGTCCCAGGGATCCTTGGTGGCGGTGGGATATTCCCCGTGCCGGACCATCTGCCCGCGGTCGAGGACCAGCGTCTTGAGTCCCTTTTCCGTGAGCTCCTTGGCGGCCCAGCCGCCACTCATCCCCGTCCCGACTACAATCGCGTCAAACGAATTCGTTTCCATGGTTCACTCAGCCCGGTTCGGGAGCATTATGGACCACCTGCGCATTCTTCTGGTTCCGTTTCAGCTCACGAGCCTCATTCTCGTGGTGGTATTTTCCCTGTTGATCACGCTGTTCAGCGCCGCGAACAGCATCCTGGGAATCGCCGCACAGATTTTCCTGCAGATCTGGGTGCTCAAGTACTGTTACGTGGTCGTCGAGTCACTCGCCGATGGCGCGACCGAGCCACCGGTGATGTCCACGGACATGCTGAGCCCGTTCGAGACACGTCCCTGGGTGCAGCTCGGACTCATCGTCGCCGCCACGGCGCTCTGCACGGCGATCGGTGGCGTGCCCGCGCTGGTACTCGCGATCGTCTTCTTCCTGTTGCTGCCGGCCAGCATCGCGGTGCTGGGCATCGGCGAACCTTTCTTCCAGGCCGTCAATCCGCTCATGCTGTTCCGTATGATCCGCGGGCTGGGTCCTTATTACCTGCTCATCCTGGTATCGATACCCATCTACATCGGCATCATCCTGCTGCTGCAACGCCTGGGCGCGTGGGCGCTGTTCCAGAACGCCGCGTTCCTGTTCTGCGAGCTGTCGTTCTTCAGCCTCATCGGCGGCGCCATGTACCTGCGCCGCGCGCAGCTCGGCAGCGAACCCAGCCGCAGTCCCGAGCGGCAGGCGGCGCGCGAAGAGTCCGAACGCGTGAAGCTGCGCGCACGCATGATCGACGAAGTCTTCCAGCAAGTGCGCATCGGCAAACACGTCGAGGCCACGCGCCCGCTGGCGCAATGGATGCGCGATCTCGACGGCCCGACCGCGGCCCGCGACGCCCAGCACCTGGTGGCCCAGGCGCTGGGCTGGGACAACATCTCCGGTCTCAATACCATCGGCAGCACACTCATCCGCCACCTGCTGCGCGCCGGCCGGCCGGACACGGCGCTGCGCATTTTCGAACAACTGCGCGCCCGCACTCCCACCCTCACCATCGATTCGCCTGACGACCTCAGGACCCTGGCGGACTACGCGGAAAGCGTGGGCCGCGAGGAACTGGCGACGTCCATGCGCCTGGAAACCCCGGTCTACCACGGCCCCGTCAAGCGCTGAGCCGTCCGGCATGACAACTGTCAGGGAGCCCTGCTGACAGGCACGACTACTGCCCGGGGCTGCTGCGCGGGATGCTGGGTCCACTGGAGGAGGTCTCATGTCGCAACCGTCCCTCGCCCGCCTGCAGGACGCCCACAAGAAGTTCGGCAACATCGCCGCGCTGGACGGGCTCACCTTCGACGTCAGGCGCGGTGAGCTCGTCTCGCTGCTGGGCCGCAACGGCGCCGGCAAGTCCACGGCGATCTCGCTGCTGCTCGGCCTGCAGCGCCCCGACCAGGGATCGGCCACGCTCTTCGACGAGGAACCCCAGTCGATCGCGGCGCGCCGCCGCATCGGCATCATGATGCAGGAGACCAACCTGCCCGCGGTGATGAAGCCGCGCGAGCTGATCGCGCAGGTGGCGAGTTACTATCCGCATCCCTACGAGGTGCCGGCCGTCATCGAACGCCTCGCGCTCGAGTCCCTGGCGGATCGTCCCTACGGAAAGTTGTCGGGCGGCCAGAGGCGCCAGGTGCAGTTCGCCATGGCCATCGTCGGTCGCCCCGAATTGCTGTTCCTCGACGAGCCCACGGTGGGCCTCGACACTCACGCGCGCGAGGCCTTGTGGCGCGTGGTTCGCGAGCTCATCCACGAGGGCTGCTCCATCGTGCTCACGACCCACTACATCGAAGAGGCCGAGGCGCTCGCCAACCGCGTCGCCGTCCTCAGCCATGGCCGGCTGGTGGCCAGCGGCACCGTCGACGAGATCCGCTCGCACGTGTCGCGCAAGAGCATCCAGTGCCGCACCGCCCTGGGCGCGGGCGAGGTGCAGTCCTGGCCCGAGGTGCTGCAGCTCAGCGCGAAAGACGGCCGGCAGCACATCGTCACCCAGGACGCCGAGGCCGTGTTGCGGCGCCTGCTCGCAGCCGATGCCGGCGTGAGCGACATCGAAGTGCGGCGCGCCGGCCTCGGCGAAGCCTTCACCGAGATCACCAATTCGAATACCGGGAGCCTGCAATGAACGCCGGGTTTTCACACATGAGCCAGTCGCGCGTGATCGCCGCCTACCTCGGCGACATCCGCTTCGAGCTGGTCAAGATGCTGCGCACGCCGGCCTTCGCCCTGCCGACGCTGCTGTTCCCGGTGATGTTCTACGTGCTGTTCGGCGTGATCATGGGCGCCCAGCGCGGCAACGGCGCGTTCGCGCTGTACGCACTCGCGGGATACGGCGTGTTCGGGACCATGGCGCCGGGGCTGTTCGGTTTCGGCGTGTCGCTGGCCTTCGAGCGCGAGATGGGCACCCTCACCTATCGCCAGGCGCTGCCCATGCCCTCGGGCTCCTACCTGCTGGCGCGCATGGCCACGGCCATGGTGTTCGTGGGCATCAGCACGCTGATGCTCATCATCCTGGCGGCCACGGCGGGCCATGTGCCCATCACGTTCGGGCAGGCCCTGCACCTGCTGACCCTGAACATCTTCGGGGTGCTGCCGTTCTGCGCCATCGGCATGTTCGTCGGCGCGATGGTCTCGGGCCAGGCGGCGCCCGCCGTGATCAACATGATCTATCTACCCATGGCCTTCCTGTCGGGCGTGTGGTTCCCCGTCGCAGGCATGTCGAAGGTGTTGCACCAGCTCTCGCCGCTGTGGCCC
>DASUGK010000078.1:0-18621 GCA_036274075.1 Steroidobacteraceae bacterium | reverse complement strand
GGGACGTACTGCAGCAGGTCCTTTACCGTGGGGTCGATGGACGGAACCGCCTGTCCTTCGACCTGCGCCTGGCGCGCCGCCACGCCCGGGTCGCGTCGCAGGCCGGTGAGTCCACGCACGGCCTCGCCGAACAGGCCGTCTTCGCCGGCGAACCGCACGTGCCGGTCATGCAGCTCGGCATCCGCAGGCACGTCGAAGCACAGGCCGATGCCGCGGATGAAGTCCTTCGATTCGTCGCCGTCGAACACGATGGTGTGCATGACGCGCAGCGCCTCGCTGCCCGCGTAGAAATAGAAACGGAGCGTGAAGGGCAGCCAGCGCCGTTCACCCTGTTCGTGCCGGCCTTCCACCCTGACCACCGCGCGTGCCGGGCCGCCTTGCTCCAGCACTACCTTTTCGACCAGGCTCTCGAACTTGCGCTGCTGGATCTGCGCGTCGTTCGCGCTCGTTCCCTGGTCCTGCGACAGCAGTACCAACCTGCCGTTGAGCAGCGCCTCCCGGCCCGCGCTCCTGACGGACGAGATGACCTGGCTGCCGGAGCGTCCGAAGCGGCACACGATGGCGCCGGTGTCGATGTCGACGCCGCTCGCGGTTTCGCGCGCGCTGATGCTGCGTGTGAACGCGGGGGCTCTCCGCTGCACGACCAGTTCGAAGGGGCCGTCGCCGGTCTCGGCCGGGGGCAGGGCGTGGGCGCTCCACTTCATCGAGCCGTCCGGCCACCAGGCCAGCGGCCAGCTCTGCAGCGGCAGTAGTTGGCCCGAGGAATTGCGCAGCGCGAAATGCCTGGCCGACTTCAGTTTGCCGCGCGGCCACGGTGTACCCCAGGTCACTCCCTGGGGAATGGCAGCCGCGCGATCATCGAGCCAACGCACCCAGTTGCCCGGCCCCGGATTGGCGGCAATGAAGGCAGGCGTGGCTTGCGAGGCGCTCGTGGCGGCACCGGCCAGGCCCAAGGCTGCGGTCGTGGCGGCGCCAGTGGTGAGGAATTCGCGGCGAGAGATGCCCTGTCCCATGTGACTCCCCTTGATTGAACCTGCGCGATTGTGATCGATTTCGATAATCGATGCGCGGGCCTCGTGAATCGCGAATTTCCGGGATATGTCAAATTTCCGAAGCGTTTTAACACTTGCCGCAGGACCGCGAGCCGCATCACGTCGGGTCCGTCGAGATTCTGTAACCCTGCCGGCCGAGGATATTTTCTCGCACGAGAATTTCAGGGAATGGACCCACGTCAGTCCACATTGGCCTCCGCATCGTCAGATACGGGCCAGACGACCATCCGCGCGTCTGTGCTCAACGAGCAGGTCAGTGAAGTTGCGCCTGGCTGGGTTGCCAACCTGGAGCAGGCGCTGCCGCATGCGCGCTACCGCGCCATTGCGCTGTACGACGCGCGCGGCGAAGTCCTCCACTGCACTTCCACCGATTTCGGCATCGAGTTCCGCCAGGCGCTGAACGACGCGCTGGACGCGTTCGTGCTGGGCGCGGCCCGCGAATCGCGTTTCCTGCGCGGCGAGGGCACGCGCACCGCCATCATGCTGGCCCTGCGCGACCTGCACTCGGCGCTGCAGGGCGTCTGCCTGCTCATCGTCGAGGACACGCCGCCCGAGGACGAAGACCCGGCGGCGAGGTTCCTCACGCCGTCGGTGCAGACCATCCTCACCGACATCGCCTCCGAGGTGGCGCAGACGCTGCACGCGATGCCGCGGCAGTCACCGCCCAAGCCGCGGCCGCCCGTGCCGCTGCCGCTCGAGGCGGTGTACGCGCAGATCCGCGAACAGGAAGTGGTGCTGCGCGTGCAGCAGCTGGTACGGCTGCGCAAGGCCGAAGGCATCCGCCGCTTCGAGGTGCTGCTGCGTCACATGGTGGACGGCGAGGAGCAGTCGCCCGAACGCGTCATGCAGACGGCCGCGAACCACGGCCTGGCGTCGATGATCGACCGCCGCGTGATCGGCGAGCTCATCGGCTGGCTGCACCGCAATCCCAACGTGTGGAAACGCGAGCCGCCGGCGTTCTCCGTGAACCTCTCCGATGCCGCCGTCATCGAGCCGCACTTCATCAATTTCGTCGAGAGCTGCCTGCAGAAGGCGCAGTTGCCGCCGGGACTCATCGGCGTGGAATTCTCGGAGCGCGTCTGCCTCACACATCCGAATGAAGTCGTGCCGGCACTCGACGTGTTCGGACGCATCGGCGTGCCGGTGGCCATCGACGACTTCAACGTGGTCGGCACGGGCATGCCCATCCTCGATCACCCCGCGGTCCGGCTGCTCAAGATCGACGCCGAGCTCACCACGCATGCGCTCGAGCACCGGCTCACGCAGGCCCGCGTGGTCGGCCTGGTGCAGACCGCCAAGGTGATGGGATTGCAGACCGTGGCCAAGCGCGTCATGGGCGGCGACCACAGCAACTGGCTGACCGCGCTGGGCGTGGACTTCGTGCAGAGCTTCGAGGTGTCGCCACCGGTGGCGCTGGATAGTTTGATAGGCGCGAGCGCGACGTAGTCCGTGATCGGGCGGAACCTTCCGCCGGGGCCGCTGTCCGACCCGATGGCTCCCCCGAGATCAAACAACAATGATCAAACTACCCGGCGTGGCGGCTGCCGCTCTGCTGTTTGCAGGTCCCGTGCCGGCACAGGATCCGGAAGACATGGAAACCGTGCTGGTCACGGGCGAACAACCCGGGCCCGGTTTGTGGAAGGTTTCGCGCGACGGGCACGTCATGTGGGTGCTCGGCAGCATCGGCGCGTTGCCGGACACCATTACCTGGCGAACGAAGGAGATCGAAGCCCGGATCGCCGAATCACAGGAAGTGCTGTATCCCGGCTGGCCGAGCGTCAATCTCGACGTCAGCGTCTTCAAAGCCCTCACGCTGGTGCCCCTGGCATTCAAGGCGGCCAGGAATCCCGAAGGCGAGAAGTTGCAAGACCTGCTGAGCGCCGAGGCCTATGCAAGCTGGCTCAGGCTCAGGAAGAAATACCTCGATGACGACGATGACATCGAGAAATACCGCCCGATGGTCGCCGAGGAAAAGCTGAACAACGCCATCGGCAAGAAGGCCATGAAGGGATTGAAGATGTCGCCGGTGGACCCCGTGATCCACAAGATCGCGAAGAAGTACAAGGTCAGGATCAACACGCTGCCGCCGGTGGAACGCAAGATCAAGGTGGAAAAACCGCGCGCCATCCTGAAGGCAGGCCGCGACCTGGATCTCGCCGAAGGCGAGTGTGTCGGCCGGAATTTCGTGCGCACCGAAAAGCTGGACGAGAAGGGGTTGCTGGCCTTTGACGTGGCCGCGACCAATGCCTGGGCCACGGGGGACCTCGAGGCCTTGCGCCAGCAGCCGGATCCGGCATTGGCCGAACTGCAGCGTGAAGATTGCACGATGGCGGCATTCAACGCGGCCATGAACAGCGAGAGTTCGGAGTTACCCGCGGAAGTGAGGCGGGGTCTCGATCTCATCCAGCGGCAGCAGGATCTTTACAAAGAGGCTGGCCAGGAAGCGGAGCGCAACTGGGTTACAGCGGCCGAGGCGGCGCTGGCCAAGAACAGATCGACGTTCGCAGTATTGCCGATGAACGTCGTTCTGAATCCGTGGATCTACCTCGCGAAGCTGAAAGAAAAAGGCTACGTGGTAGAAGCGCCAGGAATCGGGCCCACTGACGAAAACGCCGGCCCTTTTCGATGAAGAAGGGCCGGCGTCCGTGAACTGAAAGAGAAGAGGCCTTCGCCCTAACGCGCGGTGTACGCGTCCATCATGAGTCCCGTGCCGCCGCGCGAAACGTGCGCGACCACGGCGGTGCGACGATGCAGCTTGGTGACCGCGCCGAGATTGATGGCGAAGGCGAGTTCGACCTGCTGACCCTTGCGCAATCCGAGATTGGTGGTTTCGACGAACACCCCGGTGGCGGAGAGATTGATGGCGCGGCAGAGTTTCTTCCGACCGGTCGGGGTCGTGATGTACACAGTCGTGCGCGCACGATGCCTGGTATGCAGTCTGCGCTCCACCGACTGGATCCCCGCTGTTGTTGTTTTGCTCATCAGGCTCTCCTGGCCGGATTATTGCCCTGCGAGAACGCCGTTGTGACCGGAACTGAACTTAATGGGTTTCGCAAAAAAAATCACGCCTCGGGATTTACGACGTCGCGGCCGTCGCGTCTGCCACCCTCAGCCTGATGAATACCGGGCAATGATCTGACAGTTTCCGCCTCGCCGCGTCCCTGGGTCGGTAAAGCGCGCGCCCGAATGAGCCGTTCACCAGTCCCCGGGCCATCCGGCGGCCCAAAACTATGTAATCGATGTAGCCGCTGAAGGTCTGGGAGGGCGAGCAGTTCTGGAAAGTCTGTCCCTCCGCGGTATTGACCAGGTCGGCATCCGGTGGATCGGCATCGTCGATGTCGCCCCACAGGGAAATTCCGGGGGGTTCGCGCCGCAAATCGCGGTTGAAGTCGCCCAGGACAGCAAAGGCGTGGCGTCCGGCGGCCTGGGTGTCGATCCAGCGCTCGAGGGCGGGCACCTGGCGCGCGAGCTCGGGGCAACCCCGGCGGGTGGAATCGAGCGGATCGCGCGAACAGCCCGATTTCAGGTGCACGGACAACAGCCGCAGCTCGCTCGCCGTGCCCGGAAACACGCGCAACTCCACGCCGCGGCGCACGTCGTCTTCCAGCGAAAGATCAGTGACGTCGGCGCCACAGCTGAACGGCAGCCCTCGACGGATTGCGAAGCCGTTGTTCTGCACCGCGGCGCGGCCCGAGAAACAGAACTCGTAGCCAGGGAAGACCAGTCGCGCCGCATCGGGCCCGTCGACTTCCTGCAATGCGATCACGTCGGCGTCGAGCGCGCGCGCGTGCCGCCGCAGCGCCGCAATGTCTTCATCGCTGCGCGCCAGCCCATGCGCCACGTCGCAGGGCACCGCGCGGCGCGCGCCGTCCCGCGGCGCATCCGACGGCAGGCAGCCCGGCGTGAGCGCGCGCAGCGTCTCGGGTTTCATGAACCATTCGAGGTTCCAGGTCGCGAGCTTGAGCTCTGCAGGCGGCGAGGCGGGTGTCGCGGTGCCGGTGCAGAGCATCGTCAACGCGGCGAGGGAATATCGTGTGGCCTGCAGAACGCCGCGGGTCAATGGCATGCGCAGCAAGTGTCGCACAAAAAAAAGCGCGGCCCGGAGGCCGCGCGTCATCGAGATGAAATGTTTTCTAGCGCCAGCAGGCCTGCGTGCCCTTGGGCCCGGTCACGCCGCGCGTGCCGCGCTGGTCGATGGTGAAACTCTGGCAGTCACTGTCGTCGGTCTGACCGCCACCCGCGCGGGGTGCAGCGGTCGCGGTATAGGTCTGGCCGTCGTCGGCGACGTTCACAGAGATCGTGTACTTGCCGGTTTCCGTGGAAGTCGACAGGCCCAGGCCGTCGGGGGACGGGTCGTCGATATTGTCCGTGAAGGAGTTGTTCTGCATGTAGAACTTCTCCTGCGCCGTCTGCAGCTGCAGCAGTGCGATCTTCGCCTCCGAACGCTGCGTGCGGATCAGGTAGCGGCGGTACGTCGGCAGGGCCACCGACGCCAGGATCGCGAGGATGCTGATGACCGCCAGCAGCTCCAGCAACGTGATGCCACGCTGGCGGCGGCGCGCGTGCGCCGCAACCAGGGCCTTTTCCAGCAGGCAGTAGCTCATTGACGGCGCTCCCAGTAGGTTCTCGTGACGTCACCGATGTCGACGCACTTGTGGGTGGCGACACCCTTCAGGCAGACGGTCTTGCCGCCCGTCTGCACCACGGATGTTCCAGGCGCGATGCCGCCCTGCGCGTCGCGGATGTAGCGATCCGACGGATCGTCGACGTTGTCAGGGGTACCTTCGGCGTCGGGGTCCTCGGCATCACGCAGGCCGAAGGGACGTGCGCTGTCGAGATACACCGCCCAGGTGCGATTGAGCATCGTGGGCAGGCAGGGATTGTCATCATCCACGCCGGTCGGCGTAAACGTCGGGAAGAAGATCACGCCGTTCACGGTCACCGATTCCGCCAGCACCTTTTCGCCACGGTAGAGCGTACCGTTGTTTTCCGCGAGCCGGATCTTCCAGCCCTTGTCACCATCCACCACCGGCGTGGCGACATCCGTGGTGACGTCTACCAGTTCATCATCCGTGATCGGTTCCCACGGCGCATTGAACGACGTGTTGGTGCGCCGATTGAACGGCTCGTAGTCCCGGATCGAATAGAACCGGTCCCGGATCTCCGTGTCGAGCGGGTGTCCACGATAGCCCGAGCCGATCGCGATGTTCATGAAGGGCGCCGAGCCGCGCGGCGTCACCACCGAGACGTCGGGCGCGTAGTAGAACCGCCGCGCGTTGATGATGTTGTCGTCGTCGCTCGCATTCTCGAGATGCCCGGCGCCCAGCGTCGCCAGCAGGCCGCCCGAGGCGAGATTGTTCGGCGCCTGGCCGTGCCAGATGTCGAGGCGCCAGATGCGCCCGCCCATGTCGCCGAAGTACATGCGGTCCGCGAAGCTGTCGCCGTTCAGGTCGAGCACCGCGATTTCCGACGGGATCGAGTTGTTCATGAACGGATGTTCCCAGTTCGCTCCGGAGCTCGTGATGCCCGCACTCCACAGCAGGTTTCCGGTGGCCAACTCGAGCATGTAGACGGCATTGCCCGAGCCGTCGGTGCTGTAGTTGTAGTTTTCCTGGCCGGTGTCATAACCACCGCCGAAGATGACCACGAACTTCTGCGCATCGGTCTGCAGGGTGGTATTGACGTTGACTCGCGTGATCACCGGTGCGGACCAGGCCCTGCCCAGCGCCGGCAGGTCTGCGACCGTCTTCTTCCACAGGACCCTCGGCGCCGCCTGGGCGGTCACGTCCAGCGCGTAGTACACCGCACCGCCGCGCCCGAAACCGAACACCAAGTACATCTTGTCGCCGGTTTCGATGGTGCCGTCGCCATCCACGTCGTACTTGAAGATGCGTACGTCACCATCGATGCCATAGGTGCGGTTGGTCATGATGGGATCGCGTTGCAGCTGGCCGAGCCGGGTCATGAGTTCCTGCGGGATGAACGCCCACTGCTCTTCACCGGAGTTCATGTCGAGCGCATGCAGCATGCCGTCGTTGGTGGTGGTGAAGACCAGGCCTTGCGGCGCGCTTTCGCTGCCGCCATAGATCGCCACCGCCGGGCGCGCGTGCATGGGATCGCCCATGGCATAGCGATTGGTGGTCGACGCGTCGTTGTCGTCGTTGTTCACGTCCTTGCCGAGCGTGTGCTCGATCACGTCGGTGCGACGGGTTTCGGTCACGCCGAGCAGGGCCGCCGTGATGTTGGTGGTATTGCCCACGGTGAACGCGTTCGCAGTCGCCGTGAGATCCTTGTTTCCGAGATAGGTGTAAACCTTGCGGGAGCCATACGCCGGCAGATTGACCGCGGCGCCGCCCTTGGTGACATCCGCGCCGTCGGCGCCGCCGCCCGGGAACATGTCGCTGGAGCCTTCCGCGAAGAACCCGGTCGCCGGGTCCACGGCCGGAGTCGGGTTTTCCGTGGTTCCGCCACTGATGACGCCGTCCACCAGCTGGTACTTCTTCACGTTGCCCGGCCAGTGGTAGCGATTGGAGGGCGCGAACACCGACACGTACAGCGAATTGAGGTTGCGGGTGCGGTTGAACGCGTTGACCGCCACCGTCGGTGACACGAAGGTCGAATCTGCACCCTCGGCTACTTCGGCGAAGATCTCGGCGAACGCGGCCTTGAGGCCCGCCGCATCGGTTTGCGTGTAGGCCTCGCCGCCGCCGGCCGCCGCGATGTTCTGCAGGTAGTCCGCGCTCGCAGCGATGGTGTCACCGAAGCCGACCACGTAGGTCTTGACGTTCTGCTTGCCGAGCACCTCGTCGTTGACGTCGTGGTTGAACAGGTACGCGGCCAGGTTGACCATGCATCGGCCATCGCCGTAGTCGCTGCCCGGGTCGCCGCCCGGGCCATCATCCGGGCAGCCGCCATCATCGTTGCCGCCTTCGGCCGTCGGCACGAATCCGTCTTCCTCGAAATTTGGCAGTGCCTCGATCTTCTCGCTGGCCTCGGTGTCGTTGGTGGGCAGACCGTCGGTCAGGTACACGATGAAGGTCTTCTGGCAGCTGTACCGGATCGGGCTCTGGTAGTTGGCCGAACTGCTGTCATTGTTCTCGCGCGAGCCGGCGACGCTGGGGAACTCGCCTCCAGTGCCCGGGTACAGGCGCGAGCTCTGGCCAAAGACGACCTCGCCGCCGCTCAGGTACTGGTAGGCCTCGTAGTAGGTCTCGGACAGCGGCGTGTAACCCGCATGAGTCCAGCTCCTGACCTGCGCTTTCATCTCCGCGCGCGTGCTGGCCGTCAGCGTGGAAATGGGATAGGTGACCATGCCACCCTGCGCGACGTCTTCCGCGTCGCCATTCTTGTTCATGCTGTATCGCATGAGGCCGAGGTTCACGCCCTCGAGCGTGTCGATCATCTCCGCCGCCACATCCTGCACGATTTCCAGGCGGGTCTTGCGCGAACCTTCGTCATCGCCCCAGTACCAGTTGGCGTAGTTGGCGCTGTAGAAGTTGTACGTGGTGGCGGAGCTCCAGTCGACGGGGCTGCCGGTGGAGGAAGTGCCCCAGCGCGTGGCATAGGTGCCGTTGCGCGCGCGCTTTGCCGTCGACGATGCGGAACCAGAGTGCGTGGAGCTCGCATCCACGTCGCCGTGCTTGTCGTTGTCCGCGCCGCATTCGACCTTGCGATCGGCGCCCGCGACCAGGTTCTGCCAACGCGTGCCGTCACTGTTGAACTGCTGCGCGGTGCCGCTCCAGTAACCGTCGGTGAAGCCGAGGTAGGCCTCGCGGCAGCGATTGTTGGCCTCGCTGAACTTCTGTGTGCTCGTGCTGCAGTCCGGCGGGACGTCGTTGACGCCGCGTCGCTGCCACACGCTCCAGTAGATGTAGCCGGTGCACGCGCCCGAGTAGGTCTTGGTCGGGTCGTACACGGTGACCTCGGCATCCATACTGCCGGAGGTGTCCATGATGAACAGCACGTTGGGCAGGATGCTGTTCTCGGCAACGAACGCGGAGCTCGTGAAGACCTCGGAGTCGTCGGCCACGGCCTGCGGTGCTGAACCCAGCACGGCAACGAGGCCGACGATCGTACAGAGGAGGCGGGCAAGTTTGGATTTCATGGCTGTTTTCCTCAAACTACTGAGCGCGTCCGGGGACGTGAACCACGAGACGTGACAATTCCAGGGTGTCCTTGCGCTGCATGACCACGAGGCTCGCCTCGGGATTGCGCTGCAGGTATGACTTCATGTCGGCCAGCGAGACGTCCTGTCCGGCGATGACATAGCGCGTCGCGGCGCTGGCGCGCAGGCGCAGGACCTTGCAGGTCGGGCATCCCTGCAGCGTCAATTCGCCCGTGACGGAATCCGGCAGGCGCACCTTGCTGGGAGTCGCCTCCCATCCGAGTTCGACGGTTTTCCCGGCCATCGAGAGCGGCGAGATGGCGCTCAGCAGGACCAGGGCAGCGATGGTGTAAAGACTTTTCATGACAGTCTCCGGACGGAAATCTATGGGGTTACCGGCGCTTCGTAGCCCGAGGGCGAGACGCTGCCGAGGCCATCCTCGGGAAGAGCGACCGTGGGGGCGCTGCCAGCGACGATCGGGGTCATCGTGCTGCTCTCGCCAACGCCGTTGATGATGAAGGCGCCGGCGGTATGCACCGCCTCGGCGTTGCGCGTCGAGCGGCCGGTGCTTTCCACCGAATAGTGGAAGCCGACGAAGGTGCCGGCCGAAAACCGGCTCAGCATGCTGCCTTCACCGCGGTAGGTGAGGACCGTGCTGAAGGTATCCGCGGGCTGGTCCTCGTCACCGCCGATGAGGGGTGAATTCTCGACCGCCTCCGGGCCCGCCTCGATGGGGGTCGGGTCGGTGGTGGCATCGGTGCGCAGCGTCTGCAGGCGCGCCTCGAGCCCGGTCTCCGCGGCGTTGAAGGCGCGCAGGCGCAGCTGCTCGCTGGTGGCGCTGGCGAGCTCGACGTTCGCGATGTTCATGCCCACCACGGCCAGCAGCGTGATGACCACCAGCAGGATGAGGCCGATGACCAGGGCGGCGCCGCGTTGCTTGGAGTTTCGATGTTTCATGGGTGCGCCTTACTGCTGCCGCGAGTTGCGCAGGAAGATGGTCCGCGACATGACGACGCGGCGGAACCCGTCATTGGGCGTGAAATCCGTATCGGCGTAGACGTACTCGCGGTCGTCCGTGAAACCCGCTTCGGGCTGGTCGCCGCGCACGCGCACCCAGATGCGTACCGACACCACCTGGGCGGAGTCGAGCAACGGATCGCCGGCGTTCACGTACTGCGCCGCGTTGCCATTGACGAAATCGGCCATGCCGTCGGCACCCGGATCGTCGGGTGTTCCATCGCCGTCCAGATCGTCACCGGGGTCGACGCCGAACTGCACCTGCAGGTCTTCGACGCCGCGCAGGATTTCCTGGTCGATGAATGCCGGCGCCCCGCTATCGGAACCGAGTATCTTGGCGCGCAGCGCCGGCATCCCGGGGCGGCCATCCGAATTCGTGGAGATGTAATAGGCCTGCACGACCATGTCGCGCACCTCGCGCTGGTCGTCCTCGAGCACATCGGGCGCGTCGTCACTGACGAACAGGCGGGTATTGGTCTGCGCGGCCACGCGTTCGCTGTACACCTGAAGCTTGGAGGCATCGGGATCCACGCGCCCGGGGCGCGAGTGGCGCAGCACCAGGGTGTCGGTATCCGCCACCGGACCGCCACCTTCCGCGTCGCATTCGAGGTCGTAATCGTTGTTGGTCGCCGCCACCGTCGCGAGCACGTCGACGGCGAAATTGTCGCCGCAGTCGGTGAGGCTCGCGGGCAGGCCGGGTGCGGCCGCCGAGGTCATGCGCAGCTGGCTGGGCGGCGTGAGCGAGCCGCCGTTGTGCCACATGACGGAGTTGGGGTCCTGCGAGTACCCGTACACGCCGGCGAGCTGCAACTCGGGCTCGATCACGGCGAGGACGTAGCGCGCGTTTTCCTGCAGGCGGGCCTGCTGCTCGTTCACGTCGAAATTGCGGCGCGACTGCGACTGCAGCGTGACGGCGCCGATGATCAGGAACGAGCCGATGGCCAGCGCCACCAGCAACTCGATCATGCTGAGGCCGGCCTGGCGGTGGTGCGTCGCGCGCTGGTTGAAGATGGTTTTCATGGCGATCACAGGCTGTTCGCGAGGTTCATGGAAACGACGTACGAGTAGTCGATGTCGGAATTGGCTTCGCGCCAGGTCACCGTGATGACGTAGTTGTCCGATTCGGGCCGGTTGCGATCGGTGACCGCGACGGTCCCCGACACTGCATCGGCGCCGGGCAGCGTGGCGCGGATGTCTTCGATCCAGCGGGCCAGGTCGTCCTGGGCGAGCTCCGCTGCCGTGCAGCGCTTCTCGGCGTCGCAATCCTGCGCGGCGGGTTCGCCGCCGTAGGCGTCCGTGGAATAGGCCGGACCGGCATCGCGGTTGGCGCGGATTCGATCGGCGATGCTGCCGGCGAGTTCCACGGCGTAGGAACGCAGCTTCGCCGAGCGGCTCGCCTGCAGGCTCGACAGGTAGAGGCCCGCGATGCCCAACATGCCGACGGCGATGACCACCAGCGCGACCAGCGCCTCGACCATCGAAATACCGCGCTGTCGGGTGCGGGGCAGGACGTTGATCTTGCGCGTCTTCATGGGCACACCACCGGATCGTCGACTTCACTCCACGCTTCGATTTCGTCGACCCGGCGGATCACGGCACCGCGGCCGGTGGGCGGGATTTCCACGCCGCGGGCGGCGGAGTCGGAACCACCGGGATTGCGCGGCGTATTGCCGCGTTCATCGCAATAGAGCATGTACGACGTCGCCGGCTCACCCGCGACGACGCGCTTGAAGCCCGTCCCGGCGAAGGAGAGGCATTCACTGTTGGCGTCCTCGGTGACGTCGCTATCGATGCGCGTACCAGTGATCAGCTCTTCGGCATCGTCGCGTTCGCAATCGGCATCCGTATCCACGAAGACGATCCAGCCGGAGCCGGCATCGCCACAGGCAGCGTCATCGGCGAGCGGGTCTTCCGACGGGCACATCGAGATGACGGTCTGGCGGCGCAGCGCTTCCGCGCGCGACGTGATCACCATGCCAAGCACGTCGTTGGCGGCCACGGTGAGGCGGTTGTTCCGCTGGAAGTCGCGGAAACTCGGCACACCGATTCCCAGGATGACTGCGGCCAGGGCCAGGACGACCAGCAGCTCATAAAGTGTGAAACCACGGCTACGGCTCTTCATATGGGTGTGAATCCTGAACGCAGCCCGAATGGACGTGTGCGTGCCCTGACGAGTGGTCCGCCCGGGCGGATGAGTGGCTGGCAAACGTGATTCAGTTCACATCATCGGCGTACATAATCGCCGCCATCGGCAAGGCCGGCAGCCGCCTTGCCCGGGACCGCGTTCTTGCATTCCCGGAGGCGTGTACCCATATTCCGCGCGTCGTTACGCGCTTTGGGGGTGCTATGGAGTGGGTTCTGCTTGGCGTCGTCGTCGCCGCCATCCTGTTCGTCATTTCTCTCTACAACCGGCTGGTTGGCGCGCGCAACAGCTACAAGAATGCCTTTGCCCAGATCGACGTGCAGCTCACGCGCCGCTACGACCTGATCCCCAACCTGGTCGAGACCGCCAAGGGCTACATGAAACACGAGCGCGAAACGCTCGAGGCCGTCATCCAGGCGCGCAACTCCGCGCTGAGCGGACTCAAGGCCGCGGCCGCCAACCCCGGCGATGCCGCCGCCATGGCCACCCTGACCGGCGCCGAGAATGCGCTAGGTGCGTCGCTCGGCAGGTTGTTCGCGCTGGCCGAGGCCTACCCGGATCTCAAGGCCAACCAGAACATGATGCAGCTGTCCGAAGAGCTGACGTCCACCGAGAACAAGGTGGCCTTCGCGCGCCAGGCCTACAACGATGCGGTCATGAGCTACAACAACCAGCGCGAGATGTTCCCCGGCAGCATCGTCGCCGGCATGTTCAATTTCGCGCCCGCGCAGTTGCTCGAGATCTCGAAGCCCGAGGCGCGCGAAGCGCCAAAGGTCTCTTTCACCTGATCCGCCCATAAAGGACAAGGCGTGGACTTCTACGCCCGCCAGGAAGCTGCACGGCGCACGACGCGCTGGCTGCTGCTCGCGTTCCTCGTATCCGTGGCGCTGGTGGTCGCCGCCGTGGATGCCATTGTCCTCGCGGTGCTGGGAGCCTCGGATCCGCAGGTGTCGCCGGCGGGTCCGGTGGTGCTGACCACCATCGTCACGCTGGCCATCATCTGCGGCGCCAGCCTGTTCAAGACGCTGTCGCTGCGCGCCGGTGGAGCCGTGGTGGCGCGTTCGCTGGGCGGGGCACGCGTCGAACGCAATACGCGTGATCCGGCGCTCAGGCGGCTGCACAACGTGGTCGAGGAGATGTCCATCGCCTCGGGCGTCACCATGCCCGAGGTGTACGTGCTGGAGAACGAGGACGGCATCAACGCCTTTGCGGCCGGCAACTCGCCCGCCGATGCCGCCATCGCCGTGACGCGTGGCGCGGCAACGCTGCTGACGCGCGACGAGTTGCAGGGCGTGGTGGCGCACGAATTCAGCCACGTGCTCAACGGTGACATGCGGCTCAACCTGCGACTGCTGGGCTGGACCTTCGGACTGCTGGTCATCGCCATCATCGCGCGCATCGTGTTGCAGAGCTCGCCGCGCGGCAGCAGCCGCGACCGCCGCGACGGCGCCGGTGCGCTCATGCTGGCGGCGCTGGCCGTCATGGTTCTCGGCTACATCGGCGTGTTCTTCGGCCGGCTGCTGCAGGCGGCCGTGTCTCGCCACCGGGAGCGGCTCGCAGATGCCTCGGCGGTGCAGTTCACGCGCAATCCTGCTGGACTATCCGGCGCGCTGCTCAAGATCGCCGGCGTGAGCTCGGGCTCGCGCCTGAGGTCGCCCGAAGTGGAGGAAGTGGCGCACATGTTGTTTGCCGCAGGCATGCCGCGCCTGTTCGCCACGCATCCGTCGCTCGAAGATCGCCTCAAGGCCCTGGATCCTTCTTTCCGGATCGCCGAACTGCCGGCGCTGGCCGCGGCCGCCGCGCGCGATGCGCAACGCCTGCGCCAGCAGGACTCCGCACGGGCTGCGGTTTCGCCGCGCGGCGCGGCGGCGAGCCTGCACACTGCGCCCGCGGCGGCGCTGGCCAACGAGGCGGCGGCCATCGCCGCGCAGGCCGGCACCATCGCCACCGAGCAGGTGCGCTATGCCGAGCACGCCCGCACCGCCATCCCGGAAGGCGTGCGCGAATTCGTCGACTCGGCCGATCACGCGCGTGCGCTGACGCTGGCGCTGCTGGTGAGCCGGGTTCCGGCGGTGCTGGACGCGCAACGCCGCATCCTCGACGAAGCCTATGGCGCCGAGTTCACCGCTCACGTGCTGGCGCAACGCGGCCTCGCCGAATCGCTCGCGCCGGAATTGCGCCTGCCGGCGGTGCAACAGCTGTTTCCCTCGCTGCGCCGCCTGACCCTGGCCGAGCGCCAGAAATTGCGCGACGTGGTGGGCCGGCTGGCGCTCAGCGATGCGCGCATCGACGTGTTCGAGTGCTGCCTGACGCTGCTGCTGGCATCGAGCCTCTACGACGAGCTCGAGGCGGGCGCGCAGCACGGCAGCGGCTCGCTGCTGCAGGAAGTCGACGCCGTGCACGTGTTGTTCTGCGTGCTGGCGGCGCAGGGCGCCGTCGACAAGTCGCGCGCCATGCCGGCCTACGAGGCTGGCATCTCCGTGGTGTTGCCGCAGCACCGGCCGGCATTCCGGGACATCGACGCCTGGCCGGTCGCGCTCAAGGACGCGCTGGCGCGCCTCGTGCACCTGCGGCCGTTCGCCAAGCGGGTGCTCATCGAGGGGATGGTCCGCTGCATCGCGCACGATCGCACGCTGTCGGTGGCGGAAGGCGAGCTGCTGCGCACCGTGTGTGCCGTACTGCATTGCCCGCTGCCTCCCATCCTGGGACAGGCTGGTTCCGGGCGCACGGCGCCGGCCGGCGCCGGCGGCGGTAGTTAGTCAGCGGTCAGTTCGCGACGCGGCCGGGCGGCCGCTTCAGGGATTTTCCAGGAATCGGCCGATGGCGGCCGCGAACGGCTCGATGTCGACCAGGAAGGCGTCGTGGCCTTCGAGCGATGCCAGCGGCACGAACTCGGTCGGCGTGCCCGCCGCCTCGAAAGCCTCGGCGATCGCGTTCTGTTCCTTGATGGTGAACAGGATGTCGGACTCGACGCCGATCACCAGCGCCTGCTCGACGGCCGCGCGCTTGAGCGCCGCCGCCGGGCTGCCGCCGTGCGCCGAGAGATCGAAGCGGTCCATCGCACGCGACAGGTACAGGTAGCAGTTCGGATCGAACACCGACACGAACTTGTCGGCCTGCGCGTTGAGGTAATCCTGCACCGCGAACTCGGGCGGGAAATGCGCGCGGCCCGGCGACAGCGCCTCGTAACGCCGGTCGGAAGCCGGGCGCCGGCCGAAACGGTGTTTCCACTCCGCAGCCGACCGGTAGGTGATGGTGCCGAGCTTGCGCGCCAGGCGCATGCCGGTCGTCGGGCGCACGTCGCCCGAGTACTGGCCTTCCTGCCAGTCCGGGTCCGTGAGGATGGCGTCACGCTGCAGCGAGCGCAGCGCGATGGCGAAGGGTGAGGCTGCGGGGCTGCCGGAGATGCTGATCACTCGGCGCGCAACTTTCGGGAACTGCGCGGCGAAGGCCAGCACCACCATGCCACCGAGCGATGCACCGACCACCGCCGAAAGCCGCGGGATGCCCAGCGCCCGCAGAACTTCATAGCCGCCGCGCGCGATGTCCTCGACCGACAGGTCGGGGAAATCCAGCCGGTATGCGAGGCCGGTCGACGGATCGATCGACGCCGGGCCCGATGAGCCGAAGCAGCTGCCCAGTGAATTGACGCAGATGACGAAGTAGCGGTTGGTGTCGATGGCCTTGCCGGGACCGACCATCTTTTCCCACCAGCCCGGCGAGGGATCCTGCGGCGACGACGCGGCATGCGCCGAGGGCGACAGGCCGGTGAACAGCAGCAGGGCGTTGTCACGCGCCTCGTTGAGTTGGCCCCAGGTCTCGTAGGCCACGCGGCCACCGCTGAGCGTGCCGCCGCGCCAGAACGGAAACGGATCCGGCAACAGGGCGAACTTCGTCGCCGGACCCAGGCTCTGCTCAGCAAGCTCCGATGCGGCTGCCGCGCGCAAGACTGGCTCGTATTGGCGCGGCGATCCGCTCAAGGCTCGGGGTCGCCGCCGTCGGCGATTCCTTCGAAGAGAGGCGTGGAGAGATAACGCTCGCCGGTATCGGGCAGCATCGCGAGAGTGACGCTGCCGGGACCGGATTCACGCGCCACCTTGAGCGCCGCCGCGAACGTGGCGCCACTGGAAATGCCGCAGAAGATGCCTTCGGTCTTGGCCAGCGCGCGCGAGGTCTCGATGGCCTCGGCGTCACTCACCGGCAGGATTCGGTCGGCGACGTTGCGATTGAGCACGGCCGGCACGAAGTCCGGGGTCCAACCCTGGATCTTGTGGGGCGAGAACGGCTTGCCGCCCAGCAGCTGCGCGGCTTCTGGTTCGGCCACGGTGATCTTGACCTCCGGGCGGGCCAGCTTGATGACCTCGCCCGCGCCGGTGAGCGTGCCGCCCGTGCCCCAGCCGGTGACGAAGTTGTCGAGTCTCCGGCCGACGAAGTCCTGGATGATTTCCGGGCCGGTGGTGTTGCGGTGGTAGGCAGGATTCGCCGGGTTCTCGAACTGGCGCGCGAGGAACCAGCCATGTTTCTGCGCCAGCTCGGCGGCCTTGGCCACCATGGCCTGGCCACGCCCGGCGGCCGGCGTGAGGATGACCTTGGCGCCGAGGAAACGCATGATCTTGCGGCGCTCGATGGAGAACGTTTCCACCATGACGGCCACGAAGGGATAACCCTTTGCGGCGCAGACCATGGCCAGCGCGATACCGGTATTGCCGGAGGTGGCCTCGACCACGGTCTGGCCGGGTTTCAGGGTGCCGTTGCGCTCTGCGTCTTCGATGATCGCGATCGCGAGGCGATCCTTCACCGAGGACAGCGGGTTGAAGAACTCGCACTTCGCGTACATCGTCGTGCCGGCCGGCGCGAGCCGGTTGATCTTGACGATGGGAGTGCGCCCGATAGTGCCTAAGATGTTGTCGTAGATCATGGTCCGGCGACTCTAGGCGCGTGTTTCTGACGAGACGAGGCCGGCCTTGGCATACCCATATAACGGTTGGTTATGCTGCGGCGTAAATGAGTGAACGCCTGCAGAAGCTGCTCGCGAGCGCCGGACATGGTTCGCGCCGCGGCATCGAAGAATGGATTCGCGCGGGCCGGGTCACCATCAACGGACGCGTCGCGTCCCTCGGCGATCGCGCCACCCTGGATGACCAGATCCAGCTCGACGGAAAGCCGCTGGATCTCGGTGGGCGTGCCGTCGCCACCGAAGTGCTGCTCTATCACAAGCCGGTCGGTGAGGTGACGACGCGTCACGACCCGGAAGGCCGGCCCACGGTATTCGAGCGCCTGCCGCCGGCGCCCAGCGGACGCTGGATCGTGGTCGGCCGCCTCGACGTGAACACCTCCGGGCTGCTGCTGTTCACCAACGACGGCGAGCTCGCACACCGCCTCATGCATCCGTCGAGCGAAGTGGAGCGCGAGTACCGCGTACGCCTGCGCGGCACCCCCTCGGCGGCCGTGCTCGACCGGCTCCGCCACGGCGTGGAACTGGAGGATGGACCGGCCAGCTTCGACCGCATCGAACCCGAGTCGGCCGAGGGCAGCCACAGCTGGTTCCGGGTCTGCCTGCATGAAGGAAGGAATCGCGAGGTGCGCCGGCTATTCGACCACGAGGGCTTCGAAGTCAGCCGATTGAGCCGAATACGGTACGGTTCGATCGAATTACCCAAGGATTTACGCGCAGGCGGATTCCAGAAGCTCGATGCGTCGAGGATCGGGCAGCTTTCGAAACTCGCGGTAGGCTCGCGCGCATGAAAACAACAACGGCATGGTTCCTGGGTCTGGCGGTAACAGCTTTCCTGGCACAGGGCGCCAGGTCCGATGTCACCGATATGCGCGAAAACTCCTTCTCCATCGAATCCAAGGTCACCACCCGGGCAGCCGCCGCCGTGGTGTATCGCGAGCTCGGCAGGGTCTCGAGGTGGTGGGATTCCGAACACACCTATTCCGGTTCCGCGAAGAACCTCAGCCTGCAGATGCAGGCGGGGGGATGCTTCTGCGAGACGACCTCCAATGGGGGATCGATCCAGCACGGACGCGTGATCTACGCGCAGCCCAACGAGTGGCTGCGGCTGGACGCGCCTTTGGGACCGTTGCAGGACATGCCAGTCACGGGTGTACTGACCTTCAAATTGGCGCCGGCCGATAGCGGCGGTACCCAGGTGACCATGACTTACCGGGTGGCGGGCGGTCTCACCATGGAGACCGGCAAGCTCGCGCCCCTCGTCGACCAGGTCATGCGCATCCAGCTCGATCGGCTGAAAGCCCACACGGATTCCCTGGCGAAATAACACGGCGAATCAGGAGGGGATATG
>DASUGK010000077.1:0-33088 GCA_036274075.1 Steroidobacteraceae bacterium | reverse complement strand
TGCGGCCGAGGCGGTACTCTGGAATTCGCAAATTCAAGGCGCAATGCCGAAATGCCGGCCCGGCACCATTCGATTACGGGCATGCGCCGACGTTTACTTGCGAAACCTATTTGATATCGTGCGCGCCATCGTGGCAGCCGAACCCCATCCGACTCTCGCCAATGCGCCGGAAAATGCGCGGCGCTCCATTGCCTGGTCCGTCGAGGACTCCTCCGAGCTCTACCAGGTCAACGCCTGGGGCAAGGGCTACTTCTGCGTGAACGCCGCCGGACACCTGGTAGTTCGTCCGGACATGAATCCCGCGCGCGAGATCGACCTGTTCGAAGTCGTGCAGGGACTCAAGGAACGCGAGCTCACCGCGCCCGTCGTGGTGCGCTTCTCCGACATCCTCGCGCACCGGCTCAAGCACCTGCACGGCGCCTTCGCGCAGGCGATCGCGGAAAACGAGTACCAGAACAAGTACGCCGCCGTGTTCCCCATCAAGGTGAACCAGCAGCGCCTCGTGGTCGAAGAGGTGTACCGCTACGGCAAGCCGTTCGGCTTCGGGCTCGAAGTCGGCAGCAAGCCCGAGCTGCTGTCGGTGATGTCGATGACCGCCGACTCTCCCGAGCGGCTCATCGTCTGCAACGGCTTCAAGGACGACAGCTACCTCGAGGCGGTGATCATCGCCACCAAGCTCGGCCGCACCATCATCCCGGTGGTCGAGAATTTCAGCGAGCTGCCGGCCATCCTGCGCATCGCCGAGAAGTACAACGTGCGGCCGCGCATCGGCGTGCGCGTGAAACTGGCGAGCGAAGGCTCCGGCAAGTGGCGCGAGTCCGCCGGCGACAAGTCCAAGTTCGGCCTGTTCACCACCGAGATCCTCGAGGCCGTGAAGATCCTGCGCGAGAAGGACATGCTCGACTGCCTGCAGCTCGTGCATTGCCACCCGGGCAGCCAGCTGCAGGACATCCGGCGCGTGAAAGACGCCATCAACGAGCTGGCGCACGTGTACGCCGAGCTCAAGCTGCTGGGCGCGGGCCTGCAGTACATCGACGTGGGCGGCGGCCTGGGCGTCGACTACGACGGCAGCGGCACCAACTTCGCCTCGTCGATGAACTACACGCTGAACGAGTACGCCAACGACGTCGTGTACCGCATCGCCAGCGTGTGCAACGCGCGCAAGATCGCGCACCCGATGATCGTCAGCGAATCGGGCCGCGCCATTGCCGCGCACCACAGCGTGCTCATCTTCAACACGCTCGGCAGCCAGGCGCTCGACAAGTTCCGGGTGACCGGCAAGGAAGACGAAGGCAACGGCACGCTGCCGCAGCCGGTGCGCGACCTGCTCGATGCCTTCCGCACCGTCACCGAGCGGCGCGTGGTCGAGTGTTACCACGACGCGCAGACCGCGCGTGACCAGGTATTGCAGATGTTCAACCTCGGGCTGCTGTCGCTCGAGCAGCGCGGCCTGGCCGAGCGGCTGTACTGGGCCACCTGCGCCAAGGTGCGCGACCTGACCCGCAAACTGGACGAGGTGCCCGAGGAACTCGAGGAGCTCGAGTCCATCCTGTCGGACATCTACTTCTGCAATTTCTCGGTGTTCCAGTCGCTGCCCGACAGCTGGGCCATCGACCAGCTGTTCCCCATCATGCCCATCCACCGGCTGGACGAGCGTCCCACGCGCAAGGGGGTGCTGGCGGACATCACCTGCGACTCGGACGGGAAGATAGATCGTTTCGTGAGCCAGCGTGACGTCAAGAAGACGCTCGAGCTGCACGCCATCACCGCCCAGGACGAGTACTACCTGGCCGCCTTCCTCGTGGGCGCCTACCAGGAGACCCTCGGAGACCTGCACAACCTGTTCGGCGACACCCACGTGGTGCACGTGCGTTTCCACGACGACGGCGGCTGGTGGATAGAGGAGATCGTCAAGGGCGACACGGCCAACAAGGTGCTCGAGTACATGGAGTACGACGTGGCGGACCTGCACCCGGCCCTGGCGCGGGACTGCGAGCGCGCGGTCCGCGAGGGGCGCATGTCGGTGGCCGAGTCCCAGGCCATCAAGCGGTTCTACGAAGGCGAGCTCAACGGGTACGCCTATCTAGAATAAGTGTCGTGGCGGCGGCACGTGCCCCGAAAGGGAGCGCTAACATGGGGCGGTCCCTGCACTGAAACCTGCTGAATTCCCTCAAATTGCTGCATTTGCGCGCACTTCGGCGGGCATTGTCGCGACGTTGTTTACAGCTTCTTTGAGCGAGGAGTAGCATCCCCGGCGTTCGATGCTTCTGATGGATTTCCCGTAAGAGGTGCACGAACGACGGTGCAGGCCGCTGGTTCGCAAGAGCTACGCAAACTACTACGTGTGCCTTGAAGCCTTGACCTGTTTTCAATTTTTCGCGGGCATGCAGGGGCCGCGTACCTGCCGCTGTCCGCATTCTGAGAGATGTCCGGGATGACGACGATCTATGTGGGCAACCTGCCCTTTTCCGCGACCGAGCAAGATATCAAGGTGCTCTTCGAGCGCCATGGCAAGGTCGATTCCGTAAAGCTGATCAACGACCGTGAAACCGGCAAGCCCCGTGGCTTCGGCTTCGTCGAGATGGGTTCGACCGAGGCACAGGCCGCGATCCAGGGATTGAACGGTTACCAGATGAATGGCCGTCCGCTGCGCGTCAACGAGGCGCAGGAACGCCCGCCGCGCCCGCGCCAGGGCGGTGGCGGCCCCTTCCGCCGCTAGCACCGGCGCCAGGGGCTAACTACCAGCGATTGGACTTCGATTCGAACCCCGCCGAGTGCGGGGTTCTTTTTCTGTTGCCGCGGAGATCGTCGATGGGATCGCGCGCCAGGTTCGTGTTGGCGGCAGTGCTGGCCATGTTGCTCGCGGCCTGCGCAACGGCACCCGGGAAGCAGGAGGATGTGCCGGCAGCGGCCGCGCCGCCGCCGCCACCACCGCGCGACGAGGCCACGGCCGCGGCCATCGAGCGCGTGCTGGCCGGGGACCATCGTTCGGCCGCGAACCGCGCACGCGACGGCTGGCGGCACCCGGCCGATACCCTGCTGTTCTTCGGCATCAAGCCGGACATGACGGTGGCGGAACTCTGGCCTGGCGCCGGTGGCTGGTACACAGAAGTGCTGGCGCCGCTGCTTGCCGAACACGGCAGGCTGTACGCTGCGCAGGTGGCGGCCACGCCGGGCAATGCGTTCACGGCATCGGTGCTGGCGGCGTACCGCGCCAAGCTCGATGCGCGTCCCGACCTGTACGGCAAGGTCATGGTCACGACGCTTGGCCCGGGTGGCGCCGACTTCGCCCCGCCGGGCAGCTGCGACCTCGTGCTGACGTTCCGCAACCTGCACAACTGGATGAACCAGGGCTACGAGAAGGAAGCCATCGCGGCCATGCACCGGGCGTTGAAACCGGGCGGCATCCTCGGCGTCGTCGACCATCGCGCCGATCCTGCCAGGCCACCCGACCCGCGCGCGAGCAACGGCTATGTCAGCGAGGCGTACGCCATCAGGTTGTTCGAGGCCGCGGGTTTCGAGTTGGTGGGGACGTCCGAGGTCAACGCCAACCCCAACGACTCCAAGGACTACGAACAGGGTGTGTGGACATTGCCACCCGAACTGCGCCAGGGCACCCGCGACCGCGCGAAATACGAGGCGATCGGCGAAAGCGACCGCTTCACCCTGAAATTCCGCAAAATGGGGTCAGACCCCATTTCCTAGCAAATTGTGCCAAAGCTGCGGGGAGAGATTCCCCTCACCACATCTGCTTGAGGCGGGCGGCGACGTCGATGGTGCCGGAATCGGCGACGGCTTCTTCCATCTTCACTTCGACGTTCGAGCCCTGGAAGGCCTGCTCGTCGAAGCACTTCACCACTTTCTCGGTGAGGAAGCGGCTGCGGCCGCCGTACACGTGGCCGTCGGAAGTCTTCGGCTGGCTGGTGATCTGGAAACGCAGCGGCACCACGCAGTTCAATTCATTGCGCGCGCGCGTCATGGCGACGTACAGCAGCCGGCGTTCCTCCTCGATGGCCTCGGCCTTGCCGGTCGAGAACTCGTTCGGGAAGCTGCCCTCGACCACGTTGAGGATGTAGACGTTGTCCCACTCCATGCCCTTGGCCGAGTGGATGGTCGAGATCACCAGGTAGTCTTCGTCGTGGATCGGCTGCCCCGACAGGTCGCCGGTGGCGTTCGGCGGATCGAGCGTGAGCTCGGTGACGAACCGCTCGCGCGTCTGGTACTGCGAGGACAGCAGGTCGAGCTGGTCGAGGTCGCCGATGCGCGTGTGCACGTGTTCGTACATGCGCTCCATGTGCGGCTTGTACCACTCGCGCACCAGCGCGATCTGGCCGCGCCACTCGCGGTTCGGATCAGCCAGCGTCGTGAACAGCTCGGTGAACTTCTTCCAGTGGATGCGCGTGTCGTTGGGCGGCTCGAACTTCTCGAACGAAGCCCACGAGTAGTCCGCCGCGATGAAATGGTCGAGCGCGAGCTTGGCGTTCGCCGGCCCCATGCCCTGCATGAACTGCAGCACGCGGAATGCAGCCAGCTGGTTGCGCGGGTTGTCGGCCCAGCGCAGCACCGCCAGCAGGTCCTTGACGTGCGCGGCTTCCAGGAACTTCAGGCCACCGTATTTCACGAAGGGGATCTTGCGCTTGGCGAGCTCGACTTCGAGCACGTCGCTGTGCGAGCCGGTGCGGAACAGCACCGCCTGGCGGCGCAGCGGGATGCCCGCCTCGCGCGAGGCCAGCACGCGCGTGCAGATGAATTCGGCCTGCGTGGGCAGGTCGTCCACGGTCACGAGCTTGGGACGCGGGCCCTGGCCGCGCATCGACAGCAGGTGCTTGCGGTACTGGCGCGGCGCATCCGCCATCAGCGCGTTGGCGGCATCGAGGATGCTCTGGCTGGAGCGGAAGTTCTGCGCCAGCGTGATGGTCTCCGCCTTGGGGCGGAAGCGATCCGGGAAGCCGAGGATGTTCTCGACCGCCGCGGCGCGAAACGAATAGATGGCCTGGGCGTCGTCGCCCACCACGGTCACGCCCTGCCCGTCGGGCCGGAGCGCGTTGAGGATGTCACCCTGCAGCTTGTTGGTGTCCTGGTATTCGTCGACCAGGATGTGGTCGAAGTGCGCGCTGATCGACTTCGCGATGCGCTCCTCGCCCATCATGGCGTGCCAGTACAGCAGCAGGTCGTCGAAATCGAGCACGCGGTACTGCGACTTGCGCTCGACGTAGGCGCGCAGCAGCTTGGCGATGTCCTCTTCCCAGTGCGCGCACCAGGAATACTGGCTCTCGAGCGTTTCCTTGAGCGACTTCTGCGTGTTCACGCGGTACGAGTAAACGCCGAGGCAGGTGTCCTTGCGCGGAAAGCGCTGGCCCTTGCCCGAATACCCGAGCTCGGTGCGCACCGTGTCCACGAGGTCGGCGGCGTCGCCGCGGTCGATGACGGTGAACGTCTGGTCCAGGCCCACGTGCTTCGCGTAGTGGCGCAACAACCGGTTGCCGATCGAGTGGAAAGTCCCCGCCCAGGTGAGGCGCTGCGAAATCGCCGATGCCTTGCTGCCCAGCTTGTCGTTGAAGGCCTCGCGCATGATCTCGTTGGCGCGGCGCTTCATTTCCACCGCCGCGCGGCGCGTGAACGTGAGCATGAGGATGCGCGCCGGATCGACGCCGCTCATGGCCAGGTGCGCGACGCGATGCGCCAGCGTGTTGGTCTTGCCGGTGCCGGCACCGGCGACGATCAGCAACGGGCCGGCACGAAAGCCCTTCCCTCCGGGAAGAGGCTCACCGTACGTCACCGCTCTGCGTTGCGGCGCGTTGAGACTGCCGAGTTGTTCGGGCGTAGACATCGATACAACAATAGTACGAAAGACCCGTGGAAACTGGCCCGGCGAGGCGGCGAGGCGTGACGTCCGTCACGCGCGTGTGCGCCGGAATGTGACGCCTATTTCATATGGAAACCGGGATGCGGCGATTATGGGCATGGCCGCCCGCACCAAACAAGTTCGACGCGCCTGTTGCCCGGAAACATCGGGCCGGGAACGCTGCTCCGACGCCTTACTACTTTCAGCAGCGGAAGATTTTCAACCAGTACCTGCATGCGCCGGGTACTGGATGCGCCGACCATGACGCGCCACCGGTGCCGGTACACTCGCGCCATGTCCATCGAACGCAAGTTGATTTACGAAGGGCGCGTCATCCAGGTCAGCGTCGACACCGTGGTGTTGCCGAACGGCATGCGCGTGCCGCTGGAGATCGTGCGCCATCCGGGCGGCGCCGCGGTGGTGGCCATCGACGCGCAGCGCCGCGTGTGCCTGCTGCGCCAGTATCGCCACGCCGCGGGCGGCTACGTTTACGAGCTGCCTGCGGGAAAACTCGAACCCGACGAACCTCCCGAGACGACCGCGCGGCGCGAACTGGCCGAAGAAGCCTCGGTCAGCGCCACCCAATGGAGCTCGCTCGGTGCCTATTTCAGCTCGCCGGGCGTGTTCACCGAGGTCATCCACCTGTTCCTGGCCACCGGGCTCACGCCCGCGGCCGCGAACCCGGAGGCCGACGAGGTTTTCCAGGTGGAATGGTGGCCGCTGGAGCTGGCCGCCGAGCGGGCGCGCAATGGCGAGCTCGCCGATGCCAAGACCATCATCGGCATACTGCGAGCGTTATCACGGGAAAATATTGCGTGATCCGGCTCACAGGCTCGAAACCGGGGGTCCGAAAATGATCGCTATGTCAAATATTTACAAGGGCCTGTCGGTCATACTTCACCCGTGACAGATGAAAACTCAAACAGCAAACCCGCGGGTAACCGCCGCAGGGCTTCGCAAATCGTCCACGACGAGCGCGGCAACGCGCGCGTCGAATGGATCGACGCAGGTTATGCCGGGGAACCGCTCGAGCGCGCGCCGCTCAGCATCGAGCAGACTCCTGCCCGTGGCGAGATCGGCAAGCTGGCCGTGGAACGCACGCGTTCCTCGGGCTTCGACCCGTATGCCCGCGTGGGCGTGGGTCCTGCCGCGCAGCCCAACAAGAAAGCGCCCGTGAAGCGCGACCTGCGCAAGCTCGGCGAGTGGATCAAGATGAAGCGCGAGCTCGAAGCCAGGAAATCTTCCGGGGACGACTCCGAGTAGTCCTCACGCGAGCTGCTCTATGTGGTGCAGCTTGCGCGCGTTACTCCACCTGTAGAACCGCCGCAGCTCCGCGAGCAGCTCGCGCGTGGCACCGCGCGTTTCGCGCGCCAGCCCCGCGGCCACGCGGCGGCAGAACCTCGCTGCGTAAGCAGACGCCGTCCGGTACATCCCGGCGCGCTCGGCCGCAGCCTGCGGATCCACGCGGGTACGTTCGAACAGCGCGTGGTGCAGTTCACTCGGGAACCGCCCGGCCTGCTCGCGCAGCAACCACGCGCCGAGCACGTACTTGTCGATCTCCGCCTGCAGTTCGAGCTCGAGCAGCGTGACGGGCTTGTCGAAGCCCGCGTTCCAGGCCACGTACACGAAGTGGCTGACGCCCTCGGCCACGGTGAGGTAGTCGGCGAGATTGTGCTGGGTCAGCGCGTCGCAGGGATCGCGGCTTTCCAGCCGCGCCAGCACGCGTGCGTCGATGTACAGCGCCAGCGACAGCGTGTCGCCATCCTCGGCCACGATGAGCTGCTCGTCGGCCGCACGCGCTTCGCCAACACCTGCGAGGTGCGCGCGGTCGGTCAGCAGGTAGTCGGCCACGTCGGGCGTGGCCGGAAGGTCATAGATCCGGGCCAGGGCTTCCTGCAGCGACGCCAGGGTCGCGTTGCTCATGGCTCAATGCGCCAGCGTGCTGCGCGCGGCGGGCGCGGGCTCCAGCCCCAGCTTGCGCAGCAGCGTGCGCGAGCGCTCGCTGCCGGTCTTCACCCACAGCTCGTACAGCCGCAGGCGATCCTGGTCGGAGTGTTGATACGAGCTCTCGCTGATCTCGTTGAGCGCGTCGACCATCGGCGTGAACTTGGCCGCGAGCTCGGCGAACACCTGGCGCAGCGTGCGGCCGCGCGCCGGGCTGCAATTCTCGGCGAGCGTGCCGTAGGCCCGTCCGCCCATGGCGATGTGGTAGTCGATGTCGACCAGCTTGCGCGCGAAACCCGCGGAGAAGAAACCGGCGATGAACAGCGAGACGTCGCCGAGCCGCTGCAGGCCGCGGAAACGCGCTTCGTGCGTGGGAGCTTCGAGCGCCTCGCCGAGCATCACGGCCAGCGGCTTGAGGCGCGAGCGCTGCGCGCTTTCGTCGCGCTCGTACAGCGCATCGGCATCCGAGAACAGCGTGAGCAGGTTCACCACGTAGTGTTCGGTTTCGCCCTCGAACTCCACGTGCTGGTGCGACAGCGCGTCGTGCAACGCGTCGCGGAAGAACTCTTTCAGACTCGCAACCGGCTGGATGGCCATTTTCACCCCCGATCGACAAACCTATCGGCACCTCGTTGCTTCAGTTGAGCGCGGCAGCGGCCCTGGGTTCCGTGACGCAGGAGCCATTTCGCGCCACGGCCGCACGGAAGATAGCGGCCTGAAACTCACGCTGCTGGCAGCGGTCGAAGCACAGTGCTGACTGCCCCGGGAACCACGTTGCACGGTTCACAGTTTCGCGTGCGCGAGCGCCACGAGTTCCTCGAGGTCGGCGACCACATGGTCGGCCGGATGCAGGTCCGCGGGCCATGCGCCGGCGCCGCGATTCATCCATGCCGTTCGCATGCCCGCGTTGCGCGGACCCACGACGTCGGCGTGGGGGTCATCGCCTACAAACAGGATTTCCCCGGGCTCGAGTGTCAGCGCGTCCGCGAGCGCGAGGTAGGCGCGTGCGTCCGGCTTGGCGCAGCCCAGCGCCGCCGCGTGCAGCGTGACTTCGAAGTGATGCGCGATGCCGATCGTCCCGAGATCGGCATTGCCGTTGCTGAGCGTCGCGAGGCGGAAACGTTGCCCGAGTTTCCCGAGGGCGGGCAGCACCTCGACGAACGGTACGCACTGGTTGCGCGCCGCATGCCAGGCCGCGAATGCCTCGTGCGCGAGGCCTCGGTCGTAGCCCACGGATTCCGCCAGCCGCGCGAGGGTCTCGCGCCGCAGGAACGTGAAGTCGTGGGCCATGTCGGGACGTTCGAGCAGCAACGCCTGGCGCATCGCGAAGAAATCCTCGCTCGAATAGCGCTCCGGGATTTTCGGGTACCGGGCCGCGAGCCAATCGGCGAGAATGCGCTCCGCGCGCGCCAGTACCGGCTCGACGTCCCACAGCGTGTTGTCGAGGTCGAAGCAGATCGCGCGCACCGGGCCGCTTTTCATGGCGCCATAGTAACGGGGGAAATGGATGAACGATCTGCTCCTGGCCATGGGCAACAAGAACTATTCGTCATGGTCGCTGCGGCCCTGGATTCTGCTGAAACACCTGGGGCTGCCATTCGAGGAGCGCGTCCTGCAGCTCGATACGCCGCAGTTCGCGAGCGAAGTCGCCGAGCTCAGCCCGACGCGCCGCGTCCCGGTCCTGCGGCACGGTGAGTCGTGGATCTGGGATTCGCTTGCCATCTGCGAATACGCCTGCGAGCTCGCGGGCCGCGGCTGGCCGCAGGATCGCGAGGCGCGCGCCGTGGCGCGCTCGGCCTGCGCCGAAATGCATTCAGGCTTCGAGGCGTTGCGCTCACAATGGCCCATGAATGCACGCGCCACCGGCCGCCGCACGCCGCCCGACGCGGCGCGTGATGCCAACGTCGCACGCATCCAGCAGTTGTGGACCGAATGCCGGACGCGTTTCGGCGCCGGCGGCCCGTGGTTGTTCGGCGAATACAGCGTGGCGGATGCCATGTACGCACCGGTGGTGCTGCGCTTCCGCACCTACGGTGCGCAGCCCGGCGGCGCCGCGGCCGCGTACGTGGAAGCGGCGCTCGCCGATCCGCACCTGCAGTCCTGGATCGCGGCGGCCGCCGCCGAGCCCTGGACCATCGGTTACTCTGAAATCGGAATCTGAGAAGAAAATGGAGAACTCCATGAAATCGAGCCTGCGCATCGCGGCGATCCTGTTTGGATTCGCGTGCATCACCGGCATCCACGATGCCGCGGCGGCCGACGCCGCGCGCACGTTCACGCCCACCGACCTCAACGCCCTGGCGCGCGTCAGCGATCCGCAGGTCTCGCCCAACGGGCGCTACGTGGTGTACGTGATGCGCGAAACGGACTTCGACGCCAACCGGGGCCGCAACGACCTTTGGCTCGTGGACCTGGAAGCCGACACTCCGAAACCGCGCCGGCTGACGCAACACCCCGCCAACGACGGCACCCCGCGCTGGGCGCCCGATGGTGCCAGCATCTACTTCCTGTCGGCGCGCGCCGGTTCGACGCAGATCTGGCGCCTGCCCATGCTGGGTGGCGAGGCCGTGCAGATCACCGACTATCCACTCGACGTCGGCACGTTCAAGTTCTCGCCCCGCGGCGATCGCCTGGCCCTCTCGCTCGAGGTGTTCAGCGACTGTGCCGATCTCAAGTGCACGCGCGACCGGCTCGACGCCGCCGGCGCCAGCAAGGCAACCGCGCGCTCCTACGACAGGTTGCTGGCGCGCCATTGGGATACCTGGAGCGATCACACGCGATCCAACCTGTTCGTCGCGCCGCTTCTGGCAGACGGCCGCGCCGGCACGCCGGTGAACGTCAGCGGCAAGCTCGAGGCGAATGTGCCTTCGAAGCCCATGGGCGGTGACGAGGAATACACCTTCTCTCCCGATGGCAAGCTGCTGGTGTTCAGCGCGCGCATCGCGGGCCGCGAGGAAGCCTGGTCGACCAATTTCGACCTCTACGAAGCCGCCGCGGACGGCACCACGGCACCGAAGAATCTCACCGCCGACAATCCCGCCTGGGACACGCAGCCGGTTTTCCTCAGGAACGGCGACCTCGCCTGGCTGGCCATGAAACGTCCCGGTTTCGAAGCCGATCGATTCGCGATCAAGCTGCGCCACGACGGCGCGGTGCGCGACGTCGCCGCCTCCTGGGACCGCTCGGTCTCGCACCTCGAAGTCGCGCGCGACGGCCGCACGCTGCTGGCCACCGCCAGCGACCTGGGCCAGAACCCGTTGTTCGCCATCGATCCCGCCCGTGGCACGGTCACGCGACTGTCGGGTGACGGCAGCGTCGGCGAGTTCTCGACCGCACCGCGCGGCAACGTCGTGGTCTGGCACGACATCGCCTCGCCGCCCGATCTCTATCTACTGGGCGGCAAGGACACCCGCCGCCGCCTCACCAGCGTCAACGCGGAGCTGCTCGGCGCGCGCACGCTCGGCGGCTACGAACAGTTCAGCTTCAAGGGCTGGAACGGCGAGACCGTGTACGGCTACGTGGTGAAACCCGCCACGTTCGCCGACGGCCAGAAATACCCGGTCGCTTTCGTGGTGCACGGCGGCCCGCAGGTGAGCTTCGGCAACCAGTGGAACTGGCGCTGGAATGCGCAGGCCTACGCGGCGCGCGGCTACGGCGTGGTGTTCATAGACTTCCACGGCTCGCCCGGCTACGGCCAGGCATTCACGGATTCGATCAGCGAGCACTGGGGCGACCGCCCCTTCGAGGACCTGCAGAAAGGGCTCGCCGCCGCGCAGGAGAAATACCCGTGGCTCGATTCGAAGCGCGCCTGCTCACTGGGCGCGTCCTACGGCGGCTACATGCAGAACTGGATCGCCGGCAAGTGGCCGGACGGGTTCCGCTGCATCGTCAACCACGCCGGCATCTTCGACACGCGCTCGATGTACTACACCACCGAGGAATTGTGGTTCACCGAGTGGGAGAACGGCGGGCCGTACTACGACAAGCCCGAGATCCACGAGCGCTTCAATCCGTCGGCACTGGTCAAGGAGTGGCGCACGCCGATGCTGGTCATCCACGGCGAGAAGGATTTCCGCGTGCCCTACTCCCAGGGCCTGGCGACCTTCACGGCGCTGCAGCGCCGCGGCGTCGAGAGCCGGCTGGTGGTGTTCCCCGACGAGAACCACTGGGTGCTGAAGCCGGCCAACAGCGTGTACTGGTACACCACCGTGCTCGACTGGCTGGACGCACACACGAAATAGCCGGCACTACAAGTGCCGGTAACGAAACGGGGCGCCCTGGCGCCCCCGTTTTCTTTTCCACCTGACTCCCGCCCCTCACTCCGGCGCCGCGGGATGCACTCGCTGGTAGACGGTCGGCGTGCTGCCGGCGCAGGAATAACTGATCGAGTTCATGTCGTCGGCCAGCTTGATGTCGCAGCTTCCCGCGGGCCGCACGTCGTTGGGCTGCAGCGCCGACAGCAGTTCGGGCTGCGCGAGCAGGTTGCGCCACTGCCCCTGCTGCGTGAACACGTACGAGAGCTGCACGAACTTGCTGTTGTCGCCGGCGATCTCCAGCGCCAGCAGGCGGCCGGAGGTGCCCCTGGCCGTGGTGCGCTCGAGGTACATGGTGTCGAGCCCGATCATGCGTGCGTACACCGGCACCAGCACCAGGCGGTCCCCGGCCTCGTTGTTGTATTCGCCGGCGGCCGTCTGCATGAATTTCTGGATGTCGCGCTTGCGCAGCTCGCGCTGGTTCACGCAGGCGGACAGCGCCACCGCCAGCAGCGTCAACAGGCCGGCATTCGCGAATCGGCGCATGTGCATCACCCCTGCCTTCATCCGTAGTAGGCGCGCCACTCTGCCTGATATGCGGCGCCGAGCGCGAGCAGTTTTTCCAGCAGCTCGGGATATTCGACGCCCGCGGCCTTCGCCGACTGCGCGAAGTCCTCGTCCGCGGCCAGGTTGGGATTGGGATTGGCCTCGATGACGTAGATCTGCCCGTCGGCCGTCATGCGGTAGTCGATGCGCGCGCAGCCCGACAGCCCCAGGCAGCGATAGATGCGCCGCGACAGCTTGTCGAGGCGCGCCACCACGGCGGGAGCGAGGTCCCTGGCCTCGTAGGTGTCGATGCCGTGCTTCTTCTGGTACTTCTTGTCCCACTTGACGCGGCGCGTCGCGATGCCCGCGCCGGACTCCGACACCGAGCCGAATTTCATTTCCCACACCGGCAGGCGCGTGAGGCGGTCGTTGCCCATAACGCCGACGTACAGCTCGCGGCCCTCGATGTATTCCTCGACCAGCGCGTCGGTCTGCACCTGGTCGTGCACGAACTGGATGCGCTGCTTCAACTGCTGCTTGTCGGTGACGATCGAGGCCTGCGAGATGCCCAGCGAGGCATCCTCGGTGGTGGACTTCACGAACAGCGGGTACTTGATCTTGCGTGGCAGGCGCAGCTTGATCCCGCGCCGGAACACGGCGAACTGCGGCGACGGGATGCGGTGGAAGGACAGCAGCTGCTTGCTCAGCGGCTTGTCGCGCGCCAGCAGCAGTCCGCGCGGGTTACAGCCGGTGTACGGCTGGCGCAGCAGCTCGAGGAAGGCCACCACGTGCTGGTCGTAGGTGACGATGCCGTCGAACTCCTCCAGCAGGTTGAAGACGATCTCGGGTTTCCACTCCTTGATGACGTTGCGCAGTTCCTCGAGCGAGTCGGAGATGCCGAGGCAGCGCACCTCGTGTCCCGATTTCTTGAGGGTCGAGACCACGTCGTACTCGGTACGCCATTCTTCGATTTCTTTTTCGCTGTGACCGTCGAGCGTGTCGGGCGGAACCAGCGTTGTATGCATCACGACCAGCGTGCGCACTCGCTTCATAATGCGAGTGTCGGACTTTCTCCCTGCGCATACAAGCGAGTCAGGTAGATGGCCATCCACCGGGAATGGCGAAGCGCGTCGCGCTGGCTGCCGCGCACCCACAGCCGCAATTTCTCCGCGCGCTCGATCACCATGCGCAGGATCTGCTCCGCGCTGTAGCGTTCGAAACCTTCGCGTATCGCGGCGTTCACCAGCCCGGCGCGGTGGGCGCGCAGCAGCGTGCACGCGCGGATCTCGCGGCCCGCGCATTTCTCGTCCGTGAAGATGCGCTCGAGCAGGTGATCCGTGACCGTGCGCCGGTAGATGTTGTGGCGCTTGAGCTTGCGGCGGTAGTGATCGGCCAGCGTGCGCGTGTTGGTGCTCAGCGGCTCGATGACGTCGCGGTTGCGCACCGGCGCGCGCCGGCCGCGCACGCCTTCGAGCAGTTCGTCGACCAGCGACAGCTTGTGGTACGCCGGCCAGTCCGCGTAGGTACGCCGCCACGAGGAATTCGGCTTGAGCCACACCGCGAAGGTCTCGGCGAAATCCTCGCAGGGATGCGACTGCGCGTACCACTCGCCGAGGTGCTGCACGTAACGGCGGCTGCCGGGGCGCGCCTTGTACGTATCGGGATACGGCAGCGACGCGGGCCCGAACACTTCACGCCAGCGCTTGCGACGGCGCAGGCGGTACGCGGTGTCGATGGCATGGCCGGCTTCGTGGCGCAGGATGCGCATCGCGCTCTCGGCGCTGCCGCCTTCCACGTTGCGCATCATGCGCCGCTCGAGGCGCTCGAGGCGCGGATGCGCCAGGTAGAAAGGCACGGCGATGCCCGGCACGCCGTCGGGAGAAAACCATTCTTCCGACAGCCACACGTGCGGATGAAAACCGATCTGGCGCTTGTCGAGTTCGCGGTAGAGACGGCGCACGCGGCGTGCGAGCGGCGTGCGCTCGATGCGCAATTTCAGGTCGCAAAAGCGCATGCCGAGCAATTGCTCGTCGGTCATTCGCGTCCACGAGCGCTGGGCCCGCCGGACGCGGGATGTACGCGTGGACGACATGGGGAGCCAACTTTAAGCGAGTCGCGAGCGCCGCGGAATCAGTCGCCGAGGGTCACGAGCGCGTGAGTGAGAAGTCGGTCCGCGGTGTCGATGACCACCTCGTTTTTCATCAGGCTGTTACGCCATATTCCCGGAATCGCGCTCACGCCGTGGTAGGCGCCGGCGAGCTGGCCGTACACCGCGGCTACCACGTCGGAGTCCCGGCCGAGGTTGGCGGCCAGCAGGGCGCCCTCGCGGAAGGTCTCGCTGCGGTGAAAAGCCCACAGCGCCGCCTCGAGCGCCTGCACGATATGTCCACCCCCGGAAATCTCCGGCGGTTTCGCCTGGGTATACGAGCCCTCGTAAACCCGCAGCACCTCCGGCCGCGTGGTCGGGGTGGTCCAGCCCTCGCGCGGCGGCTTGAGGACGGCGGGCTTGTCACGGCCCGCCAGCGCCTGGCGCAGCATGGCCGCCAGCAGGCGCACGCTGTCGAGGACCACGGGCGCCTGCGCCGTGATGCGCGCGGCTTCCGCGGCCCGGCTCACCGCGGCCGAGGCATCCGCGAAGAAGTACATGACCACCGGCGCCACGCGCGACAGCGGGTCCTTGTCGAGCTGCGCCGGGTCGTGCGAGCCGGAGAAGGGCTGGTGCTTGTACTGGGCGGTGGCGAGGGCCCGCGCCACGTTGGCGGCGATGCCCACGCATTGCCCCGTGGCGCTGCCGTAACCCTCGCGCTGCCAACGCACGTAGCGGTTCACCTGGTCCTGGGCGTCGAATCCTTCGCGCTCCAGCAGGCTTTCCGCGAGCAGCAGGGCCATGGCCGTGTCGTCGGTCCAGGCGCCGCGCGGCAGGTCGAAGGGACCGCCACCCAGGATGTCACCCACGGGCGCGAAGGTGCCCGGCTTGCGGAACTGCGTGTGCGCGGCCAGCGCATCGCCCACCGCCAGGCCCAGCAGCGCGCCCTGGAATCGCTCGCGCAGCGTGCGCGCCGCGTCCATGACGTCCGGCGCCCGCGTGGGGTCGGCCGAGGGCGTGTAGGCGCGCACGAATGCCTGCTGCTCGTCGGTTTCGGGCACCTGCGGCCAGGTGTCGGAGCGGTCACTGCCCTGCCACAACTCGTTCAGGCGCTGCAGCGCGGCCGGGCCCGACAGGCCCTGTTCGATGAGATGGCAGGCGACCACGGTGCCGGTGCGGCCGATGCCGGCGCGGCAATGCAGGTAGACCCGGCGGCCCGCGGCCAGCAACGCGTCCAGCTCGGCCAGGATGTCGGCCATGCAGGCGGCGTCGCCGGGCACCCCATGGTCGGCGATCGGCTTGCGCACGTGCACGACCTGCTGGGGTAGATAGGCGTCGTAGGGCGGCAGCTCGCCCGGCTCGGTCAGGTCGAGGAAGGCATTGAAGCCCGCGTCCAGCAGCGGCCCGAGCCGGCGCTCGAGCTCCTGGAGATTCCGTCCGCCGGGATACTTGCCCGCGAGGAGTCTCCCCGGGATGACCCAGTAGGACTCAGCGAGCGGCTTCGGGAGGCTCGCCATCCGGCTCTTTGCGGTCCAGGCCCTTGAAGTCGAAGACGGCCGGATCCGCCAGGTGTCCAGTTTCCACGTTGCGCAGCGCCGAGAAGATCGACTCGGTGCGGCCCGGATATTCGCGCTCCCAGGCGGCCAGCATTTCCTTCACCTGCCGGCGCTGCGCGTTCTCGTTCGAGCCGCACAACTTGCAGGGAATGATGGGAAAGGCGCGCGCCCGCGCGTAGCGCTCGATCTGGTTCTCCGGGACATAGGCCAGCGGACGGATGACCACGTGCCGGCCGTCCTCCGACCTCAGCTTAGGCGCCATGGCCTTGAGGCGGCCGCCGAAGAAGAGGTTCAGGAACAGCGTCTCGACGATGTCGTCGCGGTGGTGTCCAAGGGCAATCTTGGTGAAGCCGTTCTCGGCGGCGTAACGGTACAACGCGCCGCGCCGCAGCCGCGAGCACAGGCCGCACATGGTCTTGCCCTCGGGGATGACGCGCTTGACCACGCTGTAAGTGTCCTGCTCGATGACGTGGAACGGCACGCCGACGCTGCGCAGGTAGTCAGGCAGCACCTGCGCCGGGAAGTCCGGTTGCTTCTGGTCGAGGTTGACTGCGAACAGCTCGAATTCCACCGGCGCCGAGCGTTGCAGCGACAACAGGATGTCGAGCAGCGTGTAGGAATCCTTGCCGCCCGACAGGCAGACCATGACCCGGTCGCCGGGCACGATCATGCGGTAGTCCTCGATGGCCTTGCCCACCAGGCCGCGCAGCTGCGCGCCCAGCTTCTTCGCGGTCTGCGAAGGCCAGTCGGGGGCTGAAACCAGGGTATCCGGCGAGGCGTTCATGCGGCGGGGGCAAGTGTAGAGACTGGCAACGCGCGGCGCAGCCGCAGCTGCCTGACTATCGCAAATACCGCCCCGGCCGCCAGCAGATGTTTGATGGTGTGGCCGCTCAGAAAGCCGCCGGTCAGTCGATAGATGCCGAGATCGCAGGTCTCGAACACCTTGGCCAGCCCGTACCAGCCGGCGGCCCAGAGCAGCAATGCGCCGTGGCTGTAGCGCCGCGCCGGGAACACGAAGATCAGCAGCACGATGACGAGGATGGACCAGCCCTGGTAGGCGGCATAGGGAATGACATTGCCCGCGCCGATGCGCTCGGTGGCGTACCAATAGATCACGGTGCCCGCGCCCAGCGCGAGCAGCGGCCACAACGAGCGCAGGCCCAGCCGCAGGTCGGCGCGTTCGGCGGCGGCGGCAGCCACCAGCCCGGCGAAGCCCAGGGTCATGGGCAACCTGTCCCAGACCAGCCGCGCGTTGTCGGGCGCGAGGTGGTACCAGGCCGAGCCCGCGCTGGTCAGCAGCGCGCCCACGAAGAACACCAGGTACGGAAGCTGCTCGCGCGGATCGAGGAACGCGCCGCCGCCCTTCCAGATGATCGCCAGGCCCATGGCGCCTCCCACCAGGAACGGCAGGTTGGAAACCACGTTGAAGAAGTTCGGGACGGTCCAGATCGTGCGGCAGTCGGCAAACGCGTGGTAGGACAGCGGCTGCGGCATCGCCGGAACGACGACGGCGGCAATCGCGCAGAGTACGAAGGATCCGCCCAGCAGCCACAGTCGCGCCGCATCGGCGCGGCCGCCGCTGCCGCTCATGCGGCGGCTGAGGTTGAACTGGCGGTGCCGGTTTCCGGCTCGAGGTACTTGGCCTCGAGGTAACGCAGCGCGGCGGCGGCCGACAGCGGCTTGCCGGTGGCCTGCTTCAGCAGCTCCTGCGCGCTGACCCGTGCTCCCACGCTGTGCACGTTCTCACGCAGCCAGCCCATGAGGCCGGAGAACTCGCCGCGCGCGATCTGGCGGTCCACGTCCGGCACGGCCTCGCGCAGCGCTTCGAAGAACTGGGCGGCCATCACCGCGCCGAGCGCGTACGACGGGAAATATCCGAACGATCCCACGGCCCAGTGCACGTCCTGCAACACGCCCTCGACGTCGCCCTTCGGCTGGAGACCGAGGCGCGTCTCCATGCTGGAATTCCAGGCGTCACGCAGGTTGCGCACCGCGAGCTTGCCGTCGAGCAGCTGTTTCTCGAGCTCGTAACGCAGCTGGATATGCAGCGAATACGTGAGCTCGTCCGCGTCCACGCGGATCGGCCCGCGCTTGACGCGCGTCAGGTGGCGGTAGAGGTTTTCCTCCGACCACTCGGGCCCGGTCACGCCGAAGTGTTTCTCCAGCAGCGGCTTCAGGTAGGTCACGAACGAGCGGCTGCGGCACACGATCATTTCCATGAGCAGCGACTGGCTTTCTTCCAGCGCCATGCCGCGGTCGCGGCCCACGGGCTGGTCGGCAAATTCCAGCGGCAGGCCCACGTCGTACATCGCATGCCCGGTTTCATGCAGCGCGCCGAGCAATCCCTGGAAGGGCTCGGCGGTGTCGAAGCGCGTGGTGACGCGCACGTCGCCCGGCACGCCCTCGGTGAAGGGATGTTCGCTTTCGTCGAGGCGGCCGCGGTCGAACGGGAAGCCGACCGCCTTCATGATTTCCACGGCCAGCGCGCGCTGCTTGCTGGCGGTGAACTTCCCCGTGATGGGCAGCACCGGCTGCGCTTCCTGGCGCGTCAGTACTTCGCGGATCAGGCCCGGCAGGCGGCGACCCAGCGACTTGAACATGGCGTCGATCTCGGCCGAGGTCAGCCCCGGGCTGAACTCGTCCACCAGCGCGTCATAGGGCGAGAGGTTGCGCGACTGGCCGAGCAGCTGCGCCTTGTCGCGCACCAGGTGCACGACCTCTTCCAGGAAGGGCGCGAAGTCCTCGAACTTGCCGGACTCGCGCGCCTGAAGCCATTTCACTTCGGCCTTGGCGGCGGCCTTGGCGAGCCGCGAAACCAGGGCCACGGGCGTGGCGATGGCGAAGTCACGCTGCCGGCGCATCTCGCGCAGGTTGGCGATCTGCCAGTCCTCGAGTCCTGCCGTGCTGGCCTGCGCGCGATCGAGCAGCCGGGTGACCTTGGGCGACGTGACCAGCGCGTGGTACTCGGTTTCGAGCGCCGCGAGTTGCTCGCCGCGCACATCGGCGCTGCCTCGCGGCATCATGACGGCGGCGTCCCACCTCAGAACCGCCATCGCTCCCCGGAATGCGTGCAGCCGCTTCCATTCGTTTTCGAGCTGCTTGTAGGGAGTCAGGGCCATGGCGAATCACACGGAGCGAAGGAGGTTTGGGAACGGCCACGAGTTTACCAGCGACCCTCCGTCCAACCCCTTCCCGGCGCCGAAATTATCTGCTTGATCAATCGTTTATTGGCGTCAGCCGCGGTTGACAGCCTGGCGCGATCCGGGCGTCAAATCAGCTATTTATGTCAAACCGATTGTGGTGTTTCATCCACAAAGCGGCGCCCTTGTTGCGCGCCACCGGTCAGCGGGCTTCGGGCGCCGAACGGGATGCCGTTGTGGGCGTGCCACGCGGCTCCTGGCGGCCCATCAGGCCGTCGATGAAGCGTGACATGTACTCGGGAGAGCGGGTGTTGCGCGCGATCAGGAGGTACAGCGCAGGAACCACGTAGAGCGTCAGGCCGAGGGAGACCATGGTGCCGAAGAACACCGTCGCGCCGATGGACTCGCGGCTTTCGGCGCCGGCGCCATGGGCCAGCATCAGCGGCACGGCACCGAAGGCCGTGCACAGGCTGGTCATGAGTACCGGGCGCAGCCGGGTGGCGGCGGCCTGGATGACGGCATCCACGAATTCGACACCGCGGTCGCGCAGCTGGTTGGCGAATTCCACGATGAGGATGCCGTTCTTGCAGGCGATGCCAATCAGCATGACGCAGCCGATCTGGCTGAAGATGTTGATGGTCGAATTGAACAGCCACAGCCCGACGACCGCGCCCGTGATCGCGAGCGGCACCGTGACGAGGATGATCACCGGGTGGATGAAGCTTTCGAACTGCGCCGCCAGCACCAAGTACACCACGAGCAGCGCGAAGGCGAACGTGACCCACAACGTGTCGCCGGACTTTTTCAACTGGTACGTCTCGCCGTTGTAGATGATCTGCGCCGCGGGCGCCTCTTCGTGGATCACCTGCTCCATGTAGCGCACCGCATCGCCGAGCGCATACCCCGGCGCCAGTGACCCGGCGAGCTCGATGGCGCGCATGCGATCCGTGCGGCGCAGTTCCATGGGGCCCGCGCGCTCCTCGACGCGCACCATGGCCGACAACGGCAGGAGCTCGCCGTTCTTGTCCGAGCGCACGTACAGGTTGTCGAGATCGCCCACCGAGGCGCGCTGCGTTTCGCGCGCCTGCAGGATGACGTCGTATTCCTCGCCCGAGCGCTCGAAGGTGGTGACGATGCGCGACCCCATCATGGTTTCGAGCGTGCGGCCAACCGCCTGCAGCGACACGCCCAGGTCGGCGGCCTTGTTGCGGTCGATCTGCACGATGATGCGCGGCTGCCGTTCCAGGTAATCGGATTCGAGGTTCAGGATGCGCGGGTTCTCGCGGGCCACGCGCTCCATGATCTTGTCGCGCCACTTCACGATCTCGGCGTAGTCGCCGCCGCCGAGCGCGATGGCCAGCGGCCGCGTGGAATTGCGCGCCAGCGGGCTGCCGCCCTGGGTCACGTTGACGCGGGCACCGGAGATGGACTGCAACCGCTGCCGCAGGCGCTCGGCGATCTCCCCGGCGCTGTCGTCGCGTTCGCCCCAGAGATTGAGCGGCATGCCCACGAAGCCGGTGCTCACGTCGGCGTTGCGGCCGAAGCCGCCGGTTCGCGTGATGACCCGCTTGGCGTTGCCGCGCTCGACTTCGTCGTACGCGATCTCTTCGACCTGCCGCAGCTGCCGGTCCATGTACGCCAGGCTCGAGCCTTCCGGCGCTCCGACGAAGATGCGCACGAACGCACGATCTTCCGCCGGCGCGAGTTCGCTGGAGAGCTTGAGGCCGGAAAACGGAACGCCGAATACGAACAGCAGCAACACCGCAGCGAACAGCGCCAGCGCACCGCCCACGATCCACAGCGGCCGCTTCCCGGCGAGCGCCTTGCGCAACCTCGCCGCGTAGCGGTCATCCAGGTCATGGAACATCCGGTCCACGCCGCCGGCCACGCGCGACCTGGGCATGCCATTCGCGAACAGCTTCGACGTCATCATGGGCGTCAGCGACAACGCCACGAAGGCCGAGAAGCCCACGGCGGCGGCCACGGTCACGCCGAACTCGCCGAACAGGCGGCCGGTATCACCGGACATGAACGAGATCGGCACGAACACGGCCATCAGCACCAGCGTGGTGGCGATCACCGCGAAGCCGATCTCGCGCGAGCCATTGATGGCCGCGAGCGCCGCCGGCTCGCCACCCTCGATTCGGCGCACGATGTTCTCGAGCACCACGATGGCGTCGTCCACTACCAGGCCGATGGCGAGTACCGCGGCGAGCAGCGTCAGCGTGTTGATCGAGAAGCCCAGGGCCACCATCACGATGGCCGCGGCCACGATCGACACGGGTATGGTCACGGCCGGGATCAGCGTGGCGCGCAACGTGCCGAGGAACAGGAAGATGACGATCAGCACCAGGACCAGGGTCTCGGACAACGCGAACACCACGTTCTTGAGCGACGCGGCGATGAAGATGCCGTTGTCGATGTTGATCTCGGCGGTCATGTCCTTCGGCAGCGTGCGCTGCACTTCTTCCAGCCGCTTCTCGACGAGATCCGATATGGCCAGCACGTTGGCCTTGGACTGCGGAATTATCGCCATCGAAGTCCCGATGACGCCATTGGATCTGGAAATGCTGCGGTCGTCCTCGGACGCGAGCCGCACCTCGGCGACTTCCGAGAGACGCACCAGGTAGCCCTCGGGGCCTCGCCCCACCACCAGGTCCCGGAAGTCCTCCTCGGTGCGCAGGTTGGTGTCCGTGCGCAGCGTGAATTCGCGCTCGATCGAATCCAGCCGGCCGGCAGGCAGCTCGACGTTTTCGCGCAGCAGCGCATTCTCGACGTCGGCCACGGTGAGTTGCCGGGCCGCGAGGTTCTCGCGCGAGAGCCACACGCGCATGGCGTAACGGCGGCCGCCGTTCACGCGCACGTTGGCCACGCCCTCGATGGTCGCGAACTGGTCGACGAGGTAACGCTCGACGTAGTCGGTGAGCTCGAGGATGCTGCGCTGGCTGCTGGAGACGTTGATCCACGAGATGGGATCCGTGCCGCTGTCCACCTTGGTGATCTGCGGCGGATCGGCCTCGTCGGGCAGCCGCTGCGCGACGCGCGACAGGCGCTCGCGCACGTCGTTGGCGGCGGCATCGAGGTCGCGTTCCAGCGAGAACTCCACGTTGATCTGTGAACGCTCGTCGCGGCTCGCGGAATTGAGCCGCTCGACGCCCTGGATGCCCGAGATCTCGTTCTCGATGATCTGCGTGATGCGCGACTCGATCACGTCCGAGGACGCGCCGCGATAACGCGTCTCGATGTTCACCACCGGCCGGTCGATGTCGGGGAACTCGCGCAGGCTGAGGCCGAACGCAGCCGCGAGTCCGAGTATGAACAGCAGCAGCGACATCACCGTCGCGAGGACGGGACGGCGCACGGACATCTCGGAGATGATCATGGGCGGCCGCCTACTGGCGCACGCTCGCGGCTCCCGCGCTGCTCGCTTCATGCGAGCCCGGCTCGGTGGCCTCGTCCATGGCTTCCGCGGCCATCTCCGTGGTGCGCACCGGCGCGCCATCGCGCACTTTCTGCGTGCCCTCGACGATGACCTGCTCACCGGCCTGCAGTCCCGCGATCACTTCGACCGTGCCGGGACGGCGTCCGCCGATCCTGACTTCGCGGCGCGCGGCCTTGCCGTCGTTCACCACGAACACGTATTGCCGCTCCGCCTCGGGCGTGAGCGCCTGCTCGGGGATGACCAGCGACTCGCGCTCATCGTTGGCCAGCGATACGTTGAGGAACATGCCGGGGCGCAGCGCGCCGTCTTCGTTGGCCAGCAGCGCGCGCACGGTGACCGAGCGGGTGTTGAGATCGACACGCGAATCGATGCTCGAGACCTTGCCGGCAAAGGTGCGGCCCGGGAAGGCCGGCGCCGTGGCGCGCACCGCCAGTCCCTCGCGCAGCGTCGAGAGGAAATTCTCCGGCACGGAGAAGTCCAGCTTGATGACGCTGGTGTCGTCCAGCGTGGTGATGACGTCGCCGGGGCTGATGAGCGTGCCGACGCTCACGCGGCGCAGGCCGACACGGCCGTTGAAGGGCGCGCGGATCACGGTGTCCTGCAAGCGTGCCTGCGCGGCTTCGAGCCGGGCGCGGTTGGCCTTGAGCGTGGCCTCGAGCTGGTCGAACTGCGCCTTGGACAGGGCCTCGGTCGTCATGAGCTCGCGGCTGCGGTTGTAGAGCCGTTCACTTTCCGCCACGGCCGCCTGGGCGGCCGCCACGTCGGCGCGTGCCTGCGCGTCGTCGAGCTGCACCAGCACCTGGCCGCGGCGCACGCGTTCACCATCGCGGAACATCACCGCGGTGACCACGTTGGACGTCTTGGAGCTCACGTCCACCGACTCGTTGGCGCGGGCGTTGCCCAGGGCCTCGAGTTTCTGGCTGATCCGCTCGCTGCGCACAGGGGCGATCGACACGAAGGCCGGGGCGCCGCCACGGCCGCCCGCGCCCGGGCCGGCGGGACCATCGTCGGGGGAATCCTTGTGCTGGGTGGCGTAAATGGCCCACGCCACGGACACGACCGCCACGGCGATGCTGATCGGCGTTACCAGGTTGCGCGTTGCGGGCATCGTGTTCGGTTCTCTCTCGAAGGCGGCAAGTATAGGACCGCCAACGACCGACACACGAGGGGAATCAAAAAGTTATGACACCCCGGCGCGCCTATTCTCCCAGCGGCGGATCATCTGTTTGCGGGCGGTCCCCCAGCGATATCCGCCGAGTTTTCCGCCCTCTCGCAACACGCGGTGGCAAGGGATGACCCAGGCCACCGGATTGGCACCCACCGCGTTGCCCACGGCGCGCGCACCATTCGACTTCCCCAGGCGCCGTGCCAGCGCGCTGTATGTGACCGTCGCGCCCGGCCCGAGTTCGAGCAGTGCCCGCCAGACCTGGACCTGGAAATTGGTCCCGCAGACGGCCAGGGGCAGGGTGGCCCCGCCCCGGCCCCAGATCATGGCCACCAGCTCGGCCGCACGCGCGTCGTCCCGCACGAACTTCGCCCGCGCGAACTGCTCGCGCAGGCTGGCCAGTTCCGCGCGTTCATCCCCTTCGATGAACGCCAGGCGGCACAGACCCCGCGGTGTCTCCGCCAGGAATGCCGACCCGAATGGCGTGTTGGCGACGCCGTGACGCACCAGCACTCCCTCGCCCTGCGCACGGATCTCCCCGGGCGTCATGGCCTCGAGGGTCACCGTCAAATCATGTAGACGCCCGCCGCCCGAAAGTCCTACAGCGTGCGCCGCATCCATGACCGAGGGTTCGTCGCGCAGCGCGGCGCCGGCGGCGCGCGCGGTCACCTCGGCCAGGTATTGCTTGGGCGTGAGGCCGGTCCAGCGGCGGAACAGCCGGTTGAAATGGAATTCCGACAGGCCGACGTGCCGCGCGATCTCGGCGAGCCGCGGCTGCCGTTCGAATTGGCGTTCGATGAATTCGATGGCGCGCGTCATGCGCGTGAAATCGCGGCTGTCGACGAAGCCGTTGGCGAGGTCTTCGGCCATGGCGCCGGCCAGGCCTTCATTGATGGGCGTGACTTTCATGTCCATGCACGCATTCTGCGGGCGATGCCGCCGCGGTCTCGACCCGTTTCTTGCCGAAGTCTCAGCCCGGCGGCAGGGCGCGCAGCAGCAATCCGGGCAGCTCCGCCGGGCTCGAGCCCGATGGATTCACGAGATTGACGATCGCGATCTGGTACTCGGGAAAGACCCAGAACCGGCTGCCATTGTCGTCCTCGCCGGCCAGCGCCGTCAGCCCCTCGACGTCGACACGCTGCAATTGCATGCCGGAGCCGGCGTTGACGCGCGAGGCGCGCGCCATTTCCGCCACCCAGCCCTGCGGCAGGATGCGCCGGCCGGAATGCTCCCCGTCCGTGGCCAGCAGGCTCACGAGCCGCGCCACGCCGGGCGCGGTCGTCCGCCAGCAGCAATGCGCCGCGGGCATGCCGGCGCGCCGGTCGACCGGCAGCTCGGCGGGCCCGGCGCCGGCGGCGGCGAAGATCCGCTCACCGACGAAATCCTCGTAGGGCACGCCGGTCGCGCGCTCGATGATCAGCGCGGCGAGCTGCGCGTTGGCGGGCGACAGGTTGAAGAATCCGCCCGGCTCGTGTTCGAGTTCGAAACGCAATGCCGTGCTGGCGAAGTCGTTGCCTAACAACATGCGCACGCCCTTGCTGGTTGCGAACGCCGGCAGGTGCGCGAGATCGTCCCACGGCGAGCGATGCAGCAGGCCGCGCACGTCGCCGCCGGTCTCGAGCCCGCTGGTGTCCTCGAGCAGCTGCCGCAGCGTGATGCTGCCGCGCGGCTCGCCGTCCCACTCGGGCAGGTAACGCGACACCGGCGTGTCGAGCGGGCCGAGGCGCCCGTCGGCAATCGCCAGTCCCACGGCCATCGCGACCACCGGCCGCGCCACGAGGCCCGCAGGCACCAGGCTGCGTTCGTCGTCGGCGCCGAAGTAGCGCGCCAGCACCGGCTCACCTTTGCGCATGACTAACAAGACGCGCGACCCGGCGTTCCGCGCCTGCCGCACGGCGTATTCGAGCGCGGCCGTGTCGGACTGTTGCGCCGTGCTCACGGGCAGCGCGCCGGCGGCCGGCGGCGTCCCGGGGCCCGTCGCGATGACGGGTAGGTAGCTCTCGTCGGCGGCCAGCGGCAATTGCGCGGCACGCCGCCAGAAGGGCAGGTCCGCGGCGAGCAGGCCGATCGCGAGTGAACCCAGCACCAGCACCAGGGCCGTGAGGAATGTGAGAAAGCGACGCATGGGAATAGTGACCGGGCGCCATGCTACCAGCGCGCATCTGCCGCTAAAATGCCCGCCGCGTGAAACTCAACATCTGCGCCATCGCGTCCGAGGTCGTCCCCTTCGCCAAGACCGGCGGCCTCGCGGACGTCGCGAGCGCCCTGTCCCGCCAACTGACCGCCCGCGGCCACGATGTCCGGCTGTTCGTGCCGTTCTACGCGCAGATCGGGCGCGACAGGATCGAGGCCACGCGCGTGGATACCCTGCAGGACCTGCGCATCGTCACCGGCAGCCACGAATACGGCGTGGACATCTGGCGCACGCACCTGCCGGGTTCGGCGACACAGGTATTCCTCGTCGAGTCGGCGGCCCTGTACGCGCGGCCGACGTTGTACACCAACGACCCGGACGAGCACCGGCGTTTCCTGGTGCTGACGCGCGCCGCGCTCGAATGCTGCCGGCGCATGAATTTCCGGCCGCACGTCGTGCACTCGCACGACTGGCACGCGGCCTTCGCGCCGCTGTGGCTGCGATCGAACTACCGTCACGACCCGGTGTTCGCCGGCACGAAATCCGTGCTCACCATCCACAACATCGGCTACCAGGGCGGGTTCGGCGCCGCCGACGCGGGCGACCTCGACCTGGGCGCAGATGCCTATCTACTGCACCAGGAAGACCTGCGGGCCGGCGGCATCAACGCGCTCAAGCACGGCATCCTGCACGCCGACGCGGTGACCACCGTGAGCCCCACCTACGCGCGCGAGATCACCACGCCGCAGTACGGCATGGGCATGGAACAGGCGCTGGCGGCGCGCGGCGGCGCGGTGCGCGGCATCCTCAACGGCGTGGACTACGAGGAATGGGACCCGCGCCGCGACCGGTACCTGCCCATCCACTTCGGCCCGCAGAACCTGGCGCCGAAGGCCGAGCTCAAGCGCAATTTCCTGCTGCGCCAGAACCTGCGGCCGACCCAGAAACGCGTGCCGCTGTTCGGCATCGTCAGCCGCCTCACGCCGCAGAAGGGCTTCGACCTGCTGACCGACACGCTGCCGGCCCTGCTGCAGAAGAGCGACGTGCGCCTCGCCGTATTGGGCAGCGGCGACGCGAAGTACGAGACCTTCTTCCGCGGCCTCGCCGACCGGCATCGCGGCCACGCGTGGTTCTTCGGCGGTTACGACGAAGCGCTGGCGCACTGGATCGAAGGCGCCAGTGACGTGTTCCTCATGCCGTCGCTGTACGAGCCCTGCGGCCTCAACCAGATGTATTCGCTGCGCTACGGCACCATCCCCATCGTGCGCCGCACGGGGGGGCTCGCGGATTCCGTGGTGCACTTCGACCCGGCCAGCGGCCAGGGCACCGGCATCGTGTTCAACGATTTCGACGCCGGCGCGATGAACTGGGCGCTGGACACGGCCATGCAGTGGTACGCCGATGCGCAACTATGGGAACGGCTGGTGCAGAACGCCATGCGCCAGGATTTTTCCTGGGAAACGCAGGCCAGCGAATACCTGAAGCTGTTCGCCGAACTACTTCAGCTTGACGCTGCCGCGCTCATCAAAGGGAATGCGCCGCAGAAAGCCGCTGGCTAGCGACACCTCGCCCACCAGCCGATATTCGAGCGTATCAGTCGAGCCACGCCGCGAGGCCAGCTTGGCCAGCGTGCTCGCGAGGTTCGCCGTGACCTGCACGTCGAATTCCGCTTCGCCCTGGGACGGCACCACGAACGGCGCGCTGGCCTGCCCCGTGGCCAGCTCGGCGTCGAAAACTTCGATGCGGTAGTCGATGCCCTTGACGGGCAGCTCGCGCGCATTCGGATTGACGACCTTCATGCGCACCAGCAGGCGCTGCGAGAACAGGTCGGCGCTCTGCACTTTCAGCGACACCAGCGACAGCCTGGGCGGCTGCAGGTCGAGCGTGGACGCGCAGGCGGTGAGGAGCAGAGCGACCAGCGCGGCACCGGACCGCAGGCGGCGCAGGTCAGGGATGGCCATGCGCCAGCATGTCGGGTGTGACCAGCACCACGCCCTTCTCGGTCACGAGGAAGCGCTTGGCGTCTTCGTTGCGGTCGTGCCCGATGCGGGTGTCCGCGGGCAGCTCGCAGTTCTCGTCGATGATGGCGTTGCGGATCTGGCAGTTCGCGCCGATGCGCACGTTGGGCAGCACGACGGAGCGCTCGACGTTCGAGCGCTCCTCGACGCGGACGCCGGAGAACAACAGCGACTCGCGCACGGTGGCGCCGGAGATGATCACACCGCCCGACACCAGCGAGTTGATGGCGATGCCGCGCCGCCCGTCTTCATCGAGCACGAATTTCGCCGGCGGGGTCTGGGCCTGGTAGGTCCAGATCGGCCAGTCTTCGTCGTAGATGTTGAGCTCGGGATTGACCCAGACCATCTCGATGTTGGCCTCGTAGAAGGCGTCGATTGTTCCAACATCGCGCCAATACGACTGTGCCCGAGTCTTAACGTCCCGAAAAGGATAGGCAAAGACCTGCAGCTTCTCGATGGCATCGGGCACGATGTTCTTGCCGAAATCGTGCTTGGAATTCTCGTTGGCCGTGTCCGCGACCAGCAGCCGCTCGAGCAGGTCCGGGTTGAAGACGTAGATGCCCATCGATGCCAGGGCCACGTCTGGACGGCCCGGCATGTGGTCCGGCGTCGGCGATTTTTCGACGAAGCGCGTGACGCGATTCCACTCGGTGACCGTGAGCACGCCGAACTCCCGCGCGTCGGCGATCGGCACTTCGACTACGCCCACGGTGATGTCGGCGCCCTTCTCCACGTGGTAGGCGATCATCGGGCCGTAGTCCATCTTGTAGATGTGGTCGCCGGCCAACACCAGCACGTGCTTGGGCCGGTGCGCGTGCAACACGTCGATGTTCTGGTACACGGCGTCGGCGGTGCCGCGGTACCAGTGCGAGCCGGTCTTCTGCTGCGCGGGGATCACCTCGACGAACTCGCCGAATTCGCCGCGCATGTAGCCCCAGCCGCGGTGGATGTGCTGGATCAGCGACTGCGCCTTGTACTGCGTGAGCACCGTGATCTGGCGGATGCCCGAGTTCACGCAGTTGGACAACACGAAATCGATGATGCGGAACTTGCCGCCGAACGGCGTCGCCGGTTTCGCGCGATGCTCGGTGAGACCCTTGAGGCGTTCGCCGCGGCCGCCGGCCATGATCACGGCGAGCGTGCCACTCGTCAGGCGGCTGACGTAACGACCGGAAGTTGCGCGGGCTGGACGTTTGGCCATCGGGGTCCTCTTTTTTACGAGTATAGGGTGCGTGCTACCGTAGTCACATGCTTCCGCGCGCATGCATCGCGGCCGTCTGCGCCCTGGTGCTGACCTTCATGAATGCCGCTCCGGCCGCCGCGCCTACAACGGAACGCGCCGATCCGGTGCAGGGCTGCCTGGCCGTCGGCGGCGGCTACCTGCGTGCACGCATGCGCGGTGCGCAGGACCTCGACCTCAACTGGAAGAACGCCGACATGCAATGCGAGGGCGGTCCGCGGCCTCCGGGCAAGGACAACACCAGCAACGGCATCCGCGTGAGCATCGGCGGCCCGGAGCGCGGCGACGGCCATCGCCTGCGCCTGGTGTTCGGCATCGCGGGAGTCGGCGAAGGCCGCGGCGGCGCCAACCTGCGCACCAACGTCACCATCATGTTCGAGGGGGAACAGCGCATATTCGCCACGCAGGGCGACGACAAGTGCACCGTGGATTCGCTGGCGCAGGAACGCGTCGAGACGCTGGGACCCGGCACGGCGGTCTATCGCGTGGTCGCGCGCGGCTTCTGCGTGGGTCCCGCCACCAGCCTGTCGCGCGACGAGCGCGTGATCCTGACGAGCTTCGACTTTGCAGGGCGCATCGAATTCAGGGACGATGACCGCCATGTTGCCCCGCGATCCAACTAGTCGGCCCCTGCGCCGGCGCGCCGCGGCCTGGTGCGCCGCGGCCCTGCTGAGCGTCGGGCTGGCAAGTGCGCAGATCGCACCGCTCGAGGACCTGGCGGCATTTCCCAGCGCCACGCTGACCATCAGCGACGGCAAGAAGCTCAGGCACACCTTCACCGTGTGGCTGGCCGACACGCCGCAACGCCAGGCGCAGGGCCTGATGTTCGTGCGCTCGCTGCCCGCCGATCGCGGCATGCTGTTCGTGCACCGCGAACCGCGCACCATCAGCATGTGGATGAAGAACACCTACATCCCGCTCGACATGGTGTTCATCGACGCGGCCGGCCGCATCCAGCAGATCGTCGAACAGACCACGCCGCACTCCCTCGACCTGATCCGCAGCGAGGCACCGGCGCGCGCGGTCCTGGAAATCGCCGGCGGCGAGGCACGCAAGCTCGGACTGCATGCCGGGCAACTGGTCAAGCATCCGGCGCTCGGAACCGGCTAGGCCATTGGTCGCTTACCGCGCCCTTTGGGGCTCGGCTATGATTCCCGGCCATTACTAGGGAGAAAAACCCCCATGAAAAGAATTGGAACCCTGGTGCTCGCTGTTTGCGTTGCGGCATTCGCATCCTCGGCCGCTTCGGCCGGCGCCGCGCCGGGCAGCTGGTACATCTCACCCCAGGTCAACGCGCTGTGGCTCGATGACGGCCGGGTTGCCGACGACGACGCCGGCGTCACCCTCGCCCTGGGCCGCGTGGTCAACGAGAACTGGGACGTGGAACTGAGCATCTTCGGCTCCGAACACGATCGTGCCGGTGGCGACACGCTGGAGCTGCAGGGCTTCGGCTTGTCCACGAAGCGCGTGTTCTACCGCGACGGTCGCGTGAATCCCTTCCTCAGCCTGGGACTGGGACGCATCAAGACCATCCTCAAGCCGGGTGCCGACGAAGAAGACCTGGCGGCGATGTTCGGCGCCGGCGTGCTCGTCGACCTCGGCCCGTCGCGGGACGATGGCAGCGCCATGCAGTTGCGTGCCGACATCGGCGCGCGCCGTGGCCTGACCGACAACGAGCAGTTCCCGGATGCCGTGGATTACGTGGCCGGCCTCGGGATCCAGTATTCATGGGGTGGATCCGTGACCCGCCTGCCCGTCGATACCGACGGCGACGGCGTGACCGACGATCTCGACAAGTGCCCCGGAACGCCCACCGGTACACCCGTCGACTCTTCCGGTTGCCCGCTGCCGCAGGACGACGATGGCGACGGCGTCATCAACGAAAACGACAAGTGCCCGGGTACGCCGGCCGGCAAGAAGGTCGACGCCGTGGGCTGCGAAATCGACGGTGACGACGACGGCGACGGCATCCTGAACAGCGTCGACCAGTGCCCCGACTCTCCCAAGGGCACGCGCGTCAACAACGTGGGCTGTCCCTTCGACCGCACGCTTCTGTTGCAGGGCGTAAAGTTCGAAACCAACAAGGACACGCTGCTGCCCGAGAGTATCCCGATCCTCGACAACGCCATCGCGACGCTGAAGCGTTACCCGGAGGTCAACATCGAGGTCCAGGGCCACACCGACAGCCGCGGCTCCGATGCGTACAACATGGACCTGTCCGCGCGCCGCGCGGCGACCGTCCTCGAGTACCTGCGGGACGGCGGCGTCACCAACCAGCTCACGTCGCGCGGTTACGGCGAGACGGATCCCATCGCCAGCAACGACACTGACGAAGGGCGCCAGCAGAACCGCCGCGTGATCCTGTATCCATTGAACTGACGCGGTTGTCCGCCCAAGACGAAACGCTGCTCAAGGGACTGATCCAGCAGGCCGAAAGGGCTCAGGCCGCTGGGCAGCGTGAAGAAGCGCAGCGCCTCCTGGCGCGTGCCGAGAGCATCTCCAGCACCCATCCGCTGGTGCTGAACGCACGCGCCATCGACCTGCTGCATACCGGCAACGCCGCGCGTGCCCGCCAGCTGCTCGAACAGGCCACGCAGGCCGAGCCGAAGAATCCCTCGTTGTGGATGAACCTGGCCACCGCGCTGCGCGGCCTCGGCCTGCGCGACGAGGAGGAGCAGGCGCTGGCGCGGGTGCTCGCGCTCGAACCGCGGCATCTCATCGCACTGCTCAAGAAGGGCGAGCTGCTCGAGCAACGCGGCCGGCTCAAGGCGGCGGCGCAGGTGTTCCACAACGCGCTGCAGACCGTCACGCCCAACATGCGCGTGCCCAACGTGCTGCACGACATGCTCACGCATGCGCTCGAGGTCGTACGCCGCAACGACGCGGCCGTCGAGCAGCAGATCGAGGCACGCGTCGCGCAGGTGCGCGCCGAGTTCGGTGGAGAAGCGCTGGAACGCGTCGACCACGGGATCGCGGCATTGCTCGGCAAGCGGCGGATCTATCACCCGCAGCCCACCTTCCTGCACATCCCGAAGCTGCCCGACTACGAGTTCTATCCGCGCAGCCAGTTTCCCTGGCTCGCGGAGTTCGAGGCCGCGGTGCCCGCGATCCGTGCCGAGTGCGAGCGCGTGCTGCGCGAGGACACCGGCGCCATCGTGCCGTACATCGATTATCCCGAGGGCGTACCGCTCGACCAGTGGGCCGAGCTCAACAAGTCACGGCGCTGGAGCGCGTTCTTCCTGTGGCGTGACGGCGTTCGCGTCGACGCCAACGCGGATCGTTGCCCGTACACGGCCGCGCTGCTCGCCCGGGCGCCCGTGGCCGATGTGCCCGGTTACGCGCCGACCGCGTTCTTCTCCATCCTCGACCGCAAGTCGCATATCCCGCCGCACACCGGGGTCACCAACTCGCGCCTCATCGTGCACTTGCCGCTGGTGGTGCCGCCGCAATGCCGGTTCCGCGTGGGTTCGGACACCCGCGAATGGCGCGAGGGCCAGGCCTGGGTGTTCGACGACACCATCGAGCATGAGGCATGGAACGATAGTGAGGTTCCACGGGCCATACTCATTTTCGACACCTGGCACCCTGCGCTGACGCGTGGCGAACGCGAGCTGATCCGGACGGCCGTCCCGGCCATCAAGGACTACTATCGCGACGAGGTACAGATCTCCGGAAGTGAAGGATGAGCAAGCTGAACGCGATGACGATGCCGATGACCC
>DASUGK010000076.1:0-8893 GCA_036274075.1 Steroidobacteraceae bacterium | reverse complement strand
GGCATTTCGGCATTGCGTCTCAGCCCTCGCAAGAGCTAGTAGGCTCGGCCGTAATGCCGAAATGCCGGCCCGGCACCAAGTCATCGGCACCAAGTCATCCACTCGCCTTCAGAATTCGTTCCAGACCGTGTCACCGTTGCCCGCGGCCGGCACGGTCGCCGGCTTCGGTGCCGCGGCCTTGGGAGCGGCAGGCTGCGTCCACGGACGCCCGGCCTTGCGGCGTTCGGCCGCCGCGGGTGCCGCGGCAACCGGCGTGGCCGCCAGCTCGTCCTCCTGCACTTCGTTGACGCGGTAACGCTGCATGGATTCGTTGAGTCCGCGCGCCTGGTCCGCCATGGACTGGCTGGCAGCCGACGCCTGCTCGACCAGTGCCGCGTTCTGCTGCGTCATTTCGTCGAGCTGCATGACGGCCTTGTTGACCTGCTCGATGCCCGAGGACTGCTCGCGCGACGCCGCGGCGATTTCGGCCACGATGTCGGTGACTTTCTTGACCGCGGTGACGATCTGCTCGAGCGTCGCGCCCGACTGCGTCACCAGCGACGAGCCCTCGTCGACCTTGCGCACGCTGTCCTGGATCAGCGCCTTGATTTCCTTGGCCGCCGTCGCCGAGCGGCCCGCGAGGTTGCGCACCTCGGTGGCCACCACCGCGAAGCCGCGGCCCTGTTCGCCGGCGCGCGCCGCTTCCACCGCGGCGTTGAGCGCCAGCAGGTTGGTCTGGAACGCGATCTCGTCGATCACGCCGATGATGTCGTTGATCTTGCGCGAGGCATCGTTGATCTCGGCCATGGACTTCACGGCCTTGGCCACGACCGCGCCGCCCTTCTCGGCCTGGTCGCGTGCCGCGACCGCGAGCTGGTTGGCCTGCGCGGCGTTGTCGGCATTCTGCTTGACGGTGCTGGTCATCTCTTCCATCGAGGACGCGGTCTCCTCGAGCGAAGACGCCTGCTCCTCGGTGCGCTGCGACAGGTTGGCGTTGCCCTGGCTGATCTCGTCGGCGCCGCGGCTGACGGCCATCGAAGCCGCCTTCACCTGCGACACCAGCGACGACAGGTTGCTGGTCAGGTCGTTGATGCCGCCGCCGATCTTGACCATCAGGCCCGCCTTGCCCTCGGTGACGATGCGGCGCGTGAGATCGCCCTGGTTGGCCGCGGCCACCAGGCCCTGCACTTCCTCGACCACGCCACCGATGGCGTCGACGAGCTCATTGATGCCGCGCGAAAGCGTCAGGAAGAAGTCGCGCTTGCCGTCGAGCGAGATGCGGTCGCTGAGATTGCCCGCCGTGACCGCGGCGATCACGCCCTGCAGCTCGGACTCGGTCGCGACTTCCTGCGTGCGGTCGAACCACTCGAGCACGGTACCGAGGCGGCGGCCGTTCTCGTCCTTCATCGGGCTCATGATGGCCTTCATGGTGCGGCCACCGATCACTTCCTCGCGCGTCGCGAGGGAGGTCAGGCGTTCGATCTCGCCGCGCAATGCGGCCGGATCGCGCGTCATCGACTCGAGGCTCGCGCCCTGCAGCGCGCCGGCGTCGAAGGCCGGCAGGTCGCGGCGGAATGACTCCTGCGCACGCGCCAGCATCGCGGCGGCGGCCGGGTTCACGAACACGATCCTGAGCGAGTTGTCGGCCACCATCACGTTGGCGTCGAGCTGGTTGAGCGCGCCGCGGAAGGCGGCGTTCAGGATGGCTTCCTCGCGCTGCTTCGTGATGTCGCTGAGATACGCAACCACCTTCGACGGCTTGCCTTCGGCGTCGAGGATGGGGTTGTAGACACCCTGCACCCACACGTCGCGTCCCTCGCGCGTGACCTTGCGGTATTCGCCCTGGCGGCTTTCGCCGCGCGCGAGCGCGGGCCAGAAGCCCTGGTAGCTCGCGGTGCCGCGCACTTCGGCATCGACGAACATCGAGTAGTTCTTGCCGCGCACGTCCTCGAGCGAATAGCCGAGGAGCTTCAGGAAAATCTCATTGGCGTTGATGACATCGCCCGCGGGCGTGCACTCGATGACACCCTGCACCTTGGCGATGGCGTTGATCTGGCCTTCGTAGTCGAGCTTGGAATGCAGCAGGCTGGCCTTCATCTGGCGCAGCGCGCCCATGAGGCTCACTTCGTCGTGTTTGCCGGCTTCCATCTCGAACTGCAGGTCGCCGGAGGCGACGCGACGCGCGACTTCGGCGGCCTCGCGCGGATCGGCGCCGAGCTTGCGCATGGCGCCACGGATGATGAACAGCGCGAGCACGACGGCCAGCAACGCGCCGCCGGAGAGCAGCATGATGCCGTTGCGCTGCGCCGTCTCGTAGTTGGCCTTGGCCCTGTCGAGATCCATGTTGGCAGCCGTGAGCTGCATCTCGATCAGCTTCTTGAGATTGCGCGAGCCATCGGCCAGCGCCGGGCGCAACGTGTTGTTGCGCCAGGCGGCGAGATCGGCGACTTCGTCATTGCCGAGCTTCTTGAGCAGCTTGTCGATTGCGCCGTAAGCGGCGTCGAGCATGGGCGTGGTCTCGTCGGCCAGCGCCTGCTCTTCTTCGATCATTTCGCCCAGGAAGTAGCGATCCCAGTCGTCGTGCGCCTTGTCCACGGCCTCCTTGATCAGGTCGTGTGCTTCCTGCGCGGTCTGCTTCTTCTCGATGACATCGAGCGAGGCCTCGAGCGACAGGCTCAACGCATCGGCCACGCCCTGGATGGCCTGGCCCGACACCATGCGGTTGTCGATGGTGTGCTTGAGCGTGCCCTGCGTCGCCTGCACCTGCTGTGCCGCGTAGGCCATGAGCCCGGCGGCGATCGCCAGTGAAACGGCTACCAGCGCGAACAGCTGCGTGGAGAGTCGGATGTTCTTGAAGGGATTGAGGCGCATGGGAAGTCTCTTTCGATGTCTTTATATGAATACGGGCAGCGGTCAGGCTGCCTCCCCGGGAATCTCGGTCGGCGCAAGGGCCCGCGCCACCAGGTCATCGGGATCGAGCAGGATGAGCATCTGCTCGTCGATGGTCGTGATGCCCTTGATGAACTCGGTGGCAGTGCCGGCGTACATCGCGGGCACGGGCTGGATCTTGTCGAGCGCCACGTCGGCGACGTCGCGCACGCTGTCCGCCACCACGCCGCATTCACGCTGACCCTGGGCGGTGTGCAACGACAACACGATGATCACGGTCGCGGAGGTGAACTCGGCCTTGGGCAGCGAAAAGCGGATGCGCAGGTCGATGATGGGCACCACGGCGCCGCGCAGGTTCAGCACCCCGAGCACGCAAGCCGGCGAATGCGGGATACGCGTCACCGGCGACCAGCCGCGGATTTCCTTCACGCGCAGGATGTCGACGCCGTAGGTTTCGCTACCCAGTGAGAACGTCAGGACCTGGCACGCGCCGCCGCCGGCGGCCTGCCCCGCTTCACTCGAATCGTTGTTCATCAAGCCAGTGCTGCCATCGCGCTGGAGTGCGCAATTTCGGGCAGTCACCCGTCGCTATCGGCGGCGTAGGGGGTTGGATACAGGAGAATCTCGTCACATTTCGCCACCTGGCGCACCGCGATGGGGCCGGCCGAAAACGTGAAGCAGTTCATGCAAGCCCGGGGCGGTGCTGCCGATACATCGCGCAAGAGCTGGCGCCGGCCTCGTTCAACGGCCCAGCCGACTACTTTATGGAGAATGTGATGAAGAAGACCGTATCGATCGCCATGCTGATCGTCGCCGTCGCCGCCCCGGCCCTTGCCTGCGAAAAGCCCGACACCATCCCGACCATCCCGGACGGCAAGACTGCCGCCATGGAAGAAATGATGGCCGCCAAGAAGGCCGTCGATGCGTACAAGAAGGGCATCGAGGAATACATGGCCTGCGAGAAGAGCAACGCCAAGCTGGATCGCGCCCAGGCGGACCTCGTCAAGGTCGCCGACCGCTTCAACGCCCAGGTCAAGGCGTTCAAGGCGAAAAGCTGAATCACCGCGCTATTGCCGCAATGAAAGCCCCGCAGGGAAACCTCCGGGGCTTTTCTTTTGGCCGCGATGCCCGCCGGCTCGCGCGGGACTCAGGGCTCGTCGCGGCTGGTGTAGCTGTGCACCATCTCCAGGAACGCGCCGCGATGCTGATCCAGCGCTTCCTTCGACGTCGCGCTGATGCAGAACATCAGCACGTATTTCGGCTCGCGGCCGTAGGACACCAGCTCCCAGTGGCCCTGCCCCTTGGGCGTGAATGAAATCGTGCGGAGCTTCGTGCCATCGCCGGTCGGCACGGTGCCGGCTTCGGCCACGCTCGAGTCGGGCGAGTGTTCGAGGAAGCCCTCGAGATCGTCCTTGATCGCGGTTTCGAGCTCCCGCTCGGTATTGCCGTTCTCGTAATAGATGGCGCGCGCGTACATGACGGCCGGCGAGTCGTCGAAATCCTGGCCCTCGAGCACGAACAGGTTGATGTGGTTCTGGTAGCTGACCTCGGGCACGTGGATCCAGTTGTCCGGCGGCGTCACCTTTGGCCACCACATGAAGACCATGTCCTTCTCGCGGGGCCAGGCGACCTTCTCGATTTCGGCGCCGGTGTGGCTGGCGGGCAGCAGCAGGATCACTGCCAGGAGCGCGCCGGCGGCACCCCGAGTCATGCCGGCGAGAGTGGGTATGCGCATGGGTACACAGACATATATGAGTGGCCGCAGTTTCCACCTGATTTTATTGGTAAATTCGCCGCCCTCGCCAGCGCCGGGCGGGAAGTCATATGGGATGCCGCAGCGCAGTGTTAGTATCCGGCCTCCGCATTGGGACCCATGGGAGCGAGCATGCAAGAGCAGACACTGCCTAGCTACACACCGGTATCGGAGATCAGCACCGAGGCGCGTGCGAGTTTCATCTCGAAGACCTACAGCCACGTCGCCGGCGCGATCCTGCTGTTCACGGTCATCGAGATCTACCTGTTCAGCAGCGGACTGGCCTTCCCGATGGCCGAATGGATGCTCAGCAAGAGCTGGCTGCTGGTCCTCGGCGGTTACATGCTGGTCGGCTGGGCCGCCAGCCACGTCGCGCACAAGGTCGAATCCCGGCCCCTGCAGTACGTTGCCATGGTCGCATTCGTCGCGGCCGAGGCAGTGCTGTTCGTCCCGATGCTGGTGATCGCGGCGATCAAGGCGCCCGGCATCATCGAGAGCGCCGTCGGCATCACGCTGCTCGGCACGCTGGGCCTGACCGCCGTCGCCTTCATCACCCGCAAGGACTTTTCGTTCCTGCGCGGCATGCTGGTGTGGGGCGGCATCCTCGCGCTGGTGGCCATCGTCGGCGCGGTGCTGTTCGGCTTCGAGCTCGGCACCTGGTTCTCGGTGGCCATGATCGGCTTCGCCGGCGCCGCCGTGTTGTACGACACCTCGAACATCATCCATCACTATCCCGAGGACCGGTACGTCGGCGCCGCGCTGGCGCTGTTCGCCTCGATCGCGCTGATGTTCTGGTACGTGCTGCGGTTGCTGATGTCACGCGACTGATCACGAACCATCGTGGTTGATCCGACGCGGCTCCTTCGGGAGCCGCGTTGCGTTTGGGCCCTCGAAAGGAACGGTGGCAGTGGCCCGGTGGTCTACCTGCACTTCTGGCGCAGCCGATCGTGTTCCGTACCCAGCCCGGGGAGTCTATCCATGTGGCTTCTGTTCCAGCTCGAACTGATCGTCACGCTGCCGCTGTCGCAGCCCGTGGTGCTGGGCGATGCTCCCGTGACGCTGCCGCTGGTCGCGCGCGACGATCGCGTGCACGGCAGGCGCATCTACGATGCCGCGAAATCGCCGGATGAAACCGTGGTGATGGTCCTGAAGAACGTGACGGTCGATGCGCCGCCGGGAGTGTCGTGGGAAGTCCACGTCGAGCCGGTGGGTGGTGAGGGCGACCCCCGCGATCCGCATCTTGTCGGCCTCATTTCGGCCTACGTGCCGGAAGACAAGCCCGCCCAGTTCGACCTGGTGCTGGATGAGGCCATCAAGTCTGCCGGGCGGCGCGACCTGCAATTGAGGTTCGTGCCGGTCTCCGGCGTCGAGGTCGACGGCCAGCCGCAACCGGCCGAATTCCGTTCCAGCATGAGCATCGGCGAGATCAGCCTGGCCATCGAATCCGCGGCCGGCGACTGATCCGGCTATCTACTCAGCGATCTTCGCCCCGTCGACGCGGAACCGCAGCGCCTGCATCTGTTCCTGGGTCAGGTTGGCGAGGCCGGTCGCGGCTGCCGCCTGCTCACCGGGTTTGACCACGGCCTGGATTTGCACGGGCTTGCCCTGCTGTACGACTCGGCCGGCGCCATCGACCAGCACCGGAGTCACCTGGATTCCACTCAACGGCAACTGCGACTTGTTCTGCACCACGACCAGGATCTGTCCCTGCGCATCGAGCTGCCCGCCGGCCGCCAGGTAATTTCCCGGGTTCTGCGGCAGGTCCATCTTGGTAAATTCGGCCGCGGCGGCCTTGCCGAACGAGCTCTCGGAGCTTGCCGCCGCCTGGTAATACTGGCGCGCCGCCTCGGTGTCGCCGCGGTCGCGCGCGAAGTTGCCGAGGTAATACGCGGCTGGCGCGGTCGGAAGCAGTTGCGTGCTGCGCGTCAGGTATTGCTCCGCTTTCTGCTTGTTGCCGAGCTGCACCTGCGCGATGCCGGCGCCGAGGTGCGAGGCGAAGTAGTTCGGGCTCAATTGCATCGCCTTGTCGAAATGCGTCGCGGCCGCCTGAGGTTGCTTTTCGGCCAGCGCGATCTGGCCCAGCAGCACCTGGAAGCTGCCTTCGTTGGGCACGGCCTTCACCGCTTCGCCGAGCAGTGACTTGGCCGTCGCAAACTCTTTCTTCTGTGCCGCGGCCGCGGCCTGGTCGTATTTGTCGTAGGCCGGCTTCATCTCGCGCAGCTTTTGCGTGGCGGCAGCAAAGGGTTCGGCGCCAAGTTCGCCTCCGGGACCCAGCTTCTGCGCGTACTCCGTGTTCTTCTGCACCCGCTCCTCCGAGGGCGGATGCGAGGCGAACATTCCCTCCAGCCAGCTTTGCTGCTTCTTTCCGCCCGCCTGTGACAGTCGCACGAAGGTTTCCTGCAGCGTCACCGCGCCCTGCGGGTCGTAGCCTGCGGCCTTCATGTACTTCATGCCGTAGTGATCGCTTTCCAGCTCCTGGTCGCGGCCGTACTTCATCTGGATCATCTGCAGGCCGGTGCCGGCGCCCTGGAGCGCGAGATTCGCGAGATTGGGATCGATGCCACCGACGGCGGCGCCGATCTGCGCGGCCTGCATGCCGATCTGCATCATGGTGCCGCGCTCCTGCGCCTTCGCGCCATGGCGCGCGGCGGCATGGACGATCTCGTGACCCAGCACGGCCGCCAGCTCGGCTTCGTTCTTCAGCTCATAGAGCAATCCGCGGTTGACCGCGATCTTGCCACCGGGGAGTGCCCAGGCATTGGGCACCGAGTTGTTCAGTACCACGAATTCGTACGGGAGCTTGCGGTCCGAGACCACCGCGAGTTTCTGGCCGACGCCGTTCACGTAGGCGGTCAGCTCGGGCAGCACCGTGAGATCGCCGCCCTCGCCCTGCCGTGTCGGTGAATAGTTCTTCTCCCCGATCTGCAGCTCCTGCGCCTCGGAGACGAACTGGATCTCCTTCTTCCCGGTGACCGGGTTCACGCCGCAGGCGGTGAGCAGGACGCTCAACGCAACGGCTAACAAAGTGAAGCGAGTCGTCCTCGGCGGCATGATGTCGCGCTCCCCTGGATGCGAAGATGCGTTCTATACGCCCTCGGGCCGGCGCAAGTGTATGAGACCTGAGGCGCATCACTTGTCAGCGCAACACTGGCATGGAGCAGTGCAGCATGACGCAGTCACCAGATCCGGACGCGCTGCTCCGGGGACAGGTACAGCTTGTCACCAGGCTTCACGCCGAACGCTTCGTACCACGCGTCGAGGTTGCGGACTGTCAGGGCGCGGTACTGATCGGGCGCATGCCCGTCGGTGATGATCTGCTGTCGCATTGCAGGCTCGCGATACTTGCCACGCCAGCTCTGCACGAAACTGATGAAGAACTGCTGGTCGCCCGAGAAGCTCTCGACCACCGGCGCCGGCTTGCCGCCGAGCGACAACTTCCATGCGTCATAGGCCACCGCGAGCCCGGCGAGGTCGGCGATGTTCTCGCTCAGGACCTGCTGCCCGTTGAGCGCCAGGTCCGGGAACGGCTTGTACTGGTCGTATTGCTTCGCGAGCTGCTGCGAGGCTTCCTTGAAGTGCGCGAAGTCCTCCGGCGTCCACCAGTTGAGGAGCCGGCCGGTGGAGTCGAACTGCGCGCCCTGGTCGTCGAAGCTGTGGCTGATCTCGTGGCCGATCACTGCTCCCATGGAGCCGTAGTCCATGACCACGGGGCGGTCCGGATCGAAGTACGGCGGCTGCAGGATGGCCGCGGGGAAATTCATCGCGTTCATCACCGGCAGGTTCACGGCATTGACCGTCTGCGGCGTCATGACCCACTCGCTGCGGTCGACGGGTTTGCCGAGTTTCGAGAGACTGAGCTGCGTCTCGAAGACTTCCGCGCGCAGCGCGTTGCCGAGCGCATCGTCGGCGCGGATCTCGAGTGAGGAGTAGTCGGTCCAGCGGTCGGGATAACCGACGCCGATCCTCAGCACCGCGAGTTTCGCCTTGGCCCGGGCCTTGGTTTGCGGCGCCATCCAGGCGAGCTGGTCGATCCGGCGCCCGAACGCGGCGATGAGATCGCGCACCATGGCTTCGGCGCGCGCCTTTTCGGCGGGCGGAAAATGCCTGCCCACGTACAGCTTGCCGACGGCATCGCCGAGCGCGGCATTGGTCGCGGCGATGCCGCGTTTCCAGCGGTCACGCGGCTTCAGCGTGCCGGACAGTGTCTTGCCGTAGAACTCGAAGCGCTCGTCGACGAAGGCCTTCGGTAGATAGGGAGAGGCGTGCTCGATC
>DASUGK010000075.1:0-20312 GCA_036274075.1 Steroidobacteraceae bacterium | reverse complement strand
CCGCCCTTGCCGATCTTGCCGCCCTTCTGCGCCAGCACCTCGGTGACCGTTCCGGCGGCCGTGGACGGCACGTCCATGGTGGCCTTGTCGGTTTCCAGCGTGACCAGCGGCGTGTCGACGTCGACCTTGTCGCCGACCTTGATCAGCACATCGACAATGGCGACTTCGTCGAAATTGCCGAGATCCGGCACCACGAGATCGATCTGGCTCACGACATCGCCCCGAGCAGGTCCTTCGGCTTCGCGAGCACGTCGGCGAGGAACTTCGCGATGCGCGCACCGAGCGCGCCGTCGATGACGCGATGGTCGTAGGAGAACGACAGCGGCAGCATGAGGCGCGGCACGAACTGCTTGCCGTCCCATACCGGCTTCATGGCCGACTTCGACACGCCGAGGATGGCGACCTCGGGCGAATTGATGATGGGCGTGAACAGCGTGCCGCCGATGCCGCCCAGGCTGGAGATGGTGAAGCCGGCACCCTGCATGTCGGCGCCGGGTAGTTTGCCCTCGCGCGCCTTGCCACTGAGGTCACCCAGCGCCTTCGCCACGGCGTAGATATCCAGTTTGTCGGCGCCCTTGATCACCGGCACCAGCAGGCCGTTCGGAGTATCGGCCGCGAACCCGACGTTGAAGAATTTCTTGAAGACCAGGTTCTGGCCGGCTTCGTCGATCTGGCTGTTGAGCACCGGGAATTCGCGCATGGCGCGCACCGCGGCCTGGATGATGAAGGCCAGCGGCGTGACCTTGACGCCCTTCGCCGCCGCCTCGCCCTTCAGTGAATTGCGCAGCGCCTCGAGCTCGGTGATGTCACCTTCGTCGAATTGCGTGACGTGCGGGATATTGATCCAGGCGGCCTGCAGGCGCGGGCCGGAAATCTTCTGCACGCGGTTGAGCGGCTTGATTTCCACTTCGCCGTAGGCCGACGGATCGTAGTTGTGCGCCTTGGGCAGCGCCGGGGCCGGCGCCGCGAAGGCCGCGCCGCCGCTCATCACCAGCTTGACGAAGGCCTTGACGTCATCGAGCAGGATGCGGCCCTTCTCGCCACTGCCGCGCACGCTGCCGAGGTTCACGCCCAGCTCGCGCGCGAACTTGCGCACCGAGGGCGAGGCATGCGCGGTTCCGAAGCTGGCTTCGTCGATGGGCGGCAAACCGCCCCTGGCGGGCAAGGTCTGCGCGACGCCCTGCGGAGCCGCCGTACGTGCCCCGGGCGCGGGTTTGCCGACGGGCGCCGTGGCGGCCGCCGGTGCCATCGAAGTCGCTGCCGGAGCCGCTGCCTGAGCCGCTGCCGCGAATCCCCTGACGGTGACGACGAGTGCGCCAGGGCCGACCTTGCCGCCCTTGGTGACATGCACCTTCTCGATCACGCCCCGCGCGGTCGAAGGCACATCCATCGTGGCTTTGTCGGTCTCGAGCGTCGCCAGCGGCGTGTCGATGTCGACCTTGTCGCCGGGCCTGGCCATCACTTCGATGACGGACACGGAGTCGAAGCTGCCCATGTCGGGCACGCGCACTTCGATCGAGCTTTCCTGCGCGGCCGCGGCTGGCGCAGGCGCCGCGCCCGGCGCCGCGGCTGGTGCGGGAGCCGCGGCCGGTACGGGAGCTGCGGGCGATGTAGCTGGCGCCGGCGTGGCCGCGCCGCCTTCGGCGGCCTTCACGGTCACGATCAGGTCGCCGGTGGATACCTGGCCACCCTTGCTGATGTGCACCTTTTCCACCACGCCCCTGGCGGTGGACGGCACGTCCATGGTGGCCTTGTCGGTTTCGAGCGTGGCCAGCGGCGTATCGATGTCGATGGTGTCGCCCGGCTTCACCAACACGTCGATGACCGCCACCGACTCGAAATTCCCCATGTCGGGGACGCGTACTTCCACCGTGCTCATGCTTTCTGCGGATCCAGCTTGTTGGGGTCGAGCCCGAGCTTGTTGAGCGCCGATTTCAAAGAACCGGTGTCGATGGCGCCCTCATCCGCGAGCGCCTGCAGCGAGGCGTACACGATGTTCTTCGCGTCGACTTCGAAGTGCTTGCGCAGTGCCGCGCGGCCATCCGAGCGGCCGAAGCCGTCGGTGCCGAGCGTGACGAAGCGGCCCGGCACCCACTGGCGGATCATGTCGGGCCAGGCGCGCATGTAGTCGGTGGCTGCGATGAACGGGCCGGTGGCCTTGGACAGCGCCTGCGCGACGTAGGGCTTCTTCGCGGGTTCACCCGGATGCAGCCGGTTCCAGCGCTCGATCTCGAGCGCCTCGCGGCGCAGCTCGGAGAAGCTCGGCGCGCTGTAGATGTCGGCGGGAATGCCGAAGTCACGCGCCAGGATATCGGCCGCGGCGAGAACCTCGCGCAGGATGGTGCCCGAGCCCATGAGCGTCACGCGCACCTTGCCGGCGCCGCCTGTCTGCAGCAGGTACATGCCCTTGAGGATTCCTTCCTCGACACCCTTCGGCAGCGCGGGCTGGACGTAGTTCTCGTTCATCACCGCGATGTAAAAGAAGACGCTCTCGTCGTTGGCGTACATGCGCCGCAGGCCGTCGTGGATGATGACGGCGAGCTCGTAGGCATAGGTCGGATCGTAGGCCACGCAGTTGGGCACGGTGGCCGCGTGCAGCAGGCTGTGGCCGTCCTGGTGCTGCAGGCCCTCGCCCGCCAGCGTGGTGCGGCCGGCGGTGGCGCCCAGCAGGAAGCCGCGCGTGCGCAGGTCGCCGGCGGCCCAGTAGAAGTCGCCGACGCGCTGGAAGCCGAACATCGAGTAATAGATGTAGAAAGGCACCATCTGCACGCCGTGGTTCGCGTAGGCCGTGCCCGCGGCGATCCACGAGCAGGTGGAACCCGCCTCGTTGATGCCCTCTTCGAGCATCTGGCCTTTCTTGTCCTCGCGGTAGGACATGAGCTGCTCGGAGTCGACCGGCGTGTAGAGCTGTCCCGTGGAACTGTAGATGCCGATCTGGCGGAACAGGCCTTCCATGCCGAAGGTGCGCGCCTCGTCCGGAACGATGGGCACGATGTTCTTGCCGATGTTCTTGTCCTTGAGCAGCTGCGTGAGGATGCGCACGAAGGCCATCGTGGTGCTGATCTCGCGATCGCCCGAGCCTTCGAGCATGGCGCTGAACGCGCCGAGCTCGGGGATGACCAGCGGCTTCGAGGTGTTCTTGCGCGCCGGCAGGTAACCGCCCAGCGCCTGGCGGCGCTCGTGCAGGTATTTCATCTCCGGCGAATCGTCGGTGGGTTTGACCAGCGCCAGCTTCGACACCTGCTCGTCGGTGAGCGGGATGTTGAAACGGCTGCAGAATTCCTTGAGGCTGGCTTCGTCGAGCTTCTTCTGCTGGTGCGCCACCATCTGGCCTTCGGCCGCCTTGCCGAGGCCGTAACCCTTGACCGTCTTGGCGAGGATCACGGTGGGCTGGCCCTGGTGCTTCATCGCGGCGGCGTAGGCCGCGTACACCTTGCCGGCATCGTGGCCGCCACGGTTGAGGCGCCAGATGTCGTCGTCCGACATGTTGGCGACCATTTCCTTGAGCTCGGGATACTTGCCGAAGAAATGTTCGCGCGTGTAGGCGCCGCCCTTGGCCTTGAAGTTCTGGTACTCGCCGTCGACGCACTCTTCCATGACCCGGCGCAGCAGGCCGTCGGTGTCGCGCGCCAGCAGCGGATCCCAGCGCGATCCCCACAGCACCTTGATGACGTTCCAACCCGCGCCGAGGAAGGCGGCCTCGAGCTCCTGGATGATCTTGCCGTTGCCGCGCACCGGGCCGTCGAGCCGCTGCAGGTTGCAGTTGACGACGAACACCAGGTTGTCGAGCTTCTCGCGCACCGGCAGCGTGAGCGCGCCCATCGACTCGGGCTCGTCCATCTCGCCGTCGCCGAGGAAGGCCCAGACCTTGCGGTCGCTGGCCGGCACCATGCCGCGGTTCTCCATGTAGCGCTGGAAGCGCGCCTGGTAGATAGCCATCATCGGCCCAAGGCCCATGGACACCGTCGGGAACTGCCAGAAGTTAGGCATGAGCCAGGGATGCGGGTACGACGACAGGCCGTCGCCCGAGGCTTCCTGGCGGAAATGCTTGAGCTGGTTCTCGGAGAGGCGGCCCTCGAGGAAGGCGCGCGCGTAGATGCCGGGCGAGGCATGGCCCTGCACGAAGATCATGTCGCCGGGATGGTCGGCCGAGGCGGCGCGCCAGAAGTGGTTGAAGCCGACTTCGTACAACGTGGCCGACGACGCATACGTGGACAGGTGTCCACCGTATTCGCTCGACAGCTTGTTGGCGTTGAGCACCATGGCCAGCGCGTTCCAGCGGATGTAGGCCTCGATGCGGCGCTCGAATTCGCGGTTGCCCGGGTACGAGGGTTCCTGTCCCGGCGAGATGGTGTTGACGTACGCCGTGTTCGGCCGGTACGGCAGGTAGGCGCCGGAGCGGCGCGTGTAATCAATCAGCTGTTCCAGCAGGTAGTGCGCGCGCTCGGCGCCCTGCGTTTTCAGTACCGAATCGATCGACTCGATCCACTCGCGCGTCTCGATGGGATCGACGTCTTCGAGCTTCATGATTTCCGTCATACAGGTCCGTTGCAGAATGGCGCCGCGAGCGCGGGCCGTGGGGCACGCTGTGTTAGCATGCGTCGTGAATGAGGAGGGCTGGAAAACAAGGGGCGGTATGATCCGTTCTTGAGCGGTTCCGGTCAAGCAAACCCCAAGCCGCACAACTGGTTACGCCGTGTTTTGCGGCAAGTCATCGGGCCAATTTCGAGTCATTGCGCGGAACGGCGAAACCGATCATGGAAATCCAGCTTCGCCGTCCTGACGACTGGCACCTGCACCTGCGCGATGGCGCGGCCATGGCGGCAGTGCTGCCGTTCACGGCGGCGCGGTTTGCGCGCGCCATCGTCATGCCGAACCTCAAGCCGCCGGTCACCACCACCGAGGCGGCGGCGCAATATCGTGCACGCATCCTCGCGGCGCTCCCTGCCGGTGCGGATTTCACCCCGCTGATGACGCTGTACCTCACGGATCGCACTCCGGCGACGGAAATCGAGCGCGCGAAAGCCAGCGGATTCGTACACGGCTGCAAGCTGTACCCGGCCGGCGCCACCACCAACGCCGATTCGGGCGTGACGGACATCCGCCACATCGACGCCACGCTGGCGTGCATGGGCGAGCTCGGCGTGCCGCTGCTGGTGCATGGCGAGGTCACGGGGCGCGACGTGGACGTGTTCGAGCGCGAGACGCGCTTCATCTGCGAGGTGCTGGCGCCGGTGATCTCGCGGCACCCGAAGCTGCGCGTGGTCTTCGAACACATCACCACGCGCGGCGCGGTGGAGTTCGTGAAGTCGGCGCGCGAAGGTGTCGCCGCCACGATCACGCCGCAGCACCTGCTGCACAACCGCAACGCGCTCTTCGAGGGCGGCATCCGGCCTCACTATTACTGCCTGCCCATCCTCAAGACGGAGCCGGACCGCACGGCGCTGCTCGAGGCGGCCACCAGTGGCAATCCGCGCTTCTTCCTGGGCACCGACAGCGCGCCGCATGCCCAGCACACCAAGGAGAATGCCTGCGGGTGCGCCGGCATGTTCTCGGCGCACGCGGGCATCGAGCTGTACGCGGAGGCATTCGACGCGGCGGGGAAACTCGAGCGGCTGGAGGGATTCGCCTCGGATTTCGGCGCCGACTTCTATCGCCTGCCGCGCAACAGCAGCCGTATCCGCCTGGTGAAACGCGACTGGAGCCCGCCGGCTAACTATCCGTTCCCCGCGGGCGGCGACGGCCGGCTGGTGCCGATGCGCGCCGGCGAAACCATTTCCTGGCAGCTCGCAAGCTGATGGACCAGTTCCTTCCACCTCCGCCGGGCGGCGCTTACGCCGGACCGCCGCGGATGAGCCGCCGGTTCCGGTCTTTCCTGCCGGTGGTGGTCGACGTCGAAACGGGTGGCTTCAATTGCGCCACCGACGCGCTGCTGGAAATCGCCGCAGTGATGATCGAGTTCGGGCCCGACGGGCGGCTGCATCGCGGGGAATCGCATTCGTATCACGTGCGGCCGTTCGAGGGCTCCAACATCGAGCCGGCGTCGCTGGCGGTGAATGGCATCGATCCGTGGCATCCGCTGCGGCCGGCCATCCCGGAGAAGGACGCGCTCGGCCGCATCTTCACCGAGGTGCGCAACGCGATGAAGGCCCAGGACTGCCGCCGCGCGGTGCTGGTGGGCCACAACGCGGCGTTCGATCTCGGCTTCCTCAATGCCGCGGTGACGCGTGCCGAGATCAAGCGCAATCCGTTCCATCCATTCTCGTGCTTCGACACCGCGACGCTGGCGGGCGCGGCCTTCGGGCAGACGGTGCTCGCCAAGGCGGCGCAGGTGTGCGGGCTGGAATGGGATTCGAGCGCCGCGCATTCGGCGCGTTACGACGCCGAGCGCACCGCGGAGCTGTTCTGCGAGGTGTGCAACGCGCTGGACGATGTGTGGCGCAAGGCCGACTCCCGCGCGCAGACCATGTGGGGCGGTGAACCCACCCCACCCGAAGAGTAGCGGTGGTGGTGGTGTCAGAGAGGGATTGTCGGGATTACGAGGCTCGCCGTTGATGTTGCGGTGCCAGGCGAAGGCAGGGTCGGGAGACGTAATCCCGACAATCCCTCTCTGACACCACCACCACCCCGCCTCAGGCGGTGGCGCCGGCTTCGCTGAGCAGTTTGCGGAGCTCGCCGTTGCGGTGCATGTCGAGCACGATGTCGCAACCGCCGACGAGTTCACCCTTCACGTACAGCTGCGGGTAGGTGGGCCAGTTCGAGAATTTCTTGAGCGCTTCGCGCAGCTCCGGATCCTCGAAGATGTTCACCGCGTGGAAGTCCGCGCCGGAGGCGCGCAGCGCCGCGACCGCCTGGGCCGAGAAGCCACACTGCGGGAAATCCGGCGTGCCCTTCATGAACAACACGGCCGGGCTCGCCGAGATGTGAGTCTTGATCCGATTGACGACGTCTTCTGCCACGATCCTTCTCCTTTGCTCGAGCTCCGCCAGCAATTGCCACTGCTGCTCGGCGCTCATCGTGCCCCAGGCCGCGATTTCATCCACGGTGCGCAGGCATCCCGCGCATCGGTTGCCCGGTACGAGCACACAGACTTTGATGCAGGGAGATTGCGGGCGTTCCATGGGTTGGGCCGCGCGGAGCGCGTTGAATTATGGGGGCTCGTCCCCTATTCTTCAAACCGCTCACCGGGGAGATTAAGACAATGAAAATATTCACGAATCATCGTTACGCCCTGATCACCGGAATCGTCCTGGCGCTGATCCTGTCCTGGCTCCTGCACCGTTCGCTGATGCCGGATGTCGGATTCAACCACCAGTCGCTCGCGCGCTGGGTGCACATCGTCGCCGGCGTGTTCTGGATCGGCCTGCTGTACTACCTGAACGCCGTCCAAGTACCGGCCACGACGGCGGCCACCGAGGACAAGGGCGGCCCCGGCCCCGCGGCCATCGGCAAGTACGTCGCGCCGCGCGCCATGTTCTGGTTCCGCTGGTCGGCGCTGGTCACCTGGCTCGCCGGCGCCTGGCTGCTCTCGGAGCGCTTCCTGCCCGCCTTCACCTTCGGCTATTCGAACGGGTCGCACGATTACCAGACCGTGGTGATCGGCATCGGCGCCTGGCTGGGCACCATCATGTTCCTCAACGTCTGGGGCGTGATCTGGCCGAACCAGAAGAAGATCCTGGGCATCAAGCCCGCCACGGATGAAGAGAAGGCCAAGGCGCGCAAGGTCGCCCTCTACGCCTCGCGCACCAACTTCATCCTCTCGATCCCGATGCTGCTGTGCATGGCCGCCACCACGCACGGCCTGCCCATCTGACCGGGAAAGTAGATAGTCAGCTCATCTCGCGGCAGGTCGCTGCCGCGCTGGCCGAGGACTTGGGCGCGGGGGACGTCACCGCCGCGCTCGTTCCACCCCAACAGCAGGTTCGCGCGCAGATCGTCGCGCGCGAACCTGCCGTTCTCTGCGGTACCGACTGGGTCGCCGAAACCTTTCGCCAGCTGGATCCGGCGATCCGGCTCGAATGGCTGGCCGCCGACGGCGACAAGGTCCGTGCGGACCAGCCGCTGCTGCGGCTGTCGGGCAAGGCGCGGCCCATCCTCACCGGGGAGCGCACGGCGCTGAATTTCCTGCAGACCCTGTCGGCCACGGCCACGGCCGCCCACCGCTACGTCGAAGCCGTGGCGGGTACCGGCTGCCGCATCCTCGACACACGCAAGACCATCCCGGGACTGCGGCTGGCGCAGAAATATGCCACGCGCTGCGGCGGCGCGCGGAACCATCGGCTCGGCCTGTACGACATGGTGCTGGTGAAGGAGAACCACATCGTGGCGGCGGGATCGATCGGCATCGCGATCCAGAATGCGCGGCAGAACTCCCCGGGCATCCCGGTCGAGGTCGAAGTCGAAAACCTCGAGGAATTCGACCAAGCCCTGGCCGCGGGCGCCGACATCATCATGCTCGACGAGCTTTCGCTCGACGACATGCGCACCGCCGTGGCGCGCAACCGCGCGCAGGGCTCGAAGGCGAAGCTCGAAGCCTCGGGCAGCGTGACCCTCGCCACCGTGCGCGACATCGCCCTGACCGGCGTCGACTACATCTCCATCGGCGGCATCACCAAGCACATCCAAGCCGTCGACCTCTCCATGCGCTTCGACTTCGCTTGATCGCGCTTCTTGGGGACAGATTCATTTGCACCCGATTGAAATCGAGTGCAAATAAATCTGTCCCCATCATCGCCAGCCGCCGCCCAGGGCTTGGAGGAGTGCGGCGCAGTCGGCGTAGCGGTCGGCTTCGGCCTGGATGCGGTCGATCGTCGCGGATTGCAGTCTTCGCTCGGCATCGAGCAGCGCGTAGTAGCTGACGCCGCCCGCGTCGTAGCGGCCGGCGACGATGTCGCGCAGGCGCTGCGCATTTTCCGCCGCCACGGCGCGCTCCCGCACCTTCTGCGCGTCCGCCTCGAGCGCGCGCAACACGTCGGCGACATTCTGCAGGCCCTGCAGCACCACCTGCCGGTACGCCGCGCTGGCCTGGTCATAGGCGGCGATCGCGGCGCGCCGCTTCGCCTGCAATTCGCGGCCATGGAACAGCGGCTGCGTGAGCGACGCCCCGAGCAGCGAGAACATCGTGCCGTCCCCGAACAGGTCGCCCGAGCTCGTCGAAATCGAACCTCCCGTCGCGGTCAGCATGATCTGCGGATAGAGATTGGCGGTGGCCACCCCCACGCGCGAGCCGGCCTGCTGCAGCACCGCTTCGGCGGCGCGGATGTCCGGCCGCTGGCGCGCTAGTTCCGCCGGCAGGCTGAGCGGCAATTTTTCCGGTAGTTGGATATCGGCCAGCCGGAATTCCGGCAACTGTGCGGCGCCGGGAGCCTGTCCGGTGTACACCGCGAGCCGGTGCCGCACCTGCTCTAGCTGGCGCTTCAGCTCCGGCTGCAGCACGCGGGCCTCCGCGAGATCCAGCCGCTGCGCCGCCACGTCACCGCTCGACGCCGTCCCCAGCTGCTCCAGCTTTTCGACGATGGACAGCCGGTTCTCCTGGATCGAAACCATCTTTTCGACGGCCGCGATCTGCTCGCGTATCGACGCCTCGCGAATGGCAGCCGTGACCACGTTGGCGGCCAGCGTCAGCCGCGCCGCCTCGAGCTGGTACTGCTCATAGTCGACCCCCGCCTTCAGCGCCTGCATCTCATGGCGCGTGGCGCCAAAGATATCGAGGTTGTAGGACACACTGACCGTGGCGAGGTACAGGTCCAGGGGCATCTGGATCGGCAGGTTTCCGGCACCGATGGCCTGCGGCTCGATGTCGATCCGGTTGGCCGAGAGCCTGGCGTCGACCCTCGGGAACCACGCCGCGCCCGAGCGCGCCACGCGCTCTTCCTGTACCTGCCGCAGCCTCGCGGTGGCCTGCGCGATGGTCGGGCTGTTCTCCAGCGCCCGGCGCACGAGGTCGTCGAGCGCCGGGGACTTGAACAACGTCCACCACTGCCGCGGCATGTCCGCGCCCGGCGCCAGCGCGGCAACCTCCACGGGCCCGGTCGTGTAGTTAGCCGGCGCCGGCACGTCGGGAGGCCGCACGGGAGCGCCCGAGCAGGCGCCCAGCGTCATCCCCATCACCACGGCCGGAATGCAGCAGCTTCGCCTCATCGTCAATCCAGCGTCTTGCGGTAGAAGCGCAACGCGATCGCCATGACCACGGCGGTGAACAACAACACCGGCCAGATGTGGGGCCACAGGTCGAACAGGTCGTTGCCCTTGAGCAGGATGCCGCGCACCGAGCGCATGAAATACGTGGTCGGGATCATCGAACCGAGGCCGCGCGCCCAGGCCGGCATGCCTTCGAAAGGAAACATGAAGCCGGACAGCAGTATCGACGGCAGGAAATAGAAGAACGTGAGCTGCATGGCCTGCAACTGGTTCTGCGCCAGAGAGGACAGCGTGATGCCAACAGTCAGGTTCGCGGAAATGAACAGCAGCGCCACGAAGTACAGCAGGATGATGCTGCCCACGAAGGGCACGTGGAACAGGTACCGTGCCGCGAGCAGGATGATGGTCGACTGGATCAGGCCGATGAAGACATAGGGAATGATCTTGCCGGTCATGACCTCGAGCGGCGTCGGCGGCATCGCGAGCAGGTTTTCCATGGTCCCGCGCTCGCGTTCTCTCGTCATCGCCAGCCCGGTCATCATGACCATGGTCATGGCGAGGATCACGCCCATGAGGCCGGGCACGATGTTGAACTGCGTCAGCCCCTCGGGGTTGTACATGCGATGCACGCGCACTTCGAAGGGCGCGGGGCCGCCGGCCAGCGGCGCCAGCGCGCCGCCCAGGTCCTTCTTCACCACCGCCGCGGCGAGCTGGTTCACCGTCGCGAGCGCCGCGCCGGCGCCCGCCGGATCGGTGGCATCCGCCTCGATGAGCACCGCGGGCCGCTCGCCGCGCAACAGGCGCTGGGTGAAGTCGGACGGAATGTTCACCACGAACTTCACGTCGCCGCGCTCGAGGGCATTGCGCGCGTCTTCCTCGGTGCGGTACTCCTCGACGAAATCGAAATACGTGCTGGTCTTCATGGCAGCCAGGAAGCTGCGCGTGAACTCGCTGTGGTCGCTGACCACCACCGCCGTCGGCAGGTGCTTCGGCTCGGTATTGATGGCGTATCCGAACAGCGTCAGCTGCACGATGGGAATGCCGACGATCATCCCGAAGGTGATCCGGTCACGCCGCAGCTGCAGGAACTCCTTGAGCACGATCCCCCACCAGCGGTCGACCGAGAATGCCCTCATTGACGCGTCCGGAAATTGTCGGCGGACTTGTCCATGAGATGGATGAACACATCCTCCAGCCCGGTGTCCGCCGGCTCGATGCAGGCATCGGTGCCCTCGGTCACCTGCCGCAGCGCCGCCTCGAGCGCCGCGCCGTCGCGGCCGGTGACGTGCAGCGCCGAGCCGAAGGCGGCGATCTGCTCGACGCCGGGCTGGCCCTGCAGCCGCGCCGCGATGTCGCGGATATCGCCGCCCGACACCGACCAGGTCGCCAGCTCCTGCGCGGCGATGATCTCCTCCGCGGTGCCCTGCGCCATCAGCCTGCCGTACGAAATGTACGCCAGCTTGTGGCAACGCTCGGCCTCGTCCATGTAATGCGTGCTCACCAGGATCGAAATCCGGCGCGCAGCCAGCTCGTGCAGCTCTTCCCAGAATTCGCGCCGTGCCTTGGGATCGACGCCCGCGGTGGGTTCATCCAGCAGCAGTAGTTCGGGCTGGTGCAGCATGCAGGCCGCGAGCGCGAGCCGTTGTTTCCAGCCGCCGGACAGGGAGCCGGCGAGCTGCGTGGCGCGCGCGGTGAGGTTCAGGTTCTCGATCGCGCGATCGACCGCCTCGCGCCGCGATGGCATCTCGTACATGCGCGCCACGAAGTCGAGGTTCTCGCGGATCGACAAGTCCTCCCAGAACGAGAACCGCTGCGTCATGTAGCCGACGCGGCGCTTGATCTGGTCGCTCTGCGTGCGGATGTCGTAACCCAGGCATGTGCCCGAACCCGAGTCGGGCGTGAGCAGGCCGCACATCATGCGGATCGACGTCGTCTTGCCACTGCCATTGGGTCCCAGGAAGCCGAGGATCTCGCCGCGGCGGGCGCGCATCGACAGGTCCTGGACCACGTGCTTGTCGCCGAAGTGCTTGTTGAGCCCCTGCACATCGATCGCCAGGCCGTCCGCTGCTGCGGGCGGCGCACTCATTGCAGCGTCACCGTCAGCGGTTGGCCCGGCCGCAGCGAGGACGCGTTCTCCACCGCCGGCCGCGCCTCGATCATGAACACCAGTTTCTCGCGCGTCTCGTTACTGTAGATGACGGGCGGCGTGTATTCGGGCTGGTCGGAGATGTAACTCACGGTGGCGGGAATCGCCGCGGCACAGCCATCGCAGGCCAGCAGCACCTTGCGGCCGGGCTCGAGCCCACCCACCACCACCTCCGGAACGAAGAAGCGCACTTTCACATTTCCCGGCGGCAGCATGCGCACCACCGGCTGGCCCGGTGGCACCCACTCACCCACGCGGAACAGCGTGTCGACCACCGCCCCTGCCTGGATCGCCGCAATCTCCTTCTGTCCCAAGCGCCAGGCGAGCTGCGACGACAGGGCGCGCGCGGCGGCGACCTGCGCCTCCTGCGCCCGGATCTGTTCATCGCGGGCGGGCAACTTCGATACCTCCAGTTGCCCGGCGAGCTCGCGGGCCCTGGCCGCCTTGATGGCCTGGTTGGCGCGCGAGTCGTCGAGCTGGGCGCGTGAGATGCCGCCGATCTGGAACTGCGCCTCGTCGCGCTTCAGTTGTTCCGTTGCCTGCGCTTCCGCCGCCTGGGCCTGCGCGAGTTGTGCCTTGACGACGTCGACTTCGGGACTGCGACGGCCGAGCTTGAGATCGGCGAGATGTGCCTCGGCGGCGCGCAGCTGCTCGTCGGCCTGTTGCTTCGCCGCGCTTTCCTCCTCGGCATCCAGCCTGAACAGCGGCGCGCCGGCCTCGACCGCCTGGCCGCGTTGCACGAGCAGGTTGTCGAGCCGCCCACCCACCGGCGACGCCACGTAGACGTACTCGCCTTCCGCGTAGCCCTGGAAAGAAGACAGGTCGCGGGAACAACCGGGAATCACGGCCAGCGCGCACACGACGATACCGAGACTGCCTGCTGTTGCTCTCATCGAACCGCCCGCGGGTGAGTTGAGCCTATGTTGGTAGCCCCTTGACTCAATCGTCAATCCGGACAGGCTAGACTAGGCCATCTATTCCGCGAGGAAACCATGGGACAGGCAGCTCAGACCGGGCGCGCGGCGAAGTTCCGCGAACTGCATGCGGCCGGCACATTCGTCATCGCCAACGCCTGGGATGGCGGCTCGGCGCGCATCCTCTCATCGCTGGGTTTCCCGGCGCTGGCCACGTCGAGCGGAGCGGCCGCCGGCGTGTTGGGACGGCTCGACCATGGCATCACGCTCGACGAATCCCTGGCCAATGCGCGGCTGATCTGCGAATCCACCGACCTGCCGGTGTCGGCGGATCTCGAAAAAGGTTTCGGCGACGCCCCGGCGGATGCCGCGCGCGCCATCACGCGCGCCGCGGAAGTGGGACTGGTCGGCGGATCGATCGAGGATGCCACGGGCCGCCGCGACCAGCCAATCTACGATGCGTCCCACGCCGCCGAACGCATCGCGGCCGCCGTCGAAGCCGCGCGTGCGCTGCCCTTCCCTTTCACGCTGACGGCGCGCGCCGAGAATTTCCTCAACGGCCGCAACGATCTCGACGACACGATTCGCCGCCTCCAGTCCTACGAACGCGCCGGCGCCGACGTGTTGTTCGCGCCGGCGCTGCCGGACCTCGAGGCCGTGCGCACGGTCTGCGCCTCGCTGACCAGGCCGGTGAACTTCATGGTGGCCATTCCCGGCAAGTCGTTCTCGGTCGCGGAGCTCGCCGCCGCCGGAGTTCGCCGCATCAGCCTCGCGACGTCGCTGTACCGCGCGGCCATGAGTGGCCTCGTCGAGGCCGCGCGCGAGATCCGCGAACACGGCACTTTCGACTATCTCGGCCGCTCCATCAGCAGCGCCGAGTTCGCCAGACTCCTCGGAGCGCCCTCACGGTGAGCCGCTGGACGCGCCGCGCAATCATGCAGGCGGGACTCGCCGCCGGCGCATGGCCACTGTTCGCCGCCGAGCGTGCTGCGGATTCACTCGAAGCACTCGCGCATGCCAAGGGCATGCGTTTCGGCACCTCGCTCAGCGGCCGCGCGCTCAAGGACACGGCGTATCTCGACCTGGTCCGCGCGCAATGCGGAATCATCGTGCCGGAAAATGAACTGAAGATGCCGGTCATCCAGCCGCAGCCGGGACAGTTCCAGTTCGAGCGCGCCGATGCCTTGCTCGACTTTGCCGCGGGCAGCGATCTCGCGACGCGCGGCCATTGCCTGCTCTGGCATCACCCGCGCTGGCTGCCGAAGTGGCTCGAGGGTTACGACTTCGGTGCCGACCCGGCGAAGGGCGCCGAGACGCTGCTCACCGACCACATCACGCGTACCACCACGCGTTACCAGAAGCGCATCCGCTCCTGGGACGTGGTCAACGAGGCCGTGGACAACATCACCGGCGAGATGCGCGAGACGCCACTGTCGAAGGCCATCGGCTCGCCCGACCAGGTGCTCGAAATCGCCTTCCGCAGCGCGCGCGCCAACCTGCCCGACGCCGAACTGGTCTACAACGACTACATGGGCTGGGAGTCCGACAACGCGCCGCACCGCGACGGCGTGCTGAGATTGCTGGAACGCTTCCGCAAGAACGGCGTGCCCGTGAATGCCCTCGGCATCCAGGCCCACATCGGCGCCGGCAACCAGGACAGCAACAACAATCGCGCCTTCGATGCGCGTGACGAAAGAGCCTGGCGCAAGTTCCTCGACAACGTGACGGGCATGGGCTACGCGCTGCTGGTCACCGAATTCGACGTGCACGACGCGCCGCTGCCCGCGGACATCGCGGCCCGCGACAAGGCCGTGGCGGCGCTGGCCCGCGGTTTCCTGGATCTCACGCTGTCGTTCACGCAGGTGAACGCGGTGTTGTGCTGGGGGCTCGCGGACTCGTACACCTGGCTGCAGCGTCGCAATCCGCGCGCCGACGGACTGCCCAAGCGCCCAACGCCCTACGACGTGGCGTTGCAGCCCAAGCCGCTGCGCAAGGCGATGGCCGCGGCGTTCCGCGCCGCGCCGCCGCGCCGCCCGGCAGCGATCGCGGGCATCCCCGCATGAAGACCATCGAGTGCCGCCCCGAGCGTCATTCGGACGCCATCCTCGCGATCCTCAACGACGCCATCGTCAACTCGACGGCGCTCTACGACTACAAGCCGCGCACCCGCGACAACATGGTCACGTGGTTCGAGGCCAAGAGCCGCGGGCGTTATCCCGTGATCGGCGTCGAAGACGATGCGGGTGAGCTCATGGGATTCGCGAGCTACGGATCGTTCCGCGGCTGGCCGGCCTACAAGTACACCGTGGAACACTCGGTGTACGTCGACGCGCGTTTCCGCGGCCAGGGCGTGGGGCGTGTGCTGCTGCGCGCCGTCATCGCGGCGGCGGAATCGCAGGACTACCACGTCATGGTGGGCGGCATCGACGCGGCGAATGCCATCAGCATCAGGCTGCACGAAAGCCTGGGTTTCACGCCCTGCGGCATCGTGCGGCATGCCGGATTCAAGTTTGGCCGCTGGCTGGACCTCGCGTTCTACCAGCTCATATTGCGCACGCCCGCGGCGCCCGTCGACGGTTGATCGTTTGCCAGGGGGACCATTGAAAGCCATCTTGTTGTCGGCCGCGCTCGCGGTGCTGCCCGCCTACGCGGGCGAGAACATCACGTACGAATGGTTCGAATACGCCGGCCGCGATGCCACGTTCAGCGCCCCGTTGCCGCAGGGCAGTTTCCACAATCCCATACTCGCCGGTTACTACCCTGATCCGGCCGTGGAACGCGCCGGCGACAAGTACTACCTGGTCAACTCCACTTTCGCGCACTGGCCCGGCATCCCGATCCACGAGAGCACGGACCTCGTGCATTGGACGCTGATCGGTCACGCACTCGGCGATCCTTCGAAGCTGACGTACGACGGGCTCGAGATCTCGCGCGGCGTGTTCGCACCGTCGATCCATCATCACGACGGTACCTTCTACGTGGTCAACACGCTGGTCGACGCCGGCGGCAACTTCGTGGTGACCGCGAAGGATCCGCGTGGCCCGTGGTCCGACCCGGTGTGGCTCAGGAACGTGGACGGCATCGATCCGTCGCTGTTCTTCGACGACGATGGCAAGGCCTACCTCGTGCACAACGGGCCGCCCGAGGGAGCGCCGCTGTACGACGGCCACCGCGCCATCTGGATCCACGAATTCGATCCCGTGAAACTCCAGGCCGGGCCGGCGAAAGTGCTGGTGAACGGCGGCGTCGATATCTCGAAGAAGCCGGTGTGGATCGAGGGTCCGCACCTGTATCGAATCAAGGGCTGGTACTACCTCCTGGCCGCCGAAGGCGGAACGGAGCGCAATCACTCCGTGGTGGTCTTCCGTGCGAAGTCGCCGTGGGGTCCGTACGAACCGTACAGGAACAATCCCATACTCACGCAGCGCGATCTTCCCGAGGATCGGCCCAACCCCGTGACCAACTCCGGGCACGCCGATCTCGTCCAGATGAAGGATGGCAGCTGGTGGGCGGTGTTCCTGGCATCACGCCCCTACGAAGGATTTCGCTACAACACGGGTCGTGAGACCTTCCTGCTTCCCGTGACCTGGAAGGATGGCTGGCCCGTCATCCTCGAAAAGGGGCAGCCCATCCCCTACGTGGTCAAGGGTCCGAAGGGGATGAAGAATGACCCGCAGCACGGCGTGGACTTGTTAGGCGGCAATTTCACGGCGCGCGACGAATTCGACACGGCCGAGCCTGGCCACGAATGGCTGCAGGTGCACGTGCCGAAGCAGCGCTGGTTCGAACTCACCGAAAGCCGGCTGGTGATCCACCCGCTGGCGGTGGGCCTGGACGAAAAACGCAATGCGTCATTCTATGCGCGCCGACAGGCGCACCAGCGCTTCGCGGCCACCACGGAGTTGCATCCGCCCAGGGCGCCGGGCACCGCCGCCGGCCTCGCCGCCTTCCAGAACGAGACCCACTGGTATTTCTTCGGCAGCCGCCGCGTGGAGGGCGGGTTGCAACTCTTCCTCGAGCGCCGCGCAGGCGATGATCGCCGCGCCGTGCAGACAGCGACGATCGACCCACCCGAAACGCTGCGACTGCTCATCAAGGGCAATGGCGGCCGGTATTCATTTTTCTACGACGCCGGCGACGGCTGGCGCCTGTTGCACGACAATGACGACGCTTCCCTCCTGAGCACCGAATTGGCCGGCGGATTCGTCGGCACGGTGCTGGGTCCTTACGCACGACAGGAATGATCATGCACAAGACTCGATCCGCTTCGCTCGCGGCACTGGCAATGTTTTCGTTGACCGCGCTGACACTCGCCCAGACTCCGGTCGTCAATCCCGACGCCAACAAGGAAGACTGGATCGTCCTGTTCAACGGCACCGACCTGAAGGGCTGGGTGCCCAAGATCGCGAAGCACGACCTGGGCGAGAACTTCGGCAACACCTTCCGCGTCGAGGACGGGCTGCTCAAGGTCCGCTACGACAAGTACAAGTCCTTCGATGGCCAGTTCGGCCACCTGTTCTGGAAGGATCCCTACTCTTATTACAAGCTCGTGGTCGAGTACCGCTTCGTCGGGCAGCAGGCGCCGGGCAATCCCGGTGCCTGGGCACTGCGCAATTCGGGCGCGATGTTGCACTCGCCGGATCCGCGCACCATGCCGCGCGAACAGGACTTCCCGATTTCCATCGAAGCCCAGTTCCTGGGCGGCAACAGCGACGGCAAGCTGCGTTCCACGGCCAACATGTGCTCACCCGGCACGGAGATCGTGTTCCAGGGCAAGCTTTATCCCGATCACTGCCTGAATTCCTCGTCGCCCACGTTCGACGGCGAGCAATGGGTGCACGTGGAAATGGAAGTGCACGGCGCCGGCAGGATCACGCACTCGGTCAACGGGCAGAAGGTGCTCGAGTACGAGCTGCCGCAGTACGGCGGCGGCGCCGTCGATCCCTACAACACTTCGACCAAGCCGGACGGCGAGCTCATCGAAGGCGGGTACATCTCGCTGCAGAGCGAATCGCATCCCATCGATTTCCGCAAGGTGGAACTGCTCAACCTCGCGGGCTGCATGGACCAGGCCGCGACCAACTACAAGAGCTACTACGTCAAGTCCGTCCCCGGCGACTGCAAGTTCGCCGAGGGCGCGAAGCCCGCGATGCGGCGGCCCGGCGAATACTCCTTCATGGCCGATTCGCTGCCGCAGCCCGGCGTGCCGAAGGGCCGGCTGGAAGGGCCCTTCGAGTTCCACAGCAAGGTCATCCCCGGCACGGTTCGCCGTTACTGGGTCTACGTCCCGGCGCAATACAACCCGAAGAAACCCGCCAACGTGCTGGTCTTCCAGGATGGCCAGCGCGCCACGAACCCGGAAGGCAGCCTGCGCGTGCCGCAGGCCATGGAGAACCTCATCGCCCAGGGGCGCATGCCGGTGACCATCGGCATCTTCATCACGCCCGGCAATCTCAGCCAGAACTATCCCGACGATCTCGGCACGAGGAATCCGAATCATCGCCGCGAAGAGTACGACGCGCTGGATGACACGTACGCGCGATTCCTCGTCGAGGAAATGCTCCCCGAGGTGGGCAAGAAGTACAACCTCACCGACGACCCGGAGAAGCGCGCCATCGGCGGCACCTCGAGCGGCGCCATCTGCGCCTTCACGGTGGCATGGCAGCGGCCCGACATGTTCCGCCGCGTGATCAGCCTCATCGGCAGCTACACGTCGATCGGTTATTCGCCCGCCACCGATGGCAAGCCCATGACGCCGGGCGGCGATCTCTACCCCACGCTGATCCGCAAGAACCCGATCAAGCCCGTCCGCATCTTCCTGCAGGATGGCTCGGCCGATCTTTCCAACGAACACGGCAACTGGTTCCTCGCCAACCAGCAGATGCTCTCGGCCTTCGAGTACGCCAACGACAAGGCCGACAAGGCCGGCACGCTGGGCGCGCGCTACGAGGTGAAGCACATCTGGGGCGACGGCGGCCACTCAGACCAGCACGGCGGTTCCCTGATGCCGCAAATCCTCGAGTGGATCTGGCTCAACGATTAAATGGGGACATTCCTCGTTTCCTAGCAAACGGGGACGGACCTCGAGTGATAACCGGTGGCTGAACGCGCCTCTCGCCTGCAGACCTTCACGCACCAGTCGCCCATCGGGCATTGGAGCGTGAGCGTCTGGCAGCCGGATCCCCGCCTGTCGGAGCTCATCGCCAGCATGTGGTTCGGCGAGGGCAAGACCGCCTATCAGCGCGACCGCATCCTGCCCTCGGGCAACAGCCAGTTGCTGATCAACCTCGGGCCGCCGCAATATCGCATCGAGCCGGGGCCGCCCGAGGTGCGCGTGCCCTTCGTCGACGTCTGGTACTCGGGCCTGCACCAGGGGCCCATCGACACCGAGGCGCCGCACGGCAACGCCTTGTTAGGCGTGGCCTTCACGGCGCGCGGCACGTTTCCATGGCTGGGCGAACGCATGGACTCGCTGTCCGACCGCATCATCGCGCTGGCCGATGTGCTGGGCGACGGCGCACTGCGGCTGCGCGAGCGGCTGCTGAACACGCCCTCCGTGGAAGCGCGCTTCCGGTGCTTGGAGCGTTGGCTGCTGTCGCGGCTCAAGCCGCGCACCATCGTGCATCCGGCGGTGCGCTGGGCCGTGGACCGCATCGCCGCGAGCGGCGGGCGGCTGTCGATCGAGGAACTGGCGACGCAAACCGGCTTCACGCGCAAGCATCTCGGCAACCTGTTCCAGCAGCAGGTGGGACTGTCTCCCAAGGCGCTGGCGCGCGTGCACCGCTTCCGTGGCGCACTCGCGCTGCTCGATCGCGCCGATGGCCAGGTGCCCTGGACGGAATTGGCCGACGCCTGCGGTTACTACGACCAGTCGCACCTCATCAACGAATTCCGCCGCTTCACCGGCTTCTCCCCCGTCGAACTAGTGCGCCGCGACCGCCCCGACTCCGGCAGCGTCGTCCTCCGATAAATGGGGACACTCCCCGTTTCCTGGCAAACGGGGACGGACCTGGGAGGCGCGTGTCCCGGCGCACGATCCATGGGTATGCAGTGATCGCGCTTTTCGCCGGGCCCTTCGATGGTTGTTGCGCAAGGTTAGGGCCGCCGCTCTT
>DASUGK010000074.1:0-21703 GCA_036274075.1 Steroidobacteraceae bacterium | reverse complement strand
GCCAAGCGCGGCGGCGACGCGGTGCAGGTGCCGCTCGAAGACGTCGAGTGGATTCCGGAAACCACGGCGGACGAGCTGCTGGACATGGAACGCATGCTCAAGCGGCTTGAGTCCGAGCATCCGCGGCGCTGCCAAATTGTCGAGTGCCGCCTGTTCGGCGGCATGACCGTCGAGGAGACGGCCGAGGTGCTGGGCATCTCGCCGGCCACGGTCAAGCGCGAGTGGCAAGTGGCCAGCGCCATGTTGTATCGCGACCTGCACGAGCCGCCGGCGCCATGAATCCTGTATGCGACCGGGAGGAATCGCATGTCGAACCCTGACCAGCAGCGAGTCGAAGCCCTGTTCCTGGCGGCCACGGTCCTCGCGGAGCCGGACAGAGAGGTCTATCTGCGCCGGGAATGCGGTGAGGACGCCGCGCTGCGCGGGCGCGTGGATTCGCTGCTCGCGGCCGCGGATTCCTCGGAGCAGTTCTTCGAGGGATTCGCCGGCCGGATCGGCAGCGCCGCGCTGTTCGGCGACCGGGCCGCGGCGCGTGCAGCGGACGATGCCGCGCCCGGCGAACGCGTGGGCCCGTACACGCTCACCGCGCTCATTGCCCGTGGCGGCATGGGCAGCGTGTGGCGCGCCGCGCGCGCCGACGGGCGGTTCGAAGCCCAGGTAGCCATCAAGTTCGTGCACCTGCAGGGCGGCGCGCCCGCGCTGCGCCGCTTCGAGCTGGAGGGCGGTTTCCTCGCGCGGCTGACGCACCCGCACATCGCGCGCCTGCTCGATGCCGGCGTCAGCGAAGGCGGCCGGCCCTACCTGGTGCTGGAGTTCGTCGACGGCGCGCCCATCGACGCCTACGCCGAGCGTGAGCGGCTCTCCATCGCGGCGCGCATCGAGCTGTTCCTCGACGTGCTGTCCGCCGTGCAGCACGCGCATGCGCACCTCGTGGTGCATCGGGACATCAAGCCCACCAACGTGCTCGTGACCTCCGCGGGCGACGTCAAACTACTCGACTTCGGCGTGGCCAAGCTGGTGGACGCGGAGGAGCTCGCGGCCGAGCCCGGCGTGACACGCGAGCTGGGACTGGCACTCACGCCCGAATACGCCGCGCCGGAGCAATTCCTCGGGCAGCCCATCACCACGGCGACCGACGTGTACTCGCTGGGATTGCTGCTCTACCGCCTGCTCTCCGGACGACATGCCCGCGAGGTCGTGGGCACCGGCTCCCAGGCGCTGCTGAAACTCGCCACCGGCCCGGACCCGGGCAAACCTTCCGAGGCGGTGGCCGCAACGCTGCGCAAGGCGCTGCGCGGCGACCTCGACAACATCGTCGCCAAGGCGACTGCGCGCGAACCGGCGCGCCGCTACGCGGGCGTGGCGGACCTGGCCGCCGACCTGCGCCGCTACCTCGACCACGAGCCGGTGTCGGCGCAGCCGCCCACGGTCAGCTACCGCGTGTCCAAGTTCGTGCGCCGGCATCGTGGGGGCGTGACGGCCGCGGCGCTCATGGCCGTGGTGTTGATCGGCTCTTCGGCCGTGACGGCCTGGCAGGCGCGGGCCGCGGCGCTCGACGAGCGGCGGGCCAACAGCGTGAAGGATTTCGTCGCATCCCTCTTCCGCGGCGTGGACCCGAATGCCCTCGGCGTGGCCCGGCCACGCACCGCGGTTGAAATCCTGCAGCAGGCCGCGCGGCGCGTGGACGGCGAACTCGCGGGGCAACCGCAGATCCAGGACGAGCTGCGGACCATCATCGCGCACAGCTACCTCGGGCTCTACGAGGCGCAGCTCGCGGAGGACGCCGCGCGTCATGCGCTCGAAGTGTTTGATCCTGCGTCATCGCCCGCGCTGCGGCGCGAGCTGGACTTCGTGCGGGTCGAAGCGCTGGTGCAGTTGTCGCGTCTCGACGAGGCTGGGCAGCACCTGGAAACCGTGATGGCACAGCTGGACTCGGCCGCGCCGGACGCCGACCTCGTCAGGGCGCGCGTCGCGGCGAGCGCCATCGAATACCAGCGCGGCAAGTATGACGACGCCGCCGCACGGGCCGAAGAGGCGCTGGTGGCGGCCAACGACGCGCGCATCTCCGATCCCGTGCTCCTGGCCCAGGTGCACACCACCTATGCCAAGGCCGTGGAGCTGCAACGCAAGATCGACGTCTCCCTGCATCACAATGGCGAGGCGTTGCGGCTCGCACTCGACGCCTACGCGGGAGACCACGATCACCCGCAGGTGCTGGAGATGGAGCACAACTACGCGGCGTCGCTGATCAGCGTCGGCCGCATCGCCGACGCCATTCCGCACCTGGAACGCTCGCTGCAGGCGGCGCGCGCCACCTACGGCGACAGCAGCCTGATCGCCTCGCGGTACGCGGTGCGTTACGGACTGGCGCAGATGGAGCGCGGCGCATTGCGGCCGGCGCTGGACCTCATCGGCACGGGCACGCGCATCGAACACGATCTCGACGTGGGCATTTCGCCCGCCACCTCCGGGCGCCTGCGCACGCTGGGCCGCGCGCATCTCGCGGCGCGCGAACCTGCCGAAGCGCGCGTGGCGTTCGAGGCGGCCATCGACGTCATGCGCCGCTTCGACGCGCCGTTCATGATGCGCGTGCTCGAGGCGGATCGGGCCTTTGCCGCCGCTTCGATGCAGGGCAACCTGCGTGCCGGGGTGGCCGAACTCGACGGCGTCCGCGTTGCGCAGGATGGCGGCGATCCGCGCTACAAGTCGCACTTGCCGGATCTGTATGCCGCCACCTTGCTGGTCTGGAATGCGGAGCCGCAGGCGGCCGTGCCCTATCTACAGCGTGGCCTCGAGCTCGCGCGCGCGCAGACACGCAAGACGGACCTCGCGGAAGGATTGATCACGCAGGGCGACGTGTTCCTGGCGGCCGGCGATGTCGCTGGGGCGGAGGGCGCCTTCGGCGAGGCACGCGAGCTGCTGGAGCAGAACCAGGTGGTCGCCACGCCCGCGCTGGCGGAAGCCAGGGTCGGCCTGGGACGCGTCGCGCTGCGCCGTGGCGAGATTGCGGGCGCGCTCGAGCACTTCGAGATGGCCGGCACGTTCTGGGCGGAATTCGCGCCGGACAGCCGCGGCGCGGGCGATGCGTGGTACTGGAAGAGCCGTGCGCTCGAAGCCGCGGGCCGCAGGGACGATGCGCGGGCGGCCCTCGAGCAAGCCCGTCACAGGCTCGCGTCATCCAGACTGCCTGTCGACGTGATGCGGACGCGTCATACTACTGCGGCGAACGCCCTGTAACTCCTGCGCCCTCGCATGTTCATACACTTCGACGCCGACCGACCCTCGGAATCGCCCTTCATCGAGCGAGTCTGGTGCTGCCACAGCGACAGTGGCGGACGGTTTCTGTCGGTGGCCTCGACGCACTGGGAGTTCGTGGTCACGCGCCTGGGGGGCCGAACCACGATCACGCTGCGTGGCCCGGAAACGGGACCGCGCGAGGTCGATTGCCCGGCAGACGGTGAATGGTTCGCCATCCGCTTCAAGGCGGGAACGTTCATGCCGGCGCTGCCGGTGTCGCGACTCCTCAACGGCAGCGACGTCAACCTGCCGGGCGCGATCCGCAATCGCTTCCGGCTCGACGGCTCGGCGTGGGAGGTCCCGGATTTCGACAACGCGGAAGTATTCGTGGAGCGGCTGGCGCGGCGCGGGCTCCTGGTGCGCGACGCGGCCGTGGCCGCGGCACTCGCCGGCGACAGCGACGCGATGAATGCGCGCACGGCGCAGCGTCACTTCCGCCATGCCACGGGCATGAGCCACGCGGCCCTGCGCCAGATCGAGCGGGCGCGGCGCGCCACGTTGCTGCTGCGCGAGGGTCTTTCGCCGGGCGAGGCCGCCGCCGAGGGGGGATACTTCGACCAGGCCCACCTCACACGCAGCCTGCGCCGCTTCATCGGACTGACGCCCGGCGGCATCATGCGCGAGCAGCGACAGCTGTCGTTTCTGTACAAGACCGGCAATTCGCCCGCCACCTAACATCCTGGCCTCCGATACGGAGGGCGGCATGCAGGAGAGAGGCAAGATGTGGTGGACGGGTTTCGCGATGAGCGCGGTGGTCGTGCTGTTCCTGTTGATGGACGCGGGCATGAAACTCGCCGCCGTGCAGCCGGTACTGGAGGCGGGACAGCAGATCGGCTTCCCCGGTGCGTCGATGGCCCGCAAGCTCGGCGGGATCCTGCTCGCCTGCACGCTGCTGTATGCATGGCCGCGCACCAGCCTGCTGGGGGCCATCCTGGTCACGGCGTTTCTGGGCGGCGCCGTCGCGACGCATGTGCGGCTCGGCAATCCTCTGTTCTCCCACGTGTTGTTTGGCGTGTATGTCGGCGTGCTCATGTGGGGCGGACTGCTGCTTCGCGAGCCGCGCCTGAAGGCCTTGCTGCTCGGAAGTTCCTGACTCCCCTCGCACGCACAACCCCGCTCTGACACCACTTTGCGGGGTTCCTGACAGCGGGGTGGGTGCGGCGGGCAGACGATCCGGAGCGATGCCCGGCCGCAACAACGCAAAACGAAAACAGGACTTCCTCGACGGTCTGAACGAGCCGCTCCCTTTCCAGCGCCGGGAGTGGGTGGTGCAGCGCGTGGGCTGGGTGGCGTTCGCACTGATCGTGCTCGCCGGGTTGGCGGGGTTGTTTGGCGATGGGCCGCTGGCGCATCGCGTGGCGGCGAACGGCGCGCTGAAGATCGAATACGACCGGCTGATCCGCCGCGACGCCCAAACTACCTGGAAGCTCACGCCGCTCGCCGCACCCGTGGATGGCCGCTATCGCGTGGCCCTGGATGCGGACTGGGCGCAGCACTACCGCATCCACGCCATCCAGCCGGTGCCCGAATCCGCGCGCCTCGCCGATGGCCGCTGGGAATACGAGTTCGAGGCCAGCGCCGGCGTGCCCATCATGTTCCACGTCGAAGCGCGCCGCATGGGCACGCTGCGGGGCAGCGTGCGCCTCGATGAGGCGCCATCGCTCGAGTTGTCGCAGTTCGCCTATCCCTGAGGAGGCTCCCATGGAATCCATCATCAAGGCAGTCGTCGTCTATGTCGGGCTGCTCGTCCTGTTCCGCCTCTCGGGCAAGCGCACGCTGGCGGAAGTGTCGCCCTTCGACCTGGTGCTGCTGCTGATCATCTCCGAGGCGGTGCAGCAGGCGTTGATAGACTCCGACAACTCCATGACCAACGGCTTCCTGCTGGTGACGACGCTGGTGGCCCTGAACGTGGTGATGTCGGAGGTCAAGCTGCGCTGGAAACGCGCGGAGCGCGTGCTCGACAGCACGCCGCTGCTCATCGTCGAGAACGGCAAGCCGATTCCCGAGCACATGCGCAAGGAACGCGTGGACGTGGACGACGTGCTCGATACCGCGCGCGAGCTGCATGGCATCGAGAGCCTGGAGCAGATCCGTTACGCGGTCCTGGAGCGCAACGGCAAAATCTCCATCATCCCGGCCGGCGAAGCGAAGTAGTCAGGCGCGCTCGAGCGAGGCGTTCAGCGCCACCGCCATGGCGGCCTCGCCGCTCACCAGGTCATTCCACGCGATCTCGATGCCCTTGCGCCTGCCTTTGCGCGTGAGCTTGAAGCCCGCGGGGTCGATGGTGACGACGTAGGCGTCCTGCTTCACCTGCAGTTCCCGTTTGAGTGGTTTGTCCAGCTTGGTCATGTGGGTTTGGACCGGGCTCCGGGCATGGTGATCGCGCAGATTCTGCGATTGTCGAAGTTTTCCGACATGACGAATCGCCCGGTCCGACCCAAACCGTGGCATATCGGCGCGAGAATTGGTGGTGGTCCCGCCGTGGGGCGGGTGGATCCCTCCGTTTGCAGAGGTGATACATGGTTTACTCGCACCGCCTGTTCGTGCTGACTGCCGCAGTTGCACTGTCCGCCGTCGCACTGGCCAACGATCCCGACAAGTCCATGACGCAGGGCGAAGATTCCCCTGCGGTGCAGAAGTTGAAGGAGTCGCTGCCGAGCTCCTCGGGCTTCAAGGTAGATAGTGTCCGCCAGGGCAGCGACGGCGTGTCCTGCATAAACTATCGCGTGGACAGCGACATGGGCAACGAGACCAAGGCGCATGCCGTGGTCGACGGCGACAAGGTGTTGCGCAGCACCTCCCGCAGCCGGGATTTCGAGAAGGCCTGGAATACCAAGTGCGTGGCGGCCAACAAGTAGCCGCGCATCAGGCAGGCGCCGCCCGAGGTGAAGGCGCCGCTCACGTCCGGGGCACGGTGGCTCGCGCCACCGCGCCCGGCTTCTTGTTAGTTGACCGTTTTCGGGCGGCCCGAGAAACCCGCCGCCGTCCGCAGCGCGTCCGCATCCAGCATCTGGCCGGCTAGCATCACGACACGCGTCTGGCGCAGGTCGCCCATGCGCTTCGACGGATCACCTTCCACCAGCACGAGGTCGGCAACCTTGCCTTCCTTGATCGAGCCGGTGGTCTTGTCCTGGCCCACCAACCGCGCCGGCACGATGGTCGCCGCCGCAATCGCCTCGGCCGGCGTGAACCCGGCCTCGAGGTAGATCTCGAGTTCGTGGACCAGCTCGATGCCGGCGCCGTCGGTGCCGGCGACGATGGGCACGCCAGCCTCGTGCATCTTCCCGAGTAGTTGGACCATCTTCGCCCAGCTCTTGCGGTAGTCGGCGCGCGTCAGGCCCTCGGGCACCTGGAATCCGCCGAGGCGGAAGCCGCGCTCGATGGTGGGCGGCAGCGTGCCGACGAAGGCCGCGTACGATGGCGACATCTCGCCGTTCTCCGGCACGTACAGGCTTTCGAACGCCACCATGGTGGGATCGTGGTAGATGCCCTTGGCCGCCATGGTCGAGATGAGCGGCTTGAACACGTCGAGGTCCATGTCCTTTGCGTAGCGGCCGGGGCCTTCGAAGCGCTGGATGCCGTTCGAAATCTCGATCACCTCGTCGGGCACGGCCTGCATCACGATCCAGTTGATGTGCGTGATTTCATCGTAGCCGGCGTTGATGGCTTCGAGCGGGCGCATGCCGTGCGGGATGTGGCCATGCACGTGCAGGCCGAGCTTGTGCGCCTCGGCGGCCGCGGCCGGCACCCACGCCTTGTCCAGCGTGCCGTAGAACTTCACGCCTGTGAAACCATTGGCCTTGGCCTTGTCGACCCAGTCGATCATTTCCTGCTGGGTGGTCGCGACGTTCGCCACCTGCGCGGCGTACGGACCCTTGCCGTCGATGAGCGACGAGGGATAGACGTTCGGCATCAGCAGCTCGCCCTTGGCGGCGCGTTCGCGGCGATCGATGGTCAGGCTGTCGTCGTTGCCGGGATCCCGGATCGACGTGACGCCCATCGACAGCTCCTGCAGGCCGGTGAAGTCGCTGGCGATGTGCGCGTGGCAATCCCACAGGCCCGGCAGCAGCGTCTTGCCCTTGCCGTCGATCACCTGCGCGCCGGCCGGCACTTTCACCTTGCTCGAAGGGCCCACGGCGGTGATGAGTCCCTTGTCGACGACCACGGTGTGGTCGGCGAGGAACTGCTTGCCGTCGGCGTCGAAGACCTGGACGTTCTTGAACGCCACGGGACCGGTGGGCGTCTTGAGCAACGCCTTGCGCAGCTCCGGTGCCTGCTTTGCCAGCGCCGCCGCCTGCGCCTCGCCGATGCGCGAGTGCTCGCCGGCGTATTCCTCGGGCAGCCAGCTCAGGAAGAAGTTGAAACCGAAGAACTTGTTGTTGGTGTCCGACCACACCGGGATCGGCTGGTTGCTCACGCCGGTGATGGCCCAGGCGATGATCTCTTTCTTGCTGGCGCCTTCTCCCACCGTGAGAGTAGTTAGTTTCTCGGCGCGCGCCTTGCCGCCGGGCAGCAGCTCCAGCGTCTTGTCGGGGCTGGCGAGCAGCGCCTCGACCAGCCACGCGGTGGCGTCGATGGGGCCGCCGAACGAGGAATAGAACCTGGGCTTGGCGTACGGCACCGTGTCGGCGTCGACGATGGTCTTCCAGGTGGCCTTGCCATCCTTGATGGCGAAGGTCTCGCCGGCATCGCCCTGCGGCGTGACTCCGCGGATCTCGAGAGATTCGACCATGCCGTCCTTGCCGGGCTTGCCGCTCGAATCGAGCTCGAACACCTGGCCGCGCAGGTTCATGCTTTCGCGGCCCATGCGCTTGCCGTCGGGCGTGGTCCAGGTCCACGAGTCGCCGTGTTTGCCGGCGGTGGACTGGATCAGGTAGTGCCGGGCGTTCGCGGGCGGCTTGGCGAGCTGCTCGGTCGGGACCTGTGACCAGGCGAGCGAGGAAACGAGGACGAGGAAACCACTCAAGGCAAACTTGTCGCGCACGATGGGACTCCCACTGCAGTGATGGGTGCGAGCATAGTGCGTCGCCGCGGGCGAAGCACTTTTCCGCAGCGCGACACGGCGCGGGAATGACTCGCCCTGACCCGAGGCCGGATCAGGGCGATGGCTGTTTACATGCTCGAAGCGCTGTGCTTGGCGCTACTTCTTGCCCAGCCACTTCCACAGGCCGCCGGCGAGCACGGCGCCGAGGATGGGTGCGACCCAGAACAGCCAGAGCTGGCTGATGGCCCAGCCGCCGACGAGCAGCGCCGGGCCGGTGCTTCGCGCCGGGTTCACCGAGGTGTTGGTGATCGGGATGCTGACCAGGTGGATCAGCGTGAGCGTGAGGCCGATGGCGAGCGGCGCGAAGCCCTTGGGCGCGTCCTCGCTCGTGGTGCCGAGGATGACCAGCAGGAAGAAGAAGGTCATCAGCACTTCGGTGATGAAGGCGGTAGTTTGGTTGTAGCCGCCGGGCGAGTGATCGCCGAAGCCGTTGGCGGCGAGGCCTGCCGCGACGGCGTCGGTGCCGTTGCCGCTGGCGATGGTCGCCAGCACCCACGCCGCGAGCACGCCGCCGATCACCTGCGCGATGATGTAGGGCGCGAGGTCCGCGGCCTTGGTGCGCCCGGCGGCGAAGATGCCCAGCGTGACGGCGGGATTGAAGTGGCCGCCGGTGATGTAGCCCACGGCGTACGCCATGGTGACGACGGTGAGGCCGAAAGCCAGCGACACGCCGACCAGGCCGATGCCGACCTCGGGGAACTTTGCGGCGAGGACGGCGCTGCCGCAGCCACCGAACACCAGCCAGAACGTACCTAACAACTCCGCGACGCAGCGTTTTGCAATGGGCATGAGACTCCCCTTGTGAGTTAGTTGTTATGGGCGGGGCAAGGTAGCGCGGCGCCGCGCAGCCGCACAAGGCCCTCTGGCACCTTTTCCTGTCATTTGGGGTCTGACGCCATTTGCTAGGAAATGGGGTCTGACCCCATTTTAGCCGGCTTTGACGGGGACGAAGATCTGGGTGCCGCCGCGTTCGACGAGCAGGGCGGCGGATTCGCCGTTGCGCAGCTTGCCGGCGACGTTGCGCAGCTCCTGCACGGATTTCACGCTCTGGCTGTTGACGGCGAGGATGATGTCGCCGGGCTGGATGCCGGCGCGGGCGGCCGAGCCGCGCACGTCCGCCACGACTACGTTGCCGTCCGTACCGACGCGCTCTTTCTCGTCGTCGGTGAGCGCGCGCACCACGAGCCCGAGGCGCGCGTTCTCGGCGTCGCGATTCGCGGGCGCGGCCTTCGCCTGCTTCCGGTCGGGATCGGCCAGCGTCGCCACTTTCACGTTGAGCTCGCGTTCCTTTCCGCCGCGCCACACCTTGAGCTCGGCATTGCTGCCAGGCTTGGTCTTGGCCACGGCGTTCGAGAGCTCGTTGCTCTGCTCGATGCTCTTTCCGTCGAACTCGAGCACCACGTCGCCCGGCTTCACGCCGCCCTGTTCTGCGGGGCCGCCCTCCTCGACGGCCGCGACCAGCGCGCCGCGCGGCCGGTCGAGCTCGAACGACTTCGCGAGCGCAGCGTCGACATCCTGCACCACGACGCCGATGCGGCCGCGTACCACGCGGCCGGTCTTGATGAGCTGCTCGCGCACTTCCATGGCTTCGGCGATCGGTATCGCGAACGAGATGCCCATGTAGCCGCCGCTCTGGCTGAAGATCATGGAATTGATGCCGACGACTTCGCCCTTGAGGTTGAACAGCGGGCCGCCGGAGTTTCCGGGGTTCACGGCGACATCGGTCTGGATGAAAGGCACGATGCTGTCGCCGCCCAGCGCGCGCGACGTGCCGCTGACGATGCCTGCCGTCGCGGTGTTGTCGAGCCCGAAGGGCGAGCCGATCGCCAGCACCCATTCGCCGGTCTTGAGCGTTTTCTCGTCGCCGATGGCGACCACGGGCAGGTCCTTGGCGTCGATCTTGATCACCGCGACGTCGGTGCGTGCGTCGGTGCCGATGACTTTAGCCGGAAACTCGCGACGGTCGGTGAGACGCACGGTGACGTCCTCGGCGTGCGCGACGACGTGGGCGTTGGTGAGGATGTAGCCGTCTGAGCTGACGATGAAGCCGGAGCCGGCGCCGCGCATCAGTGGCCCTTCGCTCGGAGCATCGCCGCCCTCGCCGCGCTGGTGCGGATCGGGCATGCCGAAGCGGCGGAAGAATTCCAGCAGTGAGTCCTCGCCTCCTTCGGAGTCGGCGCGGCCCACGACGGAGACGTTCACGACGGCGTCGCCGTAGTGATCCACCAGCGCGGTGAAGTCGGGCAACTCGCGCGTGGAGGCAGGTGTCCGTGAGTCGGCGAGCGGAATGGCGATGCGGCTGTCGGTGTTCGCACCGGTCTGTGCCGTGCCGTCGCTGCGTGACGGACCGCTCGGCGAGTCGTCGCGGGAGCAGGCCCCGGATAACGCGGCGTTGACGAGGATGATGGCGATCGCGGCTGCGCGGGCCCGTGCGGTGGCAGTCATGGCGGCCTCGGCATGAGGGGGATGATGCCGTTGTGCGCCTCTCGCGGCAGGTTCAGAAGCGGCGCAGGCGCCTACGGTAGATAGGCGTCCTCCGTGCCGGGGTGAGACTGTGCTGACTCCGTGTAGTCATCCGGCCGCAGGCGACATATATATGTGTGGCCGTGGCGCATCACGAACCCGAGAAGTGGTGTCAGGCCGGGGGTGGCAGCGCGTTGTGGGGTGCATGCGCCTGAAAGTGCTGATTTCGATCGCATTGATTGGGGGCGGCCTTGCGGGCTGCGGCGGTGGCGGGAGTTCGAAAAAATAGATCTGTCCCCTTTTCGGTCAGGTCACCTTCCGACAGGTCACGCTCCCGTCCAGCTTGACCCCACTCGCAGTCTCCCCGCTGAAGCTCAGTAGCGCGTTCCCGTTCTTCTCCATCAACGTCGTCGTCGCCTTGCCGCTCATCCCCTTGTTGGCGCGCTCCGCCTTCTGCATGGGTTCGAGCGAGGCGTCGGGCCGCGTGTCGATTTCGTACGTCACGCTCGACATGCCCTTGCCGGCCTTCATGTCCGCGATCACCAGCACGATCTGGATCTCGCCGGAATGCTTCTGGTCGAGGTTGGGTACGTCGATGGACAGCGAGGAATTCTGCGACTGCATGACCACCGAGAGGCCGAGCGGCTTGTCGCCGAAGGCGGCGATGAAGCAGGTTTCGGTTGGCGCGAAGTTGTAATCGCCCTTGTGCGGGCCGCTGGCCACGGTCACAGTGCCACTGCTGCCCGAGCCGGCACGGGCGCCGCCGCCCACGCCGACCGGCGCCTGGGCAAGCGCGGGCGCGGACAGCGCTCCGAGCGCAGCAATCGCGACCGCTAACAATCCCTCTCTGACACCACTAAGCGGGATTGTGGTCATTTGATGTTGTAGACCAGGTTGACGGTGAAGAGGGTGTCGGTGTCTTCAGCGAGCGGCGGGGGGTCGGTGTTGTAGCGGACGCCGATGCCGACGGCGAGCGCCAGCACTTCGGTCATGTTCACCTGCAGCGCGAGGTCGTTCTGAACGGCGGTGTTGTCCGAGCCGGCTTCGGCCAGGAACTTGTTGGTGATCTTGGTGCTGTCGTTGAAGGCATGTTCGTAGTTGGACCCCAGCGTCACCACCGGCTCGCTGTCCTCCTCGCCCTTGATGCGGTCCAGCACTTCGCCCGCGTCCGTCTTGATGAGCACCTGCGGCTGCAATTGGCGATAACCGGCACCGAGCGAGGCGTCGAACTTGGTGTCCGCAGTGTCGATGAACTTGTACGTGGCGCCGGTCGACAGCGTGACCTGGTACGCGAAGCCGCTGAACTTGTCCTGTTCGCCCCGCAGGCCGACGAACCAGCTCAACTTGTCATTGATCTTCCGGTCCGCCTGGTAATGCGCCTCGTAGCGCTCGGCGGTGGCGAAGCTGGCGTTCTCGCCGTACAACACCGCGGCGTAGAAGTTCTGCTTCCACGTCTGGCCCTCGTGCGTCATGTCGAGCTTGCCGTTGGCCGACTTGGCCTCGCTGTTACCGTCGGAATACAGCAGGCCGACCTCGGCCTTGCCGGTCCATTGCGCCTGCGCGGCGCCCGCGGCCAGCACGGCGACGGCGAAGAAGACGTGGCGGGAGAATTTGTGCACGACCCTGTCCTTCAAGAAATGTTGATTGTTAGGCCAGAGGATTCTATCTGCCGGAGGCGGCGTCAATCCGCCCCGGGGCTTAGTTTCGGAATGCTCTGACAGCACCCACGCCTCGACAGGCCGGGGCGGGGAAAGTTCATCGCTGCGCTGCACGCGCGGCGGGATCTAGGCCAGGTGGTAAGCCACCTTGGTGCCGTTCTGGCTCACGTATTTCATGCGGATCAGGTCGTCGATGATCTGCTCGACGGCGCTGTCCGCGAGCGGTCCGCCGTGATGCTTGAAATAGTTGGCAACGGTCTGGGCCAGCTTCTTGCGCGTCGCGGGCTTGCCCGAGAGCGAATGCAGCTGCTTGATGATGGGCGCCAGCTTGTCGTTGTGTGGCTTGCGCGCGGGGTGGTTGGCTGCCTTGACGGGACGCGCCGCGGCGTGCGCATGGGCCTTTGCGGCCGCCGCCTGCTTGGCGATCTCGGTGATCGTCTTGGCGCGCTTGCACTTCACGCCCTTCGACTTGAGATAGTCGACCAGCGTGTCGAAATCGCTGTCGCCCGAAATGATGTGGATTTCCGCGGCCGGCTCCTTCTCCACGAGGCGGCCGATGTAGTACGCGATGTGCATGTCGACGGCGTTCTTGCCGGTGCGCATCACCTTGATGGGTTCCACGTTGCCGCCGAGCGCGAGCATGGCGTCGAGCAGCTTGAACGGCACTCGGCCTTCCTGCTGCTTGGCGCCGAAGAACACCTTCACCTTGAACGTGGTGTGCGCGAGCAGCGACAGGTCCGGCTGCACGTTTTCGAAGTCGACGAGGACGTAGTTAGTGGCCATGGGCGCGCATTGTGCCCTTGTTTGCGGCAGTGCGTGCAAATAACCACCCCCCGTTGCAGCGCACGATTACCGGCGGCCATGCAAAGCCCGCCCCGGGACGCGCGGCTTTTTCGAATGCAATCACGACCTTGATGGGACGGCTATTGCCCGAACCCGGGTTGCCTGCGCGATGAAAAGCGGCGTCACCACCAACCCGGCGGCGGCGCCGCGTCCGGGAATGGCGGTTTGGTCGGGGACGGATTTATTCGGTGTGACGGTGCCTGCGACGGTGCCGGGCCGGCACCGTCGCAGGCACCGTCGCAGCTCACTACAGCTCCGAGTATTTGCGGGCGGAGCCGCGGGACTTGTCGACGGGGTACTTGAGCGCGTTGACCTTGATCTTGTCGCGCGCGGCCTCGAGCAGGTTCACGTCGAGCTTGTCGGCGAGCCGCACCAGGTAATTCAGCACGTCGGCCATCTCCTCGCGCACCTTGGCGAGCTCGGCGGGCGGCAGGCTGCGGCTCTGGTCCTCGGTCAGCCATTGGAAACGCTCCAGCAGCTCCGCGGCCTCCACGGCCAGCGCCGAGGCCAGGTTCTTGGGGCTGTGGTACTGGTCCCAGTCGCGCTCGTCCGCGAATTGGCGCAACGCATCGCGCAACTGCAAGAGTCCGGTAGCATCGGCGGCGGTCATGACGCGAGAGCCTAGCACCCCGGCCGGCTGCGCCTACAGAAAGGCGTGAAGCAGTCGCGATTTAACGTTTCTGGACGCCGGTATTCTGCGGTCAGATCGATGGACCGAAGGCCGCGCATGTCCCCCTCCCGACCCCTGCTATTCGCCCTCATCCTGCTGGTTTCCCACGGGGTCGCCCGCTCGGCGGACTCTTGGGATAGCGCCCCGTTCGCGGTCCCCGCCCGCGACCTGCTGCAGTCCGCATCCGCCATCAAGCGCGAACGCTCCACCGACGTGGTGATGCTGCTCGACGAGCGCACCTTCGTGTTCGACGAGCAACACCGCGTCACGCGCACCGAGCGCATGATCTACCGCGTCGACTCGCCGGACGGCGTCGAGAACTGGGGCGCGAGCAGCGCCCAGTGGCAGCCCTGGCACCAGGCCCGCCCCATCATCCGCGCGCGCGTCATCACCACCGATGGCCGCGAGCACCACCTCGACCAGAAGCTGCTCACCGACGCCGGCACTCGCGCCAACGGCAACCTGGTCTACGACGACGACCACACGCTCGAAGGCCCGCTGCCGGCCGTCGCCATGGGCGCGGTGATCGAAGAACAGATCACGGTGCGCGACGAGAAGCCGTTCTTCCCCGGCGGCGAGGTGTACCGCGAATACGTCGGCCGGCCCGTGCCGGTGCTGCGCACGCGCCTCGTCATCGACGCGCCCGAATCACTGCCGCTCAAGACCATCACCAACCTGCTGCCCAATGCGCAAATCAAGGAGACGCGCGCCAACGGCCGCGTGCGCTGGACGCTCGAGCAGGGCGTCATCGACGAGATGAGCGAGATGGAGGCCAACCTGCCGGCCGACGCGCCGGCCTGGCCGAGCGTGGAGTTCTCCACCGGCGCCTCCTGGGAAGCGGTCGCGAAGGTGTATCGCGACATGACGGAATCGCGCATCCGCCCCGAGGATGCGCGGCCGATGATTTCGGGCATCAAGTCCGCGCGCAACAATGCGGCCAAACTACCGCAGAGCCCCACGCTCGACACGATCTCGAAGATCGTTGGCAAGTTGCATCGCGAGGTGCGCTACACCGGCGTCGAGTTCGGCTCCGCGCGCCTGATCCCCGAGTACCCCTCCGAGACGCTGCGGCGCCGCTTCGGCGACTGCAAGGACAAGTCGACGCTGCTGATCGCCGCGTTGCGCGCCTCGGGCATCGAGGCCTATCTCGCGCTGCTGTCCGCAGGCGACGACCAGGACGTGTCGGCCGAACTACCCGGCCTCGGCATGTTCAACCACGCCATCGTGTACGTGCCGGGGGCGGGCGGTGGCAAGGACTTGTGGATAGACGCCACCGCCGAATACGCGCGCGTGGGCACGTTGCCGGCGCAGGATTCCGACCGCCTCGCGCTCATCATCCGTGAAGGCACGCGCGAGCTCACGCTGACGCCCGCGCTGCGCTCGGCGGAAAACCGGCAGATCGAGACGCGCGAGTTCTTCCTGGCCGAGTACGGCCCGGCGCGTGTCGTCGAGACCACCGAGACGCACGGCACCGTCGAGGGCGAATACCGCACCTGGTACGCGGGCGCCGACACCAAGGCGCGCATCGACGATCTCAAGAGCTACATGCGCGACACCTATCGCGGCAAGGAGCTGGTGAGCTACGAGCACACCGCCAGCGACGATTTCTCGAAGCCGTACTCCATGACCATCGAGATGAAGGACGCGCCCGTGGGCTTCACGGATCTCGAGACGTCGGCCGTGGGTGTGCGCCTCGCGGACATCACCGCGCGGCTGCCGGAGTACATCGACCAGCGCGTCGATGCGGTCGACGACGGCGAGGAAAAGGCGCCGCGCACCGCGGACGTGGTGTTCGAACCCTTCGTCACCGTGTGGAAATACCGCATCCGGCCGCCGCCGGGATTCCAGGCGCGCGACCTGCCCGCCAACGATGTCATGAAGCTGGGCCCCGCGCGGCTGTCCACCGAGTACCTGCTGGCCGCCGACGGTTCGGTGAATGCCACCTGGACCTTCGACACCGTCAAGGGCCGCTACACGTCGGCCGAGACCGACGCGCTGGTGACGGCGCTGCGCGAGCTCAACGCCGCCGAGATGAAACTGGTGGCCTTCGACCAGGTGGGCGTGGCGCTGCGCGCCGACGGCGATTTCAAGGGCGCGTTGCAGGCCAACGAGGCGCTGGTGGCGAAGTACCCGCGCAAGGCCGTGCATCGGCTGCGCAATGCCTCGGCGCTGCTCGACGCCGGCCTCGGCACGCGCGCGCAGCGCGAGGCGCTGATGGCGACCAGGCTCGAGCCCGGCTCCGCGCTCGCCTGGAAGATGCTGGGCTGGACGCTGCAGCACGATGCGGTGGGCCGGCGCTTCGGCGAGGGTTTCGATCGCGCCGCTGCCATTGCGGCGTATCACAAGGCGCGCGAGCTCGAGCCGAAGAACACCGACATTACCGCCGATCTCGCCGTGCTGCTCGAGCACGACGTCAACGGCGTGCGCTATTCACCCGAGTCGGATCTCGACCAGGCGATCGCCGAGTACCGCGCGCGGCGCAAGCTGTTGAGCGAGGAAGACGCGAGGTCCGACGAATACGCCAACAATCTTTATTACGCGTTGCTGTACGCGCGGCGCTACGGCGAGCTGCGCGAGGCATTGCGCGAGGCGCCGCCGAGCATCACGCAACGCGCGCTGGTGATCGCCAGCGTGGCCGCCGAACGCGGCGGTCCCGCGGCCCTGGAAATGTCGCGTGCGCTGGTGAGCAGCGAGTCCGACCGGCGCACGGCGCTGGCCAGCGCCGGCAACATCCTCACGCGATTGCGCGAGTACGCGGCGGCCGCGGATCTCATCGAGGCCAGCACGCGCGGCCAAACTACCACCGCCGCCAATACGCAGCGCATCGCCATGTTGCGCAAGACCACGAAGCTGGACGGCCGCAACATCGCGCCGGACGACCCGAAAGGCCTGGTGCTGCATGCCTTCGGCGAGTTGTTCGCGGCGGACCGCAAGCCGGACGCCATCCGCAAACTGCTGAGCCGCCGCAGCGCGGACCAGTACGACAACCTCGATTTCCCGCGCGCCCAGCGCAACATCATCTCCGGGCTGACGCGGCAGGAGTTGCCCGTGGACGTCGGCGCGGACCTGCTGTTCAGCAACGTGCGCGTCAGCGTCGAGGGCGATGATGCCGTGGGTTATCGCGTGCGGCTGCGCGCCGCGGGCGATACGCAGACGGTGTACGTGGTGAAGGAAGACGGTGCGTACCGCATCCTGACCATTGCCCCGAGGATGGGGCCGGTGGCGCTGATGGCCCTGGAGCGCATCGAGGCCAACGACTTCGACGGCGCGCGGCGCTGGCTCGACTGGGCGCGCGTCGAGGTGCGTGCTTCCAACGCCGAGGACCCGCTCGAGGGGCCAGCCTTCGCGCGCGCGTGGACCGTGGGCGTGGAAGCGGACCTGGCGCGGGCGCGGCTCGCGACGGCGCTGTTGCTGGCCGATTGCCTGCTGGGCGAACGCGCGTTGCCGCTGTTGCGCGAGGCACGCGCCGGCGTGGATCAGCCCGCAGACCGGCTGAGCCTGGATCTCGCGCTGGCCAAGGTGCATCTCGAGCTCAGCCAGTGGCGCGAGCTGCAGGAGGTTGCCGGGCGGCTGGTGACGGCGGTGCCGACGTCGGCGCTGGCCTTCCGCTACCAGCAATGGGCGGGCATCCAGTTGCAGCAGTGGGATGCGGTGGACGCGGCGTCGCACGAGCGGCTGGCGCGGCTGCCGGATGATTCCATCGCGCGCGAAATGCTGGTGCACAGCGCCGAGGCGCGCGGCAGGTTCCTCGAAATTCCCGTGATCATGCAGCCGCTCATCGACAGCGGCCGCGCGACGGCGTCTGACTACAACCAGTACGCGTGGACGTCGCTGCTCACGCAGCCGGTGTCGGAGCGGGCCGTCGAGGCGGCGCGCATGGCTTACGACGAGACGCAGGGGCGCAGCCTCGCCATCAATCACACGTTGGCGTGCGTGTACGCGGCCAGCGGCAAGCCGCGCGAGGCGCGCGACCTGCTGCTCAAGGGCATGGAACTGGTGGGCATCGCCAAGCCAGATGACCAGGCCTGGTACGGCTTTGGCCTGGTGGCCGAGGCATACGGCGACGCCGAGTCCGCGCGCGACTACTACGCGCACGTGCAGAAACCCACCAAGGGCGTGATCCAGGCCAGCAGCGTCTACGCCCTGTCCCAAGCCCGCCTCGCCGCCCTGACCCGGAAATAACCCCGGAAAGTGGTGTCAGAGACGGATTGTCGGGATTCCCGAAATTGGGTGCCGGGCCGGCATTTCGGCATTGGTGCCGGGCCGGCAATTCGGCATTCGCCCGCTACCACGCCAAGACGGCGCAGTCGCCGGGTTCGAGGATCATCAGCCAGTGATCCCGCCCGCCATCCACGCTGCCTTAGTATCCCTCGAGCAGCGTGGCATCGCCGAGCGGCATGACACGAGCAACATTGCCGAGCACGCCGCGTGCGTCTTCATCCGAGCGCTCGAAGCCAGCGCCGGCGCCAGCTCCCGCAGTGACTCGATCGGCCCCTGGACGATCCAGTAGTGAGTCGTGCGGAAAAGGTTGTCGTTCCTGTCGCTGGCGTGGGACGCCACGCGCAGGTTTGCGGGCAGACCAACGCCCGTTACCGCGAAGAAGCCCCGGTCCGCCGGGTCGAAGCGCCGCTTCTGCGCTTGTTTCCCCAGGAAGAAGAACAGGAAGATCGCAACGACCGCGATGATCCACGGGTACGAACGGCGCTGCTTCTCCACGCGCCGATCTTACTGGCCGCCATGCCGGTGCCAGAGAGGGATCGTCGCGATTCCCGGAATTCCCGAAGCAACCGAGTAATCCCGACAATCCCTCTCTGACACCACCACGTAATCCCGACTTTCCCTCTCTGACACCACCGACTCCACCGACTCAGGCGGATTCGCCGAGGGGGTTCTTGCGTTTGACGCGGATGCTTTCGGCCCATTCGTTGGCGAAGTCGCGTTGCATGCGGCGGTTCACCATGGCGGTGATGGTCATGGCGATCAGGGCGCCCAGCGCGGCCAGGGCCATGTCCTTGTGCGCGTCCCAGATGTCGCCCTGCGTACCCAGGTACAACGCGCCGAGATCGCTGCCCACGGTTTCCGCGGCGGCCCATTCGATGAGCTCGTAGAGCATGGACGTCGACATCGTCAGGTCCAGCGGCAGGAAGTAGCCCCAGAAGCCGCGCACGTTGCCGATGCGCAGGAACATCTCGCGGATCGGGTAGGCCAGCAGCAGGCCATAACTGAAATGCACCAGCCGGTCGAAGTGGTTGCGCCCGCCCGCCAGTGACGGGAACCACTGCTGGTACGGCACCTCGGCGTAGGTGTAATGCGCCCCGAGCGCGTGCAACACCAGGAACACGAAGATGCAGGTGTACGACACGCGTGACAACGGGAATGCCTTGTACGTGAACACCAGCACGCCCGCCGCCAGGAACACCAGGATGTTCTCCATCAGCCAGTCGTCGAAGTGCTTGGGCTTGATGGCCATGAGCACCCACCACGCCAGGTAGACGATGCCGAGGGTCCATAAATAGGCTTTACGCGACATGTTTCTTCCAGTAGTTGGCGAGCTCGATGCGCAGCTCCGGGATAAGTAGATAGACGGCGATCAGGTTCGGGATCGCCATGCTGAAATTCAGCGAGTCGACGATGTTGACCACTTGCCCGATGTCGAGCGTGGCCGCCACGGACAATACCGAGCACAGGAACAGCCGGTAGGCCACGCGGCTCGCCTTGCGATCCGAGAACAGCCAGGTCCAGGCCTGCTCGCCGTAGTAGCCCCACGAGAGCACGGTCGACAGCGCGAACAGGATGGCCACCACCGCCAGCACCACCGGGAACCACGGCACCACCGTGGCGAAAGCGTCCGAGGTCAGCGCGATGCCCTCGCTGGCACTGCTCTGGTACACGCCGCTCACCACCACCACGAGCGCGGTGAGCAGGCAGATGACGACGGTGTCGAGGAAGGGCTCCATGAGCGCCGCGAAGCCCTGCGACATGGGCTCGCGCGTGCGCACCGTGGCATGCGCCATGGGCGCGCTGCCGAGCCCGGCCTCGTTGGCGAAGGCCGCGCGCCGGAATCCCTGGATCAGCGCGCCCACCATGCCGCCGGCCACGGCGTCCGGCACGAAGGCCTCGCGCACGATGGTGGCCAGCGCGCCCGGAATGTTGGCGTAGTTAGCCCCCAGCACCACGATGCAGGCCAGCACGTACAGCAGGCACATGAACGGCGACAGCTTGTCGGTCCACTTCACGATGCGCCTGACGCCGCCGAACAGCACGATACCGATCCACACCGCGACGATCACCCCGAACAGGAACGCCTGGTCGAAGCCGGTGACGGCGTGGAACTGCGCGTAAGCCTGGTTGACCTGGAAAATCGTCAACGAGCCGCCCACCGCGGCCACGCAGAAGAATCCCGCGAGGAACTTGCCGAGCCGCGGCATACCGACGCGCTGCAACGCGATGGGCACGTAGTACATGGGACCGCCGGACACGGTACCGTCCGGCCGCACCTTGCGGTATTTCACCGCCAGCGTGACCTCGGCGAACTTGGTGCTCATGCCGAGGAAGCCCGCGACCACCATCCAGAACGCCGCGCCGGGCCCACCCAGCGACACCGCCACGGCCACGCCACCGATGGCGCCCAGGCCCACCGTGCCCGATACCGCGGTCGACAATGCCTGGAATGGCGTGGCCTCGCCGGGATGATCCCTGCTCGAGAAATCGCCGCGGATCACGCGCGCAGAATGCCGGAAGCCGCGCAGGTTCACGAAGCGGAAGGCCAGCGTGCAGACGATGCCGCCCATGATCAGCCACACCAGGATCAGCGGCAGCCGGGCCTGTCCCACCGGCACGGCGTAGAACACCACCGCGCCCAGCCAGTCCGCGATGGGCGCCACCAGCGAGTTGATGGTTTGATCGACGGTCATGCCGCGCTTCGCATAGAGTGCGCCGAAGTGTATGGGAGGGGAGTTGTTTGTGCATGCACGAATCGCGGGGCTGGTTCCCGGAGTGATGATCCCCGGCGTGATGACGATGGCGCTCCTGGCCGGCGCCAGCCTGAACGCGAACGCCGCCGAGACGCAGCCCGCCACCACGCAACGCTGGCAGGTGGTGAACGCCAACGAGATCAAGGTCGGCCATGCGCTGGTGACGCGCACGGTGAGCGGCACCAGCATCGTCGACTCCGAGCGCGTCGAGATCCGCCTCGGCAAGACCGGGCGGCGCGCGCGCTATCGCCTGCACTTCGAGGTGGAGAGCGCGCCGGACGGCTCCCTGCGGCGCATGTTGCGCGAGGTGGAAACCAGCGAGGGTCACTCGCGCGTCGAGGCCGTGGTCGCCGGAGACGATCTCGAGGTGAGCCATGGGCTCGGCAAGGCGAAGAGCACCCAACGCATCGCCGACGCCGCGCGTGGCCTCAAGTCCGATGAATGGGCGCGCGAATGGCTCGCGGCCGTGGGCCGCGGCGACGCGCGCGAGCCGCTGAAGTACCGTTCCTGGGATACGGCCAAGCTCGAACCCGTGACCGTCGAGCTGACCGCCGTGCCGGCGGATACCACGGCCAACGTCGAGCGCCGCGTGTATTCGACGCGCGGCACCACCGGCTCGCGGCTGCGCGTCGACGAACACGGCAACGTGGTGCACGAGATCATGATGCTGGGCTCGTTCGAGCTCACGCGCTCCGACGCCACGCAGGCCGAGGCGCAGACCGAGGACCAGGTCTTCGACCACATCGCGCCCATG
>DASUGK010000073.1:0-8421 GCA_036274075.1 Steroidobacteraceae bacterium | reverse complement strand
CGGCGCGCCACCTTGTCGATCTCGTCGATGAACACGATGCCGTTCTGCTCGGCGTTCTGCAGCGCGCGTGCGCGCAGCTCTTCCTCGTTGACGAGCTTGGCGGCCTCTTCGTCGACCAGCAGTTTCTGCGCCTCCTTCACCTTGAGCTTGCGCGGCTTGGTGCGCTGCCCGCCGATGTTGGCGAACATGTTCGAGAGCTGCTCCTGCATCTCCTCCATGCCCGGAGGCGCCATGATCTGCACGCCCGGCGGAATGGAGCGCAGCTCGATCTCGATCTCGCGTTCATTCAGTTGGCCTTCGCGCAGCATCTTGCGGAATTTCTGCCGCGTGTCGTTGTCGCGGCCGGGATCCTCGGCATCCGTCGAGAAGCCCATTTTCTTCGGATGCGGGAGCAGCGCGTCGAGGATGCGTTCCTCGGCAGCATCACGCGCACGCTCGCGAACCTTGGAGATTTCCTCGTCGCGCGCCATCTTCACGGCGACCTCGGCCAGGTCCTTGACGATGGAATCCACGTCGCGGCCCACGTAGCCCACCTCGGTGAACTTGGTGGCTTCCACTTTCACGAAGGGTGCGTTGGCGAGGCGCGCGAGGCGCCGCGCGATCTCGGTCTTGCCGCAGCCCGTGGGGCCGATCATCAGGATGTTCTTGGGCGTGATTTCCTGGCGCAGCGGATCCTGGATCTGCATGCGGCGCCAGCGGTTGCGCAGCGCAATGGCCACGGCGCGCTTGGCATCGGCCTGCCCGATGATGTGCTTGTCGAGTTCGGAAACGATCTGTCTGGGAGTCATGCTCATCTATTTCTCGGGCTTCAATTCTTCGATCACGAGGTTGCGATTCGTGTAGATGCAGATGTCGGCGGCGATGTTCAGCGACTTTTCGACGATGTCGCGCGCCGACAGCTCGGTGTTCTCGGACAGCGCCCGCGCCGCGGCCTGCGCGTAGGACCCGCCCGACCCGATGGCCACGAGGTCGTGCTCGGGTTCGATCACGTCGCCATTGCCCGAGATCACGAACAGGTTCTTCGTGTCGCCCACCAGCAGCAGCGCCTCGAGGCGCCGCAGGTAACGGTCGCCGCGCCAGTCCTTGGCGAGCTCGATGGCGGCGCGAGTCAGGTTGCCGAACTTCTCGAGCTTGCCCTCGAAGCGCTCGAACAGCGTGAAGGCATCGGCCGTGCCCCCGGCGAAACCGCCGAGCACCTTGCCATTGCCGAGGGGACGCACCTTGCGGGCGTTGCCCTTCATCACCGTGTTGCCGAGCGTGACCTGCCCGTCGCCGCCGATGGCGACGGCGCCGTTACGCCGGACGGCCAGGATGGTCGTGCCATGCGGGTTGAAAACTTCACTCATGTAGACCTACGACTTGCGTTTTGCCCGAGGGTGGGAAGCGTCGTAGGTGCGGGCCAGGTGGGCGAAATCAAGGTGAGTGTAGACCTGCGTCGTGGAGATGTCGGCGTGGCCGAGCAGCTCCTGGACGCCGCGCAAATCCTTACTCGATTCAAGAAGATGCGTCGCGAACGAATGCCGGAACAGGTGCGGATAAACGCGGCTCGGCAGCCCGGCGCGCCGCGCCCAGTGGGCGATGCGCAGCTGCACGGCGCGCGGCTTGAGGCGAGTGCCGTTGCGGCCCACGAACAGCGCCGTCTCGTCGACGCCGGCGAGTGCGCCTCGTTCCCGCAGCCAGGCGCGGATGGCCTCGCAGGCCTTGCGGCCCACCGGCACGATGCGGGTCTTGGCGCCCTTGCCGAGCACACGGGCCGTGCGGTCGGCGAGGTCCACGTCCGTGAGTCCGAGGCCGACCAGCTCCGCCAGTCGCAGGCCCGATGAATAGAACAGCTCCATGATGGCGCGATCGCGCACCGCGAGAGCATCGCCCGCCGGCGCCTCGAGCAGCTGCGTGATCTGGTCGACGTCGAGCGTGCCAGGCAGGCGCCGCGCGGCCTTGGGCGCGCGGATCTCCACCGCCGGGTTGCTGGCCACCACGCCTTCGCGCACCAGGTAGTTGAAGTAGCCGCGCACCGCCGAGAGCCGCCGCTGCACGCTGCGCGGACTCAGCCCGCCGGCATGCGAGCGCGCCGCGAACAGGCGCACGTGCTGGCTGTCGACGCGTTTCCAGTCGGTGACGTTGCCGCGCTCGAGGTAGTCCGCGAGCGCGCCGACGTCGCGTGCGTAGTTGGACGAGGTGTGCGGTGAGAGCCGACGCTCGCGGGCGAGGTGCGCCAGGTAGCCGTCTATCCAGCGACGATCGAGTGTTTCCAGGCGCTCACGCGCCACGACGGAAACGTCGCCGAGGCGGCGCCGTCCGCCAGTCGCGCTCACTACCGTGAAAGGGCATCCGTGATGAGCTCGCCCATGCGCTTGAGGAACTCCGTGCTCATGCCCGGGTGGAAGCGTTCGCGCTCGGCGCTGCCCAGGGCGAGCAGTCCCAGCGAGCCCGCTTCACCCAGCGGGACCAGCGCCACCGAGCCGATGCTCGCGGCTTCGGGCCCGAACAGGAAATCGCGCTGCGTATCGCGCACCTGGCCGCAACGCGGCTTGCCGGTGGCGAGCAACGCCTCGAAGGTGCGCATGTTGGCGTCGTCGGCCGGCAGCTTGCGCAGGAAGGGTTCGAACTCGGTGTCCGCGAGCGAGGCCACCGGCGCGGTCAGCAGCAGCACCGAGTGGAAGGCATCGAAGTCTTCGCGCAGGCTGGCTTCGAGCGCGGTCATCGCACTCGCGGCCGTGGTGGCGCGCAACAGGCGGCGCGTGAATCGATGGATGCGCTCGGCGAGCTGGTCGTTGGCGCGCGCCACCGCGATGAACTCGGCGAGCCGGCGATCCGCGTCGGTCTTCTGGTCACGCAGCACTTCCACCTGGCGCTCGACCAGCGACACCGTCGAGCCGGTGCGCATGTGCGGCAGACGCATGCGCGCAAGCAACGGCTGGTGACGCTCGAAGAAATCCGGGTTGAGAGTCAGGTAACGCTCGATGCGTTCTTCATCCGTCTGGCCCGCAGGCAAACCACGTGCGGTCTGGGTGCTCATTCTTTGCGACTCCCTGGAGTTCGGCTCGACTAGATATCGACTCGGCCCGTGAAAGATACAGCGGTCGGCCCTTTCATCCAAATGTGTTCGCCGGGCGCGGCCCAGGTGATCTCGAGTTTTCCGCCCGGCAATTCCACTTCCACCGTCGCATCGAGCCGGCCGTGTCGTCTGCCCACGGCGACAGCGGCGCATGCGCCCGTGCCACAGGCCAGTGTCTCGCCGACACCACGCTCGAACACGCGCAGACGGATGTGCGTGCGATCGACGATTTCCATGAAACCGACGTTCACGCGATTCGGGAATCGTGGGTGTTTCTCGATGGCAGGCCCGAGACGGTCCAGCGGCGCATTCGCCACCGAGTTCACGGTGAGCACCGCGTGCGGATTTCCCATCGACACCGCGCCGATCTCCACCTCGGTGCCGGCGACCGCGAGCGGATACACGTGCGCTTCCGCCGACGCTTCGAACGGCAGGGATTTGGGGTCGAAGTTGGGCGGGCCCATGTCGACGGAAATGAGATTGGCATCGTGCACGCGCGCGCGGATGAGACCCGCCGGGCTGTCGAGGACGATCTCACCGCCATTCCCGTTGGCGTTCAGCGCGCCACGGCGATGCAGGAACGCGGCGAGACAGCGCACGCCGTTGCCGCATTGCTCGACCTCGCCGCCGTCGGCGTTGAAGATCCGGTAGTAAGCCTGGGTTCCCGCGCGGCGCGGCGGCTCGATCACCAGCGCCTGGTCGAAGCCGATGCCGGTGTGGCGCGCCGCCAGCGCGCGCCATTCGGCGGCGGTAGGCAGGCGGCCGTCGCGCGGCGCGTCGAAAACGATGAAATCGTTGCCGAGGCCGTGCATCTTGGTGAACTCGAGCTGCATGGCGGCAAGAATACCTTACGATCAGCGCACCCATGCAGGGCATTCGGGACATGAAAATCCGCCGCGCCACCGCCGCCGATGCCGAGGCGCTGGCCGAGTTCGGCGCGCGCACGTTCTACGAGTCGTTCGCCAGGGACAACACCGCCGAGGACATGGCCAGGCACCTGGCCTCGGCCTGGCGCCCGGACCTGCAGCGCGCCGAGATCGCCGACCCGCTGTACGCCACGCTGCTGGCCGTGGACGCCGACGGCAAATTCGGCGCTTTCGCACAATTGCAGGCGGAACGCGCGCCGGCCGACGTGCCGACGCACAAGCCCATCGAGCTCAAGCGCTTCTACGTCGACAAGCCATTCCATGGCCACGGACTGGCGCGCGAGCTCATGGCGGCGGTGGAACGCGAAGCGCGTGCGCGCGGGGCACGGGAACTGTGGCTGGGCGTCTGGCAACGCAACGAGCGCGCGCAGGCGTTCTACCGCAAGTGCGGCTTCCGCAAGGTGGGCACGCAGGTGTTCGTCGTCGGCAGCGATCCGCAGACCGACGACGTCATGCTCAAGGAGATCACCTGAACGCGCGTATCGAACACGTGGCGTTGTGGGTGCGCGACCTGGAAGCGGTGGCGGCGTTCTACGCGCGCTGGTTCGGCGCGCGCATCGGGGAGCGCTACGAGAATCCCCGAAAGAAATTCGCCTCGCGCTTCGTGGAATTCGCGGGCGGTGCGCGGCTGGAAGTCATGACACGCGTGGACGTCGACTCGCGCAGCGCAGGCGAGCAGCTGGGCCTCGCGCACATCGCCATCGCGGTCGGCGACGAAGCCGCGGTGGATGCGCTGGCGAAGCGTTTCGCCGCGGAAGGTATCGCCATTCTCGACGGGCCGCGGCGCACCGGCGACGGTTACTACGAATGCGTGGTGCGCGATCCGGAAGGCAATCGCGTGGAAATCGCCGCTGGTCGGTAGTTAGATCACTTCGCGGCTCACGCGGCCAGTGTCGAGCGGTCGCGGAACATGCAGCGGTTCATGACGGTGAAGATGCCCGCGTCTCGCGCCCTGGTGGCCGCCGCCTCGTCGATGACGCCGTCCTGGAGCCACAATGCCGGCACTTCCAGGCGGATCGCATCTTCGACGATCGCGGCCACGTGCTCGGGGCGGCGGAACACCTCCACCACGTCGATGGGCCCCGCGCCCTGCATGGCCGACTGCAGGTCGGGCCAGGATTTTTCCCCGAGGATTTCCGAGGCGCCGGGATTCACCGGCACGATGCGGTACCCGAACTTCTGCAACGCCTTGGCCACGTTGTGGCTGGGACGCCCCGGCGTATCGGACAGCCCGAGGATGGCGATGGTCCTCACGCGCCTCAGCAGGTCGTCGATCTCCGCCCTCGTCGGGTTCTCGAACATGGTCGCCCTCGCGGTGTGTTAGCGTCGCGGCGGACACTATAACGAAGGGCGCTTCGTCCTGACGCGATTCAAGGTACAGATCGAACCGGCCGGACGCATCATCGAGGTCTCGGCCGACGAGAACGTGCTCGCCGCGGCTCTCGCGGCCGGCATTCCGCTGCCACACAGCTGCCGCGCCGGCCGCTGCGCCACCTGCAAGGCACACCTGGTGTCGGGTGAGATCTTCTATCCCGACGGCGTGTTACCGCCGGGCATCGTGGCTTCCGAAGCCGCGCGCGGCGAAGTGCTGCTGTGCCAGGCACGGCCGCGATCCGACCTCGTCGTGCGGGCGCGTGCGCCGATGGCGACGACGGCGCACGGTGTGCTGGTGGAATCGGTGACCCGGCTGGCCACGGGCGGCTGGCATGTCCGCCTGAAGATCCTGGGGTCGACGCCGCTCGCGACGCGCCCCGGACAGTTCATCGACGTCGAAAGCGCCGGCGGCGAACGCGAACGCGTGCCCGTGGTCGCGGCGAATGCCAGGTGCATCGAAATCGAGACGCATGAACTCGAGCCCGGCGCCGTGGTGCGGGCGCACGGGCCCTTCGATTCACTTCGCTAGGCCCGGCCTAGATCCTGAACCGATCCTTGAGATCACCCGCCATGCGGCGGCTGACCTCGAGTGCCTCGGGCAGGCCGCGCAGGTGCACGAAGTGCTGGCCGCTGGCGTCGCGGGCGATGCGCTCCAGGTATTTCGTGTTGACCAGCGCGTTGCGGTGGATGCGCACGAAATTCGTGGCGAATTCCTCTTCGAGTGTCTTCAGCGAATCCTCGATGAGGTCTTCGCCCTTCTGGTGCTTGACCGTCGTGTACTTCTGGTCGGCGTGGAAGCAGAACACCTCGTCGACGGGAATCAGCTTGAGCCCGTCGCGGCCGCGCGCGCCGATGTGCGTGCGGCGCGGGCTCTCGCGCGCGGCGCTGGCCACCTGCTGCAGTTGCGGCCGCGTGAGGCGGCCGGCCTTGGCGAGGGCGGCCAGCAGTTTCTCGGCGCGGATGGGCTTGAGCAGGTAGGCGATGGCCTCGGACTCGAAGGCCTGCAGCGCGTATTCGTCGAAGGCGGTGATGAAGATCACCGCCGGCGGTTCGGGCTGGGTGGCGAGCTGGCGCGCCACTTCCAGGCCGTCGATGCCGGGCATGCGTACGTCGAGCAGCACGATGTCGGGTTGCAGCGAGTCGCAGAGTTCGAGCGCGCGCTGGCCGTTCCCGGCCTCGCCGGCGACTTCGAAGCCTTCGGTTTCCTGGAGCATGGAACGCAGGCGCTCGCGCGCCGGCTGCTCGTCGTCCACCACCAGGACTCTCAAACTCATGGAAGAGGGCTCATGTCGGTTTGACGGGCTGGAACGGGAAGCGCAGCGTGACGATGTATTCGTCGTCGAAGCGGCCGGACTTCACGGTCGCACGGTCCTCGTACATGAGGTCCATGCGCTCCTTGATGTTGGCCAGCGCCAGCCGGTTGCCTTCGCGCATCGTGAGGTTGGCCGCGGGCAGCGGGTTGCGCACGACAATCGTGATCATGCCCTTGTTGAATTCGCCGTTCACCGTGACGACGCCGCCGTCGGGACGTGGCTCGATGCCGTGGTAGATGGCGTTCTCGAGCAGCGGCTGCAGCATGAGCCCGGGCACCAGTGCGTCGCGCGGCAGCGAATCCACTTTCCATTCCACGCGCAGCCGGTCGCCGAGGCGCAGCTGCTCCATGCGCTGGTAGGTGCGCGCCACGTCGATCTCGTCGGACAGCGGGATCTGGTTGCGTTTTTCACTCAAATTGGCGCGGAACAGGTCGGCCAGGTCCTGCACCGCTTCCTCGGCGCGCGCCGGGTTGCTGCGCGTGAGCGCGGCGATGGTGTTCATGCTGTTGAACAGGAAGTGCGGGCGGATGCGGGCCTGCAGCGCGTGCACACGCGCCTTGGCCTGCAGCTCGACGTTGTGGCGCCATTCGTGCGTCACGTAGAAATAACGCAGCGCCACCGCGGTCACCACCAGCGTGATGGCCACGTTGCGCACCAGGAAGGTCCAGTGATCCTCGGGAAGGATGGCGCCGGCGTCGGCCAAGCCGGCCCGGCTGCCGATCCAGTACGCCACCGACGAAATGATGGCCACCAGCACGGCGGTGAGCAGCAGCACGATGGCCGAGCCGCGCGCCAGCGACATGCGGTTCAGGTAGGAGCGCAACACGCACAACATGCCGGCGCCGAACAGGCCGATCCACAGCAGGAACATCGAGGTGCGCGCCAGGTCGGGCCAGAAGCCCAGTGCCGCCTGGTTGCGCGCCAGCGCCAGCACCAGCGCGGTGAGCTCGCAGATGATCACGATGGCGAGCACCGCGCGGGCGCGGCAGAAGTCGGGCAGGTAGAGCTGAGTGGTCTGCGCCCCGCCGGTCGAAGCAGGATCCCGCGCGGGCATGTCTCGCGCGCCCGTGTTCATGAGCGCGGCGCCGGCCCTTTGAACAGCGCCTGCTTGAGGCGGTGGGTGGCGGAAATGTCTTCGTCGCCGTAGCCGAGCTCAATCAACTCGGCGTACTCGGCCAGCATCGAGTCCACCACCGGCAGCGACACGCCGAATCGCGCCGCCATGTCGCGGCAGATGCCGAGGTCCTTGGCGTGGAGCTTCACGCGGAATCCCGCGGGGTAGCTCTCGCGCATCATGTTCGGCGCGCGGTGTACGAAGTACCAGCTCGAGCCGGCGCCGGCACCGAGCGTGGAGATGACGCGATCCAGCGGCAGGCCGTGCGCGCCCGCGAAGGCCATGGCCTCGGCGCAGGCACGGATGATGCCGGCGCACATGATCTGGTTGGTCGCCTTGGTGGCCTGGCCCGCGCCGCTTGCGCCGAAGTATTCGATGGTCTTGCCCATGGCCGCGAGCACCGGCCGCGCTGCCTCGAAGGCTGCCGCATCGCCGCCGCACATGATGGCCAGCGTGCCGTTCTTCGCGCCCTCGACGCCGCCACTCACGGGCGCATCGACGAAGCGCACGCCGCGGGCCGCGAGGAAGTCCGCGGCCCAGCGTGCGGTATCGGCGCTCACGGTGGAGCAGTCGATGACGAGCGCGCCGCGGGCGAGTCCGGGCGCGAGCCCCTCGACCACCGCGCGCACGTCGGCA
>DASUGK010000072.1:0-9460 GCA_036274075.1 Steroidobacteraceae bacterium | reverse complement strand
CTCGAGCACCGTGTTCACCGCGATCCGGTGCAGCCAGGTCGAAAAACTGCTGCGGGCCTCGAATCGCGGCAGGGCCTTCCACGCCTTGATGAAGGCGTCCTGCACGCAGTCGGCGGCGGTGTCCGGGTTGCGGGTCATCCGTAGGCATAACCCGTGCACGCGCGCCACGTGTTCGCGGTAGAGACGTTCGAAGGCTCGGCTGTCGCCCTTCTGCGCGCGCTCGATGAGCGCGGCGTCGAAACTGACGACCGTCTCGGTCTTCATGATCCGGGCTGTCGAACCATCGGCCAAACGTCTCTCCCTCGTACGGGGATTAGAGACGAAAACCGGGGGCCGGGTTTGAACCGGGGCGAAGACGGTGCCGGAGCATGCATTCCGGCATAACTCGGCCGTTTTTGGCCGAATTCGAGGGTATTACGCAGGGTACGAGTTATGCCGGAATGCATGCTCCGGCACCGTCTTAACTCCGCTGGGTGCCGCCGGAAAACCACTTCATCGCGTACTGAAGCAGCTGGCTGTTGGTGGCCAGGCCGAGCTTGTGCTTGATGGTCTGGCGGTGTGACTCGATGGTCTTCACCGACAGCGTGAACTCCTGCGCGATTTCGCGCGAACTCATGCCGCGGCCGATCATGTTCAGGATCTGCACTTCGCGGTTCGACAGGCGCGCCACCGGGTCGTTGGTCTCGGAGCGGTTCTCGCCGGCGCGCTGGTCGAGCGAGCGCTGCACGGTCTCGCTGACGTAGGTCCGGCCATCGAGTACCCGGCGCACGGCGATCAGCAGCTGGTCGGACGCCGCCTGTTTCATGATGTAGCCCATGGCGCCGGCGGCGAGCAGCCGCTCGGCGTAGATGGTCTCGTCGTGCATCGACAACACCAGCATGCGCAGCTCGGGCATTTCGGCGTGCATCTGGCGCACCAGCTCGATGCCGTCGCCACGCTCCAGCGACAGGTCGACCACCACGATGTCGGGCTTCTTGGCGCGGATGGCTTCGCGGGCGGCGGGCTCGGAATCCGCCTCGCCGATCACCGCCAGGTCCGGTTCCGCCTCGAACATGCGCCGCAGCCCCTGACGGACGATCGGGTGATCGTCGACGATGAGGATCTGGCGCTTGGTGGCCATGGCTGCAGTCATGATCGTCCCCTACGCGCAATTATTAGGGTCGAATCATACGGCGATGTGGCGGAGCGTCAATCCTTTGTCCTACACGGCCCTATAGTTAGATCGAGCGCAATGGGCCTTTGGTCCTGCCCCGCGGAACCCCTCAGTCCTTGAGCGGAAACCCGCCGCGCGGCTGCGATTCGCCGTCGCTCGGCACGCGGTGCGGGCAGGTACAGCGGACGATCACGCCGCCGCCCTTGTTGTTCGCGATGGCGACGTCGCCCCCGAGCATCTGCGCGCGGTAGCGCATCAGCTTCATGCCCATGCCATTGCTGGCGTTTCGCTCATCGAAACCCCGGCCGTTGTCCTGCACGGACAGCGTCAGGGTGCCATCGGCCGTGGCCAGGTCGATGCTGACCTGGGTGACCCGCCCGTGCCGGATGGCATTGGTGAATGCCTCCTGGGCGATGCGGTATAGGTGCGTCGCAGCACCGTCGTCGAGCGTCAGGGGCTCCTTCAGCGAGGTATTGAAGTGCGCGCGGATGCCGTAGCGCTCCATGCCGCGCACGGCCATGGATTGCAGGCCGGCGATGAGTCCGCCGCGGTCCGCACCCACGGGGGCGAGGCCACGCGCCATGGCGCGCGTACTCTCGATGGCGCCGTTGACCAGGCTGATGATGTCTTCGACGTCGGTGCGCGCCGAGGAGTTTTCCTTGCGCAACTGCGCGACCACGCTGCGCAGCATCAGCGCCACGCCGGTCAGGTCCTGTCCGAGGCCGTCGTGCAGGTCCGAGCCGATGCGCAACTGCTCGCGCCCGGCGATCTCGAGGATCTCGCGCTCCAGTCCACGGCGCTCGGTGACGTCGGTGATGACGGCGAGCCGGTGCGTGGCGCCGTCGAGATGCGTGAGGGTCGCCACGCAGGCCGCATCGAAGGTGCTGCCGTCGCGCCGCCGGCATTTGAATTCCACGGGCGCGGGCAGAGGCACGTCACCGGCGGCGCCTAACAACTGTTGCTCGAGCTGCTCGCGGCGCACGCCGGCCGGCTGCGCGATCAGCTCTTCGATCGGCGTGCCTACGGCGCCGCCCGGCGCGAAGCCGAACATGCGCTCGAACGCGGGGTTGGCCATGCGGATCGTGTTGGCCGAATCGATGACCACGACGCCTTCGTGCAACAGCTCGAACATGCGCGCCTGCGTCTCGCGCAGGTGCTGCGCGGCCTGGCGGTCGGTGATCTCGGTGATGTTGATGACCGCGCCGGTGATGGTGCCGGCCGAGCGCACCGCGCGGATGCGCGAGTCGAAGGAGCGGCCGCCGTACTGCGCGCCGGCGGCGGCGAGTTGCAGGTCGACCGACTCGCCGGTGGTCAGCACGTGGGTGAGTGCCGCGAGGATATTGGCGCGATCCTCGGGCACGGCGATCTCGTCGAGCCGCTGCCCGACGATGCTCTCGCGCGAATGCGTGCGGATGCCGCGGTTGATGAATTGCACGCGCCGTTCGGTGTCGACCAGGATCAGCCAGTCGCTGGTGCCGGCCGCGACCATCTGCAGCAGTTCCTGCGAGGAACGCAGCGCTTCCTGCGCGCGAGCCTGGTCGCTGATGTCCAGGGCGACGCCGACGATGCGCACCACCTTGCCGGCCGCGTCGCGTACCACGCAGGGCGAATCCAGCAGGGTCACGTAGTGGCCGTCGCGATGACGGATGCGGTACTGCAGCGCCACCATCGACCCGACGTCGCGATCGAACCATTGCTTGAGCAGGTGCTGGTCCTCGGGGTGCACGAGCGCAGACCACCGGGCGGGCACCGCCAGCTCGGCGGATGTATATCCCACGACGCGCTCGCAGCCTTCGCTGTTGGCCAGCCCGGTCTGCGTGTCGATCTCGTAGATGAGGCAATTGAGCTCGCGCGCGATGGCGCGAAACCGCTGGTCGGCGGCCGAGAGCGCGGTCTCGCGCAGCTTGCGCTCGGTGATGTCCACCACCAGGCCGAGCACGCGCTTGGTCGAGCCGTCCGGCATGCGCTCGGTGACGTAGGCGCGATCCAGCGCCCAGTGCCAGCTGCCGTCGGTGTGACGGAAGCGGTATTCGATCTCCAGCATGTGCGCAGAGGGGTCCACGCTCATCAGGCTGCGCCGGAACTGGTCGGCGGCGTGCTCAGGGTCGATGTCCAGGAGCTGGCGCCAGTTCATGGCGTTGGCGCGGCCGAACTCGGGGTCGACGCCGAACACCCGGTAGTAGCCGTCGGTGTTGTGCGTGATGCCTTTTTCGACGTCCCAGTCCCACACGCCCGCGGTAGTCAGCTGCAGCGCCTCCTCGACGCGCTCGTTGCGCGCGTTGGCGAGCAGCTCGGACACCTTGTTGTCGTCGAGGTCCATGCACACGCCCAGCATGCGCAGCGCCTTGCCGTTGGGGTCGCGCTCCACCACGCGGCCGCGCTCGAACACCCAGCGCCACTGGCCGGAACGAGTGCGGATGCGGTATTCGGCGTCGTAGTACTCGGCCTTGCCGTTGACGTGCTCGAAGTAGCGACGCACGGCCTCGGGGCCTTCGTCGGGATGCAGGTTCTGGTCCCAGCGCGATACGTGGTCGCCGCCGGTGCACGGGTCGATGTCGTGGCGATCGCACCAGTCGTTGAACCAGCGCGTGGTGTCGGTGGTGAAGTTGGTTTCCCACAGGCCGATACCCGCACCCCAGGCGGCCGTCTCGAGCATGTGCTCGCTGGAACGCAGGTGCGCCTCGGCGCGCTTGTTGGCATCGATGTCGAGCGTCACGCCGATGACCAGCACCGGCCGCCCCGTGAGATCCCATTCGACCGCGCGGCCGCGGTCCTGCATCCAGCGGTACTCGTCGTTCGCGGTCTTGAAGCGGTATTCGAATTCCACCGAGTCGCGCAGGCCCTGCGCGTGCTCGCGCAACTGGCGGTCGACCTCCTCGCGGTCCTCGGGGTGCAGGTTGTTGAACCACGGATTCGGCGTCGCGTCCCACTGCGCGCGCGAGTAGCCGGTCATCGCGAGCCACAGCGGGCTCGCGGTGCGCGCGTTGCTCGGCACGTGCCATTGCCAGAACGCCGCGCGCGCGCCCCACAGCGCGGTGGCGAGGCGCGATTCGCTGTCGCTGCGCGCCACCTCCTCGCTCTTGCGCCGATCGATGTCGAGCAGCAGGCCGGTGATGCGCGCCGCGGCGCCGTCGCGCTCGCGCTGCACGACACGCCCACGGTGCAGTACCCACAGCCAGCGGTGCCCGGCGGCTAACAACCTGTACTCGCACTCGAAGCGGTCGCTGCCGTGCTGGCAGGAATCGGTGGCGGCGTTGAACGCGCCGAGGTCATCGGGGTGGATGCGCTTCTGCCAGTCGCGCAGCGCCATCGGGCCGCCGCCCACCTCGATGCCGAAGGCGCGCACCCACGCTTCGTCGACCTGGAAACGATCCACGGGGATCTGCCAATCCCACACGGCCGCCTGCGCCAGCTGCAGCGCCGAACGGAATTCGGCGGGCAGCTGCGCGTCGGGCGCGGCCTGCGTGGCTTCGGGACGGGCGTTCATGACGGATTATTGTTGCGCGCGAACACGGTTGGCCACCTTGATGCACTCCCGCTTTATGGCGGGTTTTCCCGGGCATCCTGCCAACTCTTCGAGCTTCCAATCACCCCGCAGCGCCTTGTACCGGAGACGCCCCGCGGGCGTATTCAGGGTTTTCCTCAGGGGGCGTGCGGCTACTGGACTATTGTGCGGGTAAGTATTCTCTGACAACGGAGCAAGGCATAGCTCCCCAACAAAATAAAAAACTGACCAGCGGGGAAGGCACAGTGGTGGACGGAAACGCGAATCGGAATCCAATGGTCGCCGACTACTCCGAGTGGAGAGCGCGCGACTACTTCCAGACCTACTACAGCGAAGTCGTGCTGCCCGACGAGCAGGCGGTGCTCGCCTACCAGCTCGACGTGCTGCGCGCGGCCAAGCACCGCTTCGGCCGCGGACTGGAGTACGGCTGCGGGCCGACCCTGCACCGGGCGATCGCCGCGTCACGCTACGTGTTCCGCATAGACATGGCCGACTGGCTGGCCGACAACCTCACCGAGGCGCGCGAGTGGCTGTGCGCCGACGACAGCGCGCCGGAGTGGAAGCGCTTCACGCGCTACGTGCTCGCCTGCGAGGGCAACCAGCAACCGAGCACCACGCAGATCGGCAAGCGCGAAGCGCTGACCCGCAAGGTGGTGCGCGGCCTGTACGTGAGCGACGCGCGCCTCAAGCAACCGCTCGGGCCGACGCGCACCGGTTTCTACGACCTCATCGTCACCGGTTTCTGCATCGACGCGATCTCGAGCGATCCGCGCGTGTTCCGCCGTTGCCTGCGCAACGTGACCTCGATGCTCCAGCCGGGCGGCACGTTCATCATCCATGCCCTGCACCAGTGCAAGGCGTACAAGTGCGGCGATCGCATGTTCCCGGGCTCCAACCTCACGATCGACGACATGCAGGAGGCGATGACCGAGAGCGGCTTCGCGTCCGCCAGCATCGACGCACAGGTGATCCCCTGCCGCGACAACGCCGCGTATGGCTACTCGGGCATCCTGACCGCCTCGGGCCGCAAGGCCGCGCCGCGCGCACACAAGAGTTGAGACGGCACCTCCCGGGTACCTGTTTACAGCCGCTGGAACAGCCAGACGAGGCCGGCGGCGCCGAGGGCGCATGACCCCAGCGGCATGACGCCGGTGGCGTACCAGCGCCGCCGCCGCGCCAGGTAGATCAGCGGCAGCACCAGCGAAACGATCAGCAGCTGCGCGACTTCCACGCCGATGTTGAAGCCCGCGAGCAGCGGCAACAGCGCGGTCCCTGAAGCATCGATCTCGCTCAATGCATTGGCGAAGCCGAAGCCGTGCACGAAGCCAAAGCCGAAGGCCAGCGGCAGCCGCAAGCCCGACAGCCGCGGCAACAGGTTGATGGCGCCCGCCACCGCGATCGACGCGGCGATGGCCACTTCGATGGGCTGCGTCGGCAACTGCACGGTGCGGGTGACCGCGAGAGCCAGCGTGGTCGAGTGCGCGACGGTGAACGCGGTGACGATGGTCACGATGTCGCGCGTGACCTCGCGCAGTCCCTCGGCGCCCTGCCACTGGCCGTTCACCGGCCGCAGCACCGAAGGCAGCAACAGCAACAGCACGAACGCGATGTGGTCGTAGCCGATCAGTACGTGCCACACGCCCTCGCGCAGGAAACGCGCGAAGCTTCCCCAGGCCGACGGCCGCAACGGTTCGTGCCATAGCGGGTTGTCCGCCCCGATGACGCCGGCCAGCGTCTCCTGGCCGCGCGTTACGCTGATCAACACGCGCTGCGCGGCGTCACCGAAGGTGAACAACGGCCCGCCGACGATCAGCATGCCCGGGTGCGGACAGTCCACGTTGAATTCCACCGACAGGAAGTCCTGGCCGGTGCGCGCCACCAGCGCGACGTCCTTGATGCCGAGCTTGCAGGCGGCGTCACCGCGTTGCAGGGAGACCTGGGAAAGCACGGCAGGGTCGAGAGAATCGCTGCGCGCGTCCAGCACTTCCTGCCAGGTGACGATGCCGTCGTAGTCCTTGTCGATGTACACGTTCCACACGAGGTCGTGCAGGGCGAGATCCCAGCGCAACGACACCGGCGCGTCCGAGCGCGGCGCGTCGATGAGCAGGTAGCTGGTGCTGGTCGAATGCGCTGACGCGGCCGGGCCGAAGAGGACCGCGGCGATGCAGGCCAGCCATGCGTGGATTGCGCGTTTCACGGCTGGCACTCTAACTGCGCGCCGCTGCGCCGAGAATGCCTCCGGCGATCACGTCGCGAGCATGCCGCCGTAAGGTAAGATTCCGCGCGCATGAAATCCCCGGTCGCCCTCCCCGAGCCGCAGGCAGAGAAGTTGATCGCCATGGGGCGCCTCATCGGCGCAACGCCGCTACTGGAGATCCACTGCCGCTACCGCGGCCGCGAGCACCGCATCTACGCCAAGCACGAGGCGTACAACTTCACCGGCAGCATCAAGGACCGCATGGCGCTCTACATCCTGCAGCGCGCCTATGCGAGCGGTGACATCGCGCCCGGCGACGCGATCGCCGAGGCCACCAGCGGCAATACCGGCATCTCCTTCGCGGCGATCGGCCGCGCGCTCGGGCACCCGGTGCGCATCTACATGCCCGACTGGATGTCGCGTGAACGGGTGCTGGTCATACAGAGCCTCGGTGCCGCGGTGATCCCGGTGTCGGCCGAGCTCGGCGGCTTCCTCGGCTCGATCCGCATGGCCGACGAATTCGCGCGCGAGGCCGGGCACGTGTTCCGGCCGCAGCAGTTCGACAACACCGCCAACGTGCAGGCGCACTACGAGACCACCGGTCCCGAGATCACGGCGCAGCTCGCGACTCTCGGCCGCCTGCCCACCGCATTCGTCGCCGGCGTCGGCACCGGCGGCACGGTGATGGGCGTGGCGCAGCACCTGCGCGAGCGCGTCGGCAAGGACGTGCAGGCCCATCCGCTCGAACCCGCGAATTCCCCGACGCTGCGCACCGGCCACAAGGTCGGGCGTCACCGCATCCAGGGCATCAGCGACGAGTTCGTGCCTTCGATCGTGAAGCTGGGCGAGCTCGGCCGGATCCTCGATGTGTGGGATGGCGACGCCATCGTGACGTCGCAACGCCTGGCCAACGAGCTCGGCATCGCGGTCGGCATCAGCAGCGGCGCCAACCTGCTGGGCGCGCTGGAAATCGCACACGAACAGGGCGACGGAGCCTGCGTGGTCACGGTGTTCTGCGACGACAACAAGAAATACCTGTCTACCGACCTGTGCAGCGACGAGGAGTGCAAGGAGCACTACCGCGTCAACCAGGTCCAGCTGCTGGATTTCCGCGTGATTCCGCCGGTGCCGGCCCCATGAGTCGGCCGCGCCGGATGCAGACATAATCGCCGCCGCTGCCCGTTGGTGAGTAGCGGCACCGCTCCGCGTAGAATCGCGCCCCATGCTTGCTTCACTGTCGCGCGCCCCGTTCTTTGCGAGGATTGTGGCCGCCGCGCTCGCCGCGGCGTGCACGGCGCCCTGCGCCGATGCCGCCGACCCGGCGCCGGCCACGACCGCGGCGAAGAAGAAGCCTGCGGCGGGTAGTTCGACGCCGGCACCCGCGAAGAAGAAACCCGCAGCGGCCCCGGTCAAGAAGCCGCCGCCCGCCCCGCCTCCGCCCCCGCCACCGCCCCCGGTCGAGCTGATCGGCTTCGTGGTGATGCCGCCCGGCACGTTCCGCGCCGGCCCGCCGGCCGGGCAGTACGACGACCACGGCCAGCGTGCGCCGGCGCCGCGCTTCGAGTCGCAGCCGGTGCAGGGCATCAGCTCGATCAAGCCGGGCGAAAGTCCCGGAGCCTGGTGGGCGCTCTCGGACAACGGCTTCGGCAACAAGTGGAACAGCTTCGACTACCGGCTGTGCATCTATCTATTCGACGTCGAGCCGCGTACCGCCGCCGGCACCGATTCGCGCACCGCGCTGCAGGCCGTCATCGAGTTGTCCGATCCGGCGAAATTCTTCCCGTGGCGCCTCGCCGAAGAAGACACGCCCGAGCGTTTCCTCACCGGTGGAGACGCCGACCCGGAATCGCTGGTCACCATGCCGGACGACACGTTCTGGATCGGCGATGAGCAGGGTCCCTGGTTGCTGCATTTCTCCGTCGACGGCGAGTTGCTCGACAAGCCGGTGGAGCTGCCCGACAACATCCGCTCGCCGTTGCACCCGCTGGTGATCGCGGGCGGCGCCGAGGCGCGCACCGTGCGTTCCCGCGGCTTCGAGGCGCTCGACCTCGCCGGCGACAACAAGACGCTGGTGGCCGTCCTCGAAGGGCCGGTGAACGGCGACCCGCCGCGCCAGTCGCGCGTGTACCGCTTCGACAGCAACAACCTGAAGTGGCTGCCGGGCACTCTTATATATGAGCTGGACGCCGACTCGACCTCGGTGACCGACATCTCGCGCATCGACGGCAGCCGCTTCGTGGTCCTGGAGCGCGACAGCCTGGAAGGCGATGCGGCCAAATCCAAGCGCGTCTATTCCATCGATCTCGACAAGGCCGTACCGGGCAAACCACTCGCGAAGAAGCTGGTCATCGACCTGCTGGCCATCGGCAATGCCAGGGGCCTCGCGCCGAACGTCGCGCCGGGAGCGTTCTTCCGCTTCCCCTATCACACGCCGGAGTCGATCCAGGTGCTGGACCGCAAGCACGTGATCGTGGTCAACGACAACAACTACCCGTCCACCGGCGGGCGCGGGCCCGGCGTCACCGATGCCACCGAGTGGCTGTGGCTGGAGCTCGCCAGCCCGCTGTGACGCTGATCGCGCTCAAGGACGCGGAGCTCGCGTTCG
>DASUGK010000071.1:0-6350 GCA_036274075.1 Steroidobacteraceae bacterium | reverse complement strand
TCACCGCAGCCACATGGACTACCTGCTGCTGTCGTACGTGATCTACCACCAGGGCTACGCGGTGCCGCACATCGCCGCCGGCATCAACCTCAACATCCCGGTGATCGGCAAGCTGCTGCGCAAGGGCGGCGCGTTCTTCATCCGCCGCACCTTCGCGGGCAACGCGCTGTACACCGTGGTGTTCATGAAATACCTCGCGGCCATCATGGCGCGCGGGCATTCCATCGAGTACTTCATCGAGGGCGGGCGATCACGCACCGGCCGGCTTTTGCATCCCAAGACCGGCATGTTGTCCATGACGGTAAGAAGTTATTTACGCGACCCGGTCCGGCCGGTGGTGTTCGTGCCGGTGTACTTCGGCTACGAGCGCATCGTCGAAGCCAATACCTACATCTCCGAGCTGTCCGGCGCGCCGAAGAAAAAGGAGAGCTGGCTGGACCTGCTGCTCAGCCTGCGGGTCCTGCGCGAACGCTTCGGGACCGTGCACGTGAACGTGGGCGAGCCCATCCGCCTCAACGACCTGCTCGAAACCCACCTGCCGAAGTGGCGCGAGCAGCGCTTTGACGACGACACCCGCTCACCGGCCGTGAACGCGCTGGTCAACGACCTGGCCCTGGGCATCATGCGGGGCATCAATGCTGCCGCGGCCGTCACGCCCATCAACCTGCTGGCCATGGCGCTGCTCGCCACGCCCCGCGGCGCCTTGCCCGAGACGGCGCTGCTGCGGCAACTGGAACTGTACCTGAAGCTGTTGCGAGCCTCGCCCTACAGCCCGCGAGTCACGGTCACCGACGCCACGCCCGCCGAGATCCTGTCGTACGGCGAATCGCTGAAGATCCTCTCGCGCGTACCCCAAAAGCTCGGCGACATCGTCCGCATGAGCGACGAGAGCGCCCAGCTCATCGCCTACTACCGCAACAACGTCCTGCACCTGTTCGCGCTGCCGTCGCTCGTGGCCTGTGCCTTCATCGGCAATTCCATGCTGCGCACCGAGGACATCCAGCGCCTCGCGTGGCGGGTCTACCCCTACGTCGCATCCGAGCTTTTCCTGCGCTGGCGCGAAGATGAGCTGTCGCGCGTGGTGGACGGCGTCCTTGCTGCACTCGCGGAGAACGGCGTGCTGCAGCCGGACGAATCGCGCAGCGCCTGGATGCGGCCGCCGCCGGATTCACCCGCGGCCGTGCAGCTGTCCATGCTGGCGCAGGGCACCATCCAGACCATCGAGCGTTACTACCTCGCCATCTCGCTGCTGCTCAAGGCCGGCAGCGGCGTGATCACGCAGAAGGCGCTGGAACAGGATTGCCAGCTGGCCGCCCAGCGCATCAACATGCTGTACGGATTCAACTCGCCCGAGTTCTTCGACCGCGCCCTGTTCCAGAACTTCATCGACCTGTTGCGCGAACGTGGCGTGATCCGGGTGGGAGCCGGCGGCAACCTCGAATTCGACGAGGTCCTGGTGCGCGTGGCCGCGGACGCGCAGCTCGTGCTGTCCGAGCAGATCCGGCACAGCATCCTGCAGGTGGCCCGCGCATAAAATGGCCAGAAGCAGGGCAGGGGATCCCTGCCTCGCGCCGCCCTCACTAGCCTTCCCCTCGGAGGCCGCTGCTATACTCGCCAGCAACATGTCCGCGCCGGGGCGTCCACGAGGGGAGGCCTCCGGTGCGGCAATACCAAGACGATACGGACAAGCGGTAAGTCTGCTCTTGCCTCGTCACTCGTAGCGATTCCGCGGTCTTCAGGGGAAGTTAATGAGTCACGATCTGATCCGGCGATACGTTCGGCGTTCGCTTCCGATCGTTGCAACGCTCGCGCTCGCATCTCCGGCCACCTACGCCTTCGATTTCCAGAACGACGATGGCTCGTTCACCGGAAGCTGGGATACCACGCTGACCTTCGGCCAGGCCTGGCGCATCGAGTCGCGCGACTGCCGGTTGATCGCCATCGCGGATGGCGGCTGCGGCCGCTCGCCGAACATCGACGACGGCAATCTCAACTGGGATACCGACATGTTCAGCCAGGCGGCCAAGATCCTCACGGAGCTGTCGCTGAACTTCAAGAACACCGGCGTGTTCGTGCGCGCCTCGGCGCTCTACGACAACGTGGCCGACGACACCGCTCGCACCCCGCTGACCGATCCCTCCAAGGACCTGGTCAAGAGCTACACGCGCCTGCTCGACGCCTTCTTCTACACCAAGTTCAGCATGGGCTCGGCCAACGCCGAGCTGCGCCTCGGCCGCCAGGCGGTGAGCTGGGGCGAGAGCACGTTCATCCAGAACGGCATCAACGTCATCAACCACTTCGACGTGGCCGCGCTGCGCGTACCGGGCTCCGAGCTCAAGGAAGCCTTCCTGCCGCAGGAGATGGTCAACTTCAGCGTCCAGTTCACCGACAATTTCTCGGCCCAGGCTATCTACATCACCGACTGGAACGCGACGGTGCCCGAGCCGGCCGGCTCGTACTTCAGCAACAACGATTTCGCGCCCACCGGCGGCGAAAAAGTGGTGCTGGGCTTCGGCTCGTTCTCCGACCAGGGCGTGGATTTCACCTCGCTCGGCGGCCCGTACATCCAGAACTTCCAGACCGTGAACCGGCTGGACACCATCAAGCCGGACGACCAGGGCCAGTACGGCTTCAACCTCAAGTACTACGCGCCCGGCCTCAACAACGGCACCGAGTTCGGCCTGTTCTTCCTGAACTACCACAGCCGACTGCCGCTGATTTCCGGCATGACCGGCACGCAGCAGGGCGTGGGCAATGCCTTCGGCGCACTCAATTCCGTGGGCGCGGCCGCGCAGGGCATCGCCGCGGGCCTGCCGGTGAATGCGGCCATCGCCACCGCCGCGCAGCTGGGTGTGGCGCGCTCGGCCGCCGCCGGCGGCAACCTCGATCTCGCCACCGCCACGCAGTACGCCACCATCGGCGCCAACACGCACCTGGCCGGCGGCGACGTGACCAACCAGGCCACCAACATCGCGACCCACGAGTACGCGCTGACCTCGGGCTACTTCACCGAGTACCCCGAGGACATCAAGCTCATCGGCCTGTCTTTCAACACGCAGCTGCAGTGGGGCGGCATCGCCCTGCAGGGCGAAGTGGCGTATCGCCAGGACACGCCGCTGCAGTTCGACGACGTGGAGCTGCTGTTCGCGGCGCTCACGCCCTTCGAGCAGGGACTGGCGACGTTGCGCGGCACGCCGCTGCCGACCACCTGTCCCGAGGGCGTGCCCGCGGCCTCGACGCTCACGCATTGCGGCCAGCTCGGCAGCTTCGGCCTCGGCGAGAAGGTGCCGGGCTGGGGCTTGTACGACACCTGGCAGGCGCAGTTCACCGCCACCAAGACGTTCGCGAACATCCTGGGGGCATCGCAAGTCGTGATCGTCGGCGAAGCCGGCGTCACGCACATCCCGGACCTGGAAGACAAGCTCACCGGCGGCCCCAACGGCCGCGGCCTGCGCTTCAACGGCCCGGCCACCAATGTCAGCGGCAACTTCGAGCTGCGCGGACGCCACTGTCCGACGCTCACGGCAGCCGACTGCCTGGCGCTGAACCTCGTCGAACCGCAGAACCGCTTCGCGGACGCCACCTCGTACGGCTACCGCATCGCCGGACGGCTCGAATACCCGGGCCTCATGGGCCCCTGGAACGTCCTGCCGCGTTTCAACTGGCAGCATGACGTCTCCGGCACCACGCCCGGGCCCGGCGGCAACTTCGTGGAGGGCCGCTACGGCCTGACACTGGGTGTCGCGGCGAACCTTCAGGCCAAGTGGGAGATCGATATGTCATGGACCAAGTTCGGCGGCGCCGGGCGGTTCAATGACATCAACGACCGCGACTACGTCGCGGCCACGCTCAAGTACTCGTTCTGATCGCGGCGAGAGGGGTAGCTATGTACAAGAAACTGCTGTTGCGCAGCACTTTGATCATGGCCGGCATGGCGCTGGGTGCACCCGCCATGGCTGCCATTTCCGCCGCTGAAGCCGCGAAGCTCGGTGCCGAACTCACGCCGCTGGGAGCGGAGAAGGCCGGCAATGCCGACGGCTCCATCCCGGCCTGGGATGGCGGCCTCACGTCGGCGGCGCAGGCGGGGTTTCCCAACTTCCGCCCGGGCCAGCATCACCCGGATCCGTACGCCAACGACAAGCCGCTGTACACGGTCACCCCGGCGAACATGAGCCAGTACGCCAACAAGCTCACCGAGGGTCACAAGAAGCTGCTCCAGACCTATCGCAACAGCTTCAAGATGATCGTGTATCCCACGCATCGCAGCGCCGCGTCCCCGCAGCGCATCTACGACGCCACCAAGCGCATCGCCACCACGGCGGAGCTCGCGGCCGGCGGCAACGGCGTGGTGAAGGCCGGCGAAGGCATCCCCTTCCCCATCCCCAAGTCCGGCGTCGAGGTGTTCTGGAACCACGTGCTGCGTTATCGCGGTGACGTGATCGTGCGCAGCATCGGCCAGGCGCCGGTGACGGCCAGCGGCAGCTACACCATGGTGAAGTTCCGCGACGAGACCATGGTGGCCTACAGCCTGCCGGGCGCGCGGTCGGAGAACCTGAACAACACCATCGCGTACTTCATCCAGGAAACCGTCGCGCCCGCGCGCCTCGCCGGCGAAGTGCTGCTGGTGCAGGAGACGCTGGACCAGTCGGTGGAGAACCGCCGCGCCTGGGTCTACAACCCCGGCCAGCGCCGCGTGCGCCGCGCGCCGAACGTAGCCTTCGACAACCCCGGCACCAACTCGGACAACCTGCGCACCTCCGACCAGTTCGACATGTACAACGGCAGCCCACAGCGCTACGAGTGGACGCTGGTCGGCAAGAAAGAAATCATCGTGCCGTACAACAGCTACAAGCTGAACTCGAACACTCTGAAGTACAACGACATCCTGAAGAAGAACCACATCAACCCCGACCTGGCGCGTTACGAGCTGCACCGCGTGTGGGTGGTGGACTCGAAGCTCAAGCCGGGCCAGAGCCACCTGTACAGCCGCCGCACGCTGTACGTGGACGAGGACAGCTGGCAGATCGTCGCCGTCGACTGCTACGACAGCCGCGGGCAGCTGTACCGCGTGCAGGAAGGCCACGTCATCAACTTCTACGAAGTGCCCGCGCTGTGGACCGTGATCGAGACGGTCTATGACCTCTCGAACGGGCGCTACCTCGCACTGGGACTCGACAACGAAGAAGCCCGCGGCCGGGATTTCTCGCAGAAGCGCACCATCGCCGACTACCAGCCCGCCGCCCTGCAGCGGCGTGGCGTTCGCTGATGGTGGCCGGCTAGCGTCTGCAGCGGAAGGATCGGGCGCATGAGGCGTGGCATCACCCTCGTAGTGGTTGCTGCACTCATGGGCGGCGGCGCGGCCGCGCAGGTCGATCCGAACGACGAAGCCAACAAGCCGGCGGAAATAGAACCGCTGGTCTCGGCCTCGCTGCTGCTCGACCTGGCCGTGGCCGGCTCGCGCATGGTGGCGGTGGGCGAGCGCGGCCACGTGCTGCTCTCGGATGACCAGGGCGCCTCCTGGCGGCAGGCGAAGAGCGTGCCGACGCGCGACATGCTCACCGCCGTGTTCTTCGCCGATGCCGACTACGGCTGGGCAGTCGGTCACGACGAAACCATCCTCAATACCGTCGACGGTGGCGAAACCTGGACGCGCACGCACTTCGCGCCCGAATCGGCGCAGCCGCTGCTCGACTTGTGGTTCGCCAACCGCGTCAGCGGTATTGCCGTGGGCGCCTACGGTGCGTACTTCACCACCAACGATGGCGGCCGCCATTGGTCGGGTGCCAAGTTCGCACCGCCGCCGGCCAAGACCCCCACCCATGATGGAGAAGCCGCGCCCGGGGAGGGCGACCTGCCGCCCGACTACCACCTCAACCGCATCGTCGGCGTCGGCAACCGGCTGTACATCGCGGCCGAGGGCGGGCAGCTCTACCGTTCCGACGACCGTGGTGCCACCTGGCGCGTGCTTCCTTCGCCCTATGAAGGCAGCTTCTTCGGCCTGGTCCCGATTCGCGGCGAAGGCCTGTTGGCATTCGGCCTGCGCGGGCACCTGTTCAAGTCCGCCGACGGCGGCGAGACCTGGACCCGGCTCGAATCGCACACCGTGGCCATGCTGACCGACGGCATCGCCATCAATGACCTGCGCGTGATCATCAGCGGCCTCGCCGGCGTGATGCTGGTTTCGGGTGATGGTGGCGAGACCTTCCGCCTCACGCAGCAGGAAGACCGCAAGGGCCTGTCGGCGGTGTTGCCGGGCCCGGCCGGCACCGTGGTGGTGGCGGGCGAAGGCGGCGTGCGCACGCTGCGCATCGACCGGCCGGGGTCCTGATGGCCGGCTCGCACCACATCGA
>DASUGK010000070.1:0-3348 GCA_036274075.1 Steroidobacteraceae bacterium | reverse complement strand
GAGCCGGCCCAGCTCCTGCGCCGTCACGAAGTCGCGCAACGTGTCCTCGGGCACGTCGGCGTAGTAGTCATAGAACATCATGTGGGCAGTCTAATACTTGCTCCCCGCAGCAGGCAGAGCCACCCGACGAGAAACGCCAGGCCACCCAGCGGCGTGACCGCGCCTAACCACCGTTCGCCGGTCAACGCGAGCAGGTAGAGACTGCCGCTGAATACGACGACTCCGGCGGTGAACGCTGCGCCCGCGAAGGCGAACCAGCGGTTCTGCCAGCGCGCCTGTCCCCACGCGGCCGCCAGCAGCGCGAAGGCGTGGTACAGCTGGTATCGCACGCCGGTTTCAAATACTGCCAGCAGGTCCGGCTCCAGCCGGGTTTTCAGGCCATGCGCGGCGAAAGCACCCAGCGCCACGCCGAGGAAACCGAAGGATGCGCCCAGGATGTAGAGCCGGCGTTCCACGCGGCTCAGAAGGCCTTGCCGTTCACCTGGGAAGCTCCTCAGGCCTGGACGGGAACCAGCAGGTTGGCGTCGCGCGCCAGCTTCCAGCGGCCGCCGGTCTTGCGCAGCACCGACAGTGTATGCCCGGCGCGTTTCATCGGCGCGCCGCCGGGCGGCGTGACCTCGACGCCGAGCCGCGTCCACATCCAGGCCCAATCGCCGCGGACGCGGATCTCCTGGATGTCGTTGCGGCCGTCGATCTTCGGCATTTTCGTGCCGGCGGGCGCGCGCATCGCCGCGGCGAATTTCTGCTTGCCGAACGGCGGCTGGCCCACGACCAGGAACACCACGTCGTCGGTCATCAGCGAAAGCACGGTCTCGACGTCGCCGTTGCGCGTCGCCGCCATCCAGGTGGCAACGAGATCGCGGAGCTGCTGCTCGTCGTCGCCGTTCATGGCTTCAGGGTTTTTTCCGCGGCTCCTCGTTCGCCGGCGCCGCAGGCTGGGCTGGCGCAACGGTGGCCGAGACGGCGACGCCCTGCAATGCAACGCCCGGCACGACGCCTGCCGGCTGCACCACGAAGAAGTTGTCTGTGCCGGCGCCACTCACCGCGGCGTCCATGGGCATGGACGTCGTCCAGCCCTTGCGCATCTGGTCCTGCCACTGCTGGATCTCGCTGTACACACGCTGCTGTTCGGCACTGAGGATGTGATTGGCGCGTTCGGCCACGCGGCGGTTGTAGTCATCCTGCCAGTCGTTCATGGCATGCATGTATTTCAGCGGGTCGTTGCCCGCTTCCAGCTCCGGCGCCGGCACGCGCGCCCGTTCCTCGACGAATACCTGGCGCAGTTTCTTCATCTGCCCGTCGTTCAGCGGCACGTCGTTGCCCTCGAGTTGCTGGGCCAGCATGTCGGCTTCGGCGCGCGCCGGCACGGAGTCCTTGTAATCCTGCAGCGCCTGGGCCTTGTCCGCGCCGATGAGGTCGGCAATTTCCGCCTGTTCGATACGCTGGCGTTCCTTCACCTGCCCTTGCAGGTCGGCGGGATTGGCCCATGCCCCGGGCTCGAAGGGCCTCATGGCCTGCTCCGCCATCAGGGTCATGAGCTTGTCCGTGGTTTCCTTGTCGAGGCCGAGGGCGGCGCAGATCTCGGCGTATTGCTGCCGGTTCATGGCGCGCATCTGGGCGCGCATCATCTTCTGCATGGCTTCGGGCGGCTCGCGGTATCGCTGCACGTCCTGGGACCATTGGGCCACGGCCCCAGGGTCAGGCGCCGCGATCGGGCTCGTGGCCGCCGCGTCTTTGCCGGTTTCCTGCCTGGCCTGCCCGGCGACGACCGCATCGCCTTTCACCACCGGGCTGGAGAACGGCGTGCGGGCCTTCTCGAGCTGGGCGATACGCTCATTGAGCTTGCGGGTGGCATCTTCCACCTGTGCCGCACGCGCGCGTTCCTCGCGCAGCTGGCTCCACAGATAGAACGAACTGGAGGCGAAGGCCGCCGCGGCAATGCCCAGGGCCAACACGGGCGTTTTCATGTTGTTCTCCCTCGTCTAAGTCTGGGCCAGCATCAGGTCCAGGTAGGCACCGTCGATCAGCTGTTCGGGCTGAATTCCGAACCTGTCCATGAGCCGGGTCGCTTCCTGGATCCCCAGTTCCGGGGACTCATCGTCCACCAGCATGACTTCGAGCTCGAGAAAATGGCCGAGACCTTCGACGCGGTCCAGGTGAACGCGGGTACGTCCAACCAGGAAGAGAGTGCGGTATTTGCGGATGCGTCCGATTTGTCCGTAGGCCAGCGAAAGCGATTCACGAAGTGTCTCGGGTGATGAGGTGGGCGACTTTATATAGAACGACTCTTTCGGGCCCGCCTGGTTCACCCGCCGGTAAAAAATCAGCTCGCCGGCATCGTTCGAGAAGGCACGCAGCTTGAGCCGGCCGGTGACGCAGTTGAAAAAGGTGTCGTCCTGGGCCAGCTCCAGGGGTCCCTCGGTGGCGATCTCGGCGACTTTCGGCGCCAGCAGGGCCACGTTCTCGATGCGCGCCTTGATCTCGACGTTTCGCGCCATGGACTGTCCCGAACTGGCTACTTCTTGAGGCGCACGCTTCCGGTACTGCGCGGCACCTCGTTGGCCCGGAGGGCCTCGTCGGCCGACAGGCGCCCGGCGCCATGGGTCGCCAGGTAGAGGCCGATGAACACCAGGCAGCCCGACGGGAAGATGCCGCGCATGCCGCCCTTGTGATCCACCATGAAGATCGCAATGGCGAAATGGATGGCGCAGAGCAGGCCCGCCCAGCGCGTGAACAGTCCCAGCACGAAGGCCACGCCGATGGCGAGTTGCAGGTACACCGAGAACGGCGCCAGCAGCTGCGGCGAGGGGAAACCGTGAGTGCGCAGGAATTCCACGAATTCCTGCATGCGTTCCGGGCTGGTCACGTTGTCCCAGACGCCCCAGACCAGGAACAGGCCGACGAAGATGCGTTGCAACAGCAGCGCGAAGTCGGCGAAGCGTTGCGCGGCGGCGAGGTGCAGGAATTTGCGCATGACGCGCAAGACTAACTGCGGGCGCGGGCACCCGACAATCGAATACCGCGCCCCCGCGGCGTCGGTGAATGGCGACCTCGCGCTATGAGTCGGCCAGTGCCGGCCGGTCAGCGCGGGCGTGCCAGCAGCGGCACGTAGCCGGGCTGCGCGGCCACCCGGCCGAGCCATTCGCGCACGTTCGGGTAGGCCTCGAGATCGTGGCCGCCATCCTCGGCCACGTGCGAATACGCATATAACGCGATGTCGGCGATTCCGTAGCGCTCGTTCACGAAGAACTGCCGCGTCGACAGGTGCTTCTCCATGACCGCAAACGCGGCGCGGCCCTTGGCCAGCCGGTCCGGAAGCTCGGCGCGGCGCGGATGATCGGCCGGGAA
>DASUGK010000069.1:0-10381 GCA_036274075.1 Steroidobacteraceae bacterium | reverse complement strand
AACAACCATCGAAGGGCCCGGCGAAAAGCGCGATCACTGCATACCCATGGGTCGGGCGCCGGGACACGCGCCTCCCCCCAGGTCCGTCCCCGTTTGCCAGGAAACGGGGAGTGTCCCCATTTTTCCACGCCTTCTCCCACGTTTGTTTCCACGCGCGGACTGCAGGCTGCGCGCCGTCACAAACACCTCAGTTGGGAGTTGATCCATGTTGAAGTTATCCAAGGCGGCGCCGGCCCTGTTGGCCTGCGTGTTCGCCGTCCAAGCCCACGCCCACACCACGGGCGGTTTCCGCGATCGCGACGATCCGGCCGTCGTGCGCGAGTGGAACACGCTGGCCGAAGGCGTGATCCCCGCCAGCACGGGCCCCACCCTGCCGCGCACCTACGCGATGATGCACATCGCCATGTTCGACGCGGTGAACTCGATCGAGGGTGGCTACACCGCGTATCGCACGCGCGTGCCCGCCACGCGTTTCGCCTCGAGTGAAGCCGCGGCGGCGCAGGCCGCGCACGACGTGCTCGTCGCGCTCTGGCCCGCTAATACGGCCCAGTTCGACACCGCGCTGAACACGCGCCTCGCCGCCATCCAGCCGCAGCGCGCCCAATTCGGCGCGCAGATCGGCAAGGAAGTCGCGAAGAAGATCCTCGAGTGGCGCGCCAACGACGGCTGGGCGACACCGCAGAGCTACACTCCCCCGGCGCTGCCCGGCCTGTGGCAGCCGACTCCGCCCTCCAATTCGGCGGCGGCATTCGTGCAGGCCGGCGATGCCAAGCCGTTCGCGTTGCCCACACCCTACTTCTACCTGCCGCGCCGTCCCCCGGCGCTCAACAGCCAGGAGTACGCGGACGCGGTCAACGAGATCAAGGCCATCGGCGGCACCACCAGCGCCGTGCGCACCGACGAGCAGACCCTGTCGGCGAAGCTCTGGGCCAGTGTGGGTTACAAGACCAACTGGGGCGGCGCCTGGAACCAGGTGGCGCGCTTCATGACGCTGCGTAACAAGCTGTCGCTGATCGAATCGGCGCGCCTGTTCGCGCTGGTCAATGTCGCGATGCAGGATGGCGTGCAGACCGCGCAGGCCAGCAAATTCGTCTACCAATTGTGGCGCCCGGTCACGGCCATCCGCCGCGCCGGCGAGGACATGAACGACGGCACGGAGGCCGATCCGCAGTGGACGCCGTTGCTAACTACCCCTCCGTACCCGTCCTACTCCGGCAACATGGCCTGCATCGGCGCCAGCGCGGCGCGTGCCTTCCAGTTGTATTTCGGCACCAACGACATCCTCGTGTCGGCCCAGTGGGACAGCACCGACGGCATCGGCTCGGTGGTGCGCAGCTTCCCGGGCTTCTGGCAGATGGCCGAGCACCAGGCGGCCAGCCGCGAGTACGGTGGCATCCACTTCCACTTCGACACCACGGCCAGCCAGGAGGTCTGCCCGCGCGTGGCGAATTACGTGTACGCCAATTTCATGCGTCCTCGGTTCGATTGATCCATTGACTTCCCTGCAACTTGACGCCGGCTCGTCCGGCGTCTTTTTTTGTCGGCATGTGTCATGCAGGTGTAAGACATCTGCGACTGCGTCTCGGGAAGTACGCCGCTTCGACGCGGCGTCGGGCTCGATCACACTGCAGCCGTGATATCGAGATGCAACCCCTAAAGGAAGCGACTCGACGTTACGGTAGTACCCAGCGTGCGAAAGCCCGTCTGGAACTACGACAGGGGGCCGCACCTCACCGTGCGGCCCTTTTTCATGGGCTGCGCCCAACTCCTACGCCGCCAAAGCGCGGCGTATGTGAATTGTTAAGCCCCTTCGATCAAGGTCGTCTTCCGATCAAGGGCTCTTGCGATCAAGGTCTCTTCCGATCACGGCCTCTTGGCGTACTCGGCGTCAAACCGCGCCTCTAACCCCGGATGCGCGCCGCGCATCTGGTCTACGACTTTCTTCGCCCAGTCGAAGTACTCGCGCTTGCGGTCGAGTGACCAGCCGGCGGGCGGGGCGTCGTTGATGTCGTTCACGTTGGCGATCTTGTCGGCGAGCTTCACGAGTTGGGCTTTGCGGCTGATGTGGGCCGCGTGGTCGATCTGCGCCTGCTTGCGTTCCAGCTTGTTGAGCTTCTTGTTGTCGGTGCACTCGTTGACGATGCCGGCAATCTCGTAGCCGAACACGATCTCGAGCTCCTCGAGCGAAGTGTTGGTGTCCTCGATGGTGTCGTGCAGCAGCGCCGCCGCCAGCACTTCGGGATCTTCGATGTCCGCCTGCACCAGGATGTGCGCCACCTGCACCGGGTGATTGATGTACGGCGAGGCTTCCTCGTCCTTGCGCCGCTGGTTGCGATGCTTCTCGGCCGCGAACGCCGCGGCGCGCAAGACGATTTCCATGTGGGTGGCCATCGCGCGCCAGTATAGCTCCGGCCGCCTCCGCACCCGTCGTTCCGCGCCTTGCGCTGCTCGTTGAGAAATCCTTAACGCGTGTTTCGGACTACTCAGCACGGCGGGCCTGCCCGCGTGAGATGTTTGCGCCTCGGAAAAACAGGATGTCCCGATTTTTTCCAGCTACCCCGAAAGGGATAGCCGCCGGTGGCGCTAACGAGACCAACTCATTGGCCCGCCCGGTGAATGTCCAGGCGGCGCTCTGACGTACAAGATGAGCGCCAATACTCCCAGGGAGGAATCCTCGTGAAAGCAGTTGCCCGTCTATCCATCGTCCTTCTCGTCGCGTTGTTCGCCGCAGGATGCGCGCGCAACGAAGCTGCCGAAGCGCCGGCCGCCCCGCCCTCAGTGCAGGTCTCGAAGGTGCTGTCGAAGCCCATCACCGAGTTCGACGAGTTCACGGGCCGCTTCGAAGCCGTCGAGCGCGTGGAAGTGCGCCCGCGGGTATCGGGTTACGTCACCGCCACGCATTTCGAGCAGGGCCACGAGGTCAAGAAGGGCGACATCCTCTACGTCATCGACCCGCGTCCCTACCAGGCCAAGCTCAAGCAGGCACAGGCCGAACTGGCCCGGGCACGCACGCAGGCTGCGCTGGCGCAATCCGAGCGCGAACGCGCCACGCGACTGATCGAGAAGCGCGCCATCTCGCAGGAAGAGTTCGACGAGCGCACCTCGGGCAATGAGCAGGCGGCGGCCAATGTCGCCGCGGCCGAGGCTGCCGTCGACGCCGCGGCGCTGGATCTCTCCTTCACGCAGGTGCGTGCACCGATCTCAGGCCTCGTCGGCCGCGCCGAGATCACCGCGGGCAACCTCGTGACGTCGGGCCAGACACTGCTGACCACCGTCGTGTCCATCGATCCGATCTACGTGTCCTTCGACGGCGATGAGCAGGTGTACCTCAAGTACGTCGGCATGGACCTGCGCGGCGAGCGCGAGAGCTCGCGCACGGCGCCGAACCCGCTGTGGGTGGGCCTCGCCGACGAGCAGGGCCATCCGCACGAGGGCCACATGGTGTTCCTCGACAACGAGCTCGACCCGAACACCGGCACCATCCACGCGCGTGGCCTGCTCTCGAACAAGGACCGTCGCTTCACGCCGGGCATGTTCGCGCGCGTCAAGCTCATCGGCAGCCGCGAATACGACGCGCTGCTGATCAACGACAGCGCGGTCGGCACCGACCAGAGCATCAAGTTCGTGCTCAAGGTCGGCGAAGGCAACAAGGTCGAATACGCGCCCGTGAAGCTGGGCCCGCTGGTCGACGGCCTGCGCGTGGTGCGTGAAGGCCTCGAGCCCGACGACGTCATCCTGGTCAACGGTCTGCAGCAGGTTCGCCCTGGCATGCCAGTGACCCCCCAACTGGTAGCCATGGGCCCTCGTCTCAAAGAAGAGGGTCGCCGCGGCGGCAACAACACCCTAGTCGCCCACAATTAATGGGGACATTCCTCGTTTCCTAGCAAACGGGGACGGGCTCCACAGGGACTCACAGATATGAAATTCTCCAGCTACTTCATCGACAGGCCGGTGTTCGCATCGGTCCTGTCGGCTTTCATCCTGATCACGGGCGCCATCGCGCTGTTCAAACTACCGGTGAGCGAGTACCCCGAAGTGGTGCCGCCGTCGGTCGAGGTGCGCGCCGCCTACCCGGGCGCCAACCCGAAGATCATCTCCGAAACCGTGGCCGCGCCGCTCGAGCAGGAAATCGTCGGCGTCGAAGACATGCTCTACATGTCCTCGCAGGCCACGATGGACGGCTCGCTGGTGCTCACCGTCACGTTCCGCATCGGCACCGACATCGATCGCGCGCAGGTCCAGGTCCAGAACCGTGTCGCGCAGGCCCTGCCCCGCCTGCCCGACGACGTGCGCGCGATCGGTGTCTCCACCAAGAAGACCACCCCGGCCTTCCTCATGGTGGTGCACCTGACCTCGCCCGACGGCCGCTACGACTCGCTCTACCTGCGCAACTACGCCTCGCTCAACGTGCGCGACCTGCTGGCGCGCATCCCCGGCGTCGGTGACGTGCGCGTGTTCGGCGCCGGCGACTACGCCATGCGCGTGTGGCTCGACCCGCAGAAGATGGCCGCGCGCGACCTCACCACCGGCGACGTGGTGAACTCCATCCGCGAACAGAACGTCCAGGTCGCTGCCGGCCAGATCGGCGCGCCGCCCGCCGCGGGCTCCGAGTTCCAGCTCGCGCTCAACGCCCGGGGCCGCCTGCAGACCGAGGAAGAATTCGGCGACGTGGTGGTGAAGACCGGCCAGAACGGCGAAGTCGTGCGCCTGCGCGACATCGCGCGCCTGGAGCTGGGCGCGTCCACCTACGCCATGCAGTCCCTGCTCGGCAATGAGAACGCCGTCGCGATCCCTGTCTACCAGTCGCCCGGCTCGAACGCCCTCGAACTGTCCAACCAGGTCCGCGCCGACATGGAAACGCTCAAGAAGAGTTTCCCCGCCGGCATGGACTACAAGATCATCTATGACCCCACCCAGTTCGTGCGCCAGTCCATCGACGCCGTCGTGCACACGCTGCTCGAGGCCGTGCTGCTGGTCGTGCTCGTCGTGATCCTGTTCCTGCAGACCTGGCGCGCGTCGATCATCCCTCTGGTCGCCGTCCCCGTGTCCATCATCGGCACCTTCGCGGTGTTGTACGCACTCGGCTTCTCGATCAACACGCTGTCGCTGTTCGGCCTGGTGCTGGCCATCGGCATCGTGGTCGATGACTCCATCGTCGTGGTGGAGAACGTCGAGCGCCACATCGCAAATGGCCTCAAGCCGCTCGAGGCCACCAAGAAGGCGATGTCAGAGGTCAGCCGCCCCATCATCGCCATCACGCTGGTGCTGTCGGCGGTGTTCATCCCGGTGGCCTTCGTGCCCGGACTCACCGGCCAGTTCTACAAACAGTTCGCGCTGACGATCGCGGTCTCCACGATCATCTCGGCGTTCAACTCGCTGACCCTGTCGCCCGCGCTCGCCGCCGTGCTGCTCAAGCCGCATGGCGCCAAGCCCGACGCCCTGACGCGTGGCATGGACCGCCTGTTCGGCCGCTTCTTCGCGCGCTTCAACAAGCTGTTCGTGAAGGCCGGCGACAAGTACCAGGCGGGCGTGACGCGCACCGTGAAACGCGCGCCCATCGCGCTGGCCGTCTACGCCGGCCTTGTGGCGCTCACCGTCTTCGGCTTCCAGAAAACGCCGTCCGGCTTCATCCCGCAGCAGGACAAGTTGTACCTGGTGGGCGTGGTGCAGCTGCCGCCGGCCGCGTCGCTCGAGCGCACCAACGAAGTCGTGCGCCGCATGGGCGAGATCGCCAGGCAGGAGCCGGGCGTGCTCGATTCCGTGCAGTTCGGCGGCGTGTCGGCGAACGGCTTCGCGGCGCAGTCGAGCGCTGCGCTGGTGTTCTTCCCGCTCAAGGATTTCGAGGAGCGTGAAGGCCTGACCGCCGGCGCGATTGCCGGCGCGCTCAACCAGAAGTTCGCGTCCATCCAGGATGCCTACATCGCCGTGTTCCCGCCGCCGCCCGTCATCGGCCTCGGCATGCTCGGCGGCTTCAAGCTCAACGTCGAGGACCGCCAGAACCGCGGTGCCGAGGCGCTGTACGCCGCCGTGCAGGGCGCGCTGCAGAAGGCCTGGGCGGATCCGTCGCTGGCTGGCGTGTTCTCCAGCTACCAGATCAACGTTCCACAACTGGACGTCGACGTCGATCGCCTCAAGGTCAAGCGCCAGGGCGTGAAGCTCAACGACGTCTTCCAGACCCTGCAGGTGAACCTGGGATCCCTCTATGTCAATGACTTCAACCGATTTGGTCGTACTTACCGTGTGGTCGCACAGGCGGATGCGCCGTTCCGTTCGCAGGTGGATGACATCCTTCCGCTCAAGACTCGCAACGCCGCGGGCGAAATGGTGCCGCTCGGCTCGCTGATCACGGTCAAGGAGTCCTTCGGCCCCGACATCGTCGAACGCTTCAACGGCTACTCGAGCGCGGACATCAACGGCGGACCGTCGCCGGGCCACAGCTCGGGCGAGGCGCAGGCCGCGATCTCGAAGATCCTCGACGAGAACCTGCCGGCCGGCATGAGCTACGAGTGGACCGATCTCGCCTTCCAGCAGATCGACGCCGGCAATGCCGCGCTGTGGGTATTCCCGCTGTGCGTGGTGTTCGTGTTCCTGGTGCTGGCCGCGCAGTACGAGAGCGTGTCGCTGCCGGTGGCCATCATCCTGATCGTGCCGATGGCGTTGCTGGCCGGCCTCGTGGGCATCTTCCTGCAGGGCGGAGACAACAACATCTTTACGCAGATCGGGTTCCTGGTGCTCGTGGGCCTCGCATCCAAGAACGCCATCCTGATCGTGGAATTCGCCAAGCACCTCGAGGAGCAGGGCCGCGACCGGGTCAACGCCGTGCTCGAGGCCGCGCGCTTGCGGTTGCGCCCCATCGTGATGACGTCCATCGCCTTCATCATGGGTGTGCTGCCGCTGGTCACGGCCGACGGCGCCGGGGCCGAAGTGCGCCGTGCCATGGGTGCGGCGGTGTTCTCCGGGATGATCGGCGTCACGGTGTTCGGCCTGATGCTCACACCCGTGTTCTACGTGCTGGTGCGTCGCAGCCGGGCGGCCGCTGCCACCCTGCCCGCACCGCAGCCCGAGGTTTCCTCCCATGCGTAAGTTCCGCTTTTTGTTAGCTCCCGTCGCCGCAGCGGTGCTCGCCGCCTGCGCGGTGGGCCCAGACTACCAGGCACCGGAGACCCCGGCGCCCGCGAAGTTCGACGGCGCCGACGCCAACTACTCCACACAGGAGGCGGTGGCCGAGTTCTGGCAGAGCTTCGAGGACAAGACCCTCGACAAGCTGGTCGATGACGCCCTGGTGGCCAACTACGACGTGCGCATCGCGCTGTCGCGGGTCGCCGAGGCGCGCGCGCTGCGGCGGGATACGGCCTTCGACCTCGCGCCGTCCATCAACGCCGGCGGCGGCTACACCAAGACCAAGTTCTCCGAGGCGCAGACCATCGCCGGTACGCCGCGCGACACCGAACTCTACGACGCCGGCTTCGACGCCTTCTGGGAACTCGACTTCTTCGGTCGCGTGCGGCGCGGGCTCGAGGCCAGCGATGCGCAGCTCGACGCCGTCGTGGCAGCCGAGCGCGATGCGCAGGTGATCGTGACCGCCGAGGTCACGCGCACCTACTTCGAGCTGCGCGGCTTCCAGCAGCAGCTCGACGTCGCGCGGCGCAACGTGGTCAACCAGCAGTCGACGCTGGACCTGGCGCGGGCGCGGCTCGAGGCCGGCAGCGGCACCGAGTTCGACACCGCCCGCGCACAGGCGCAGCTCTCGGCCACGCTCGGCACCATCTCGCCGCTCGAGGCCGCCGTGGCGCGCTCCATCCATCGCCTGTCGGTGCTGGTGGGCCGCGAGCCGGGCGCCCTGCGCACCGAGCTGGCGTCCGCGCGCGACCTGCCGCCGCTGCCGGGCATCGTGCCAGTGGGCGACCCGGCGGGGCTGCTGCGCCGCCGGCCGGACATCCGCATCGCCGAGCGCGACCTGGCCCGCTCCACCGCCGAGATCGGCGTGGCCGTGGCAGACCTTTTCCCGCGCGTGACCTTCACGGGCAGCGTGGGCTACATCGCCACCTCGAGCGGTGCTCTCGGCGATTCGGGCACGGACAGCTACGTGGTCGCGCCCGGCATCTCCTGGGGCATCTTCGACCTCGGCCACGTCCAGGCACGCATCGCCGCCTCCAAGGCGCGCAAGGACACCGCCCTGCTGCGCTATGAAAAGACCGTGCTGAATGCCCTCGAGGAGACCGAGAACTCCATGGTCACCCACGCCCGGGCGCGCGAGCGCCTGGTGCACGACGAGGCCGCGGTACGCGCCAGCACGACGGCCGCGGACCTGGCCCGGGTACGTTATGAAAACGGCGCCAGCGACTTCCTGCAGGTGCTGGACGCCGAGCGCACCCTGCTCGAGTCCGAGGACCGCCTGGCCCGCAGCCGTACCGAGGCGGCGACCAGCCTGATCGCGGTCTACAAGTCCCTGGGCGGCGGCTGGAGGGGCAGCCGATGAAGACGGTGCCGGAAGTCGCGAAGAGGGTGCCGGGCCGGCATTTCGGCATTACTACTGACCAGCCTCGTCGATTCGATGCCCCGGCAGTAATGCCGAAATGCCGGCCCGGCACCATCTCCGGCACCATCTCCGGCACCGTCTTCATCGGTTGGAGGGGGGCGACTAGCCCCAATTGAAGATGCCTCCCAGCAGCCCCGGACGTACAGTAGCGCCGATGAGTATCAACCCCCTGGACCTGGCCGCCGCGGCCGAGGGCATCCTCAATCACCAGTCCCTGCAGCAGCGGGAGCGCCTGCTGGCGGCCTCGGCACTGGCCAGCCGCCTGTTGCTGGGCTCCCCCGACGTCATGAAGGCCATGCCCGAGGTCCTGCGGGTGCTGGGCGAGGCCGCCCAGGTGGACCGCACCGCCCTGGCCTTCTCCGAGGTCGGGCCCAACGGCGAGAAGTGGCTCAAGATCAAGGCCGAGTGGGTCAGCGAGGAGCTGTCCGACACCTGCTGCGAGATCGCCGAGTGCCAGGAGCCGATGTCCGACCAGCTCTGCTCCATGCTCATGGCCGGCAAGAGCATCGTGTTCTGCCCGGACACCATGAAGGGCTTCGACAGCGTCAGCATCACCAGCGACAAGGCGCGCACCTCGGCCATCGTCCCGATCATCGTCGAGGGCGAATACGTCGGCGCCATCGGCTTCGACGACTGGCAGCGCGTGCGCGAATTCGATTCCTCCATCGTGTCGGCGCTGGAAATCGCCGCCGGCCTGGTGGGTGCCGCCCTGCACCGCGAACGCCTGCTGGAGACCGTGCGAGTGGCGCGCGAACGCGCCGCCGAGGAGCGCCTGAACCAGCTCGCCCGCGCCAATACCCTGCTGCGCGAGAACCTGGTGCGCCTGGCGCGCGATCCCGAACCGCACGATTTCGTTTCCAACATCCTCATCGACGCCATCCGCCAGATGGATGCTGCCGCGGCCTATGCCATCGGCTTCGATCCGGCCGCCAACCATTGGCGCTGCTTCGTGTTCGTGGAGAACGGCGAAGCGGGCGCTCCGCCCTTCCAGCTCACCGCGACACCCGAGGAAACCCGCATCGTCGATGTGCTGAAGGAATTCAAGGAGCCGGTGTTCTACCCGCTCGAGCCGCTCGACAAGCTGCTGTGGCCGGGCTTCGCCGACTGGCATGCCCGCGAGGGCCACAAGAGCGCCTACCTGCTGCCGCTGACTTTCGGCGATGGCGCGAGCAAGGGCTGCATCGGCCTGGTGTTCCGCCAGGGCGAGGCGCTCAGCGCCGAACGCGCCGAGCTGGCGCTGGCCGTCGCGCACCAGGTGACGCTGTGCATCGGCCTCAAGAAGCTCGGCATGGCGGCCAAGAACGCCGCGGTGCTCGCCGAGCGCAATCGCATCGGCCAGGAAATCCACGACGGCCTGGCGCAGGGCTTCACCGGCATCCTCATGCAGCTCGGTGCGGCCGAGGAAGCCATGCACGAGTGCTCGCGCAACTCGCCGCTTCCCGAGATCCTCAACCGCATCCGCGACCTCGCCAAGGAAGGCCTGGCCGAGGCACGCCGTTCCGTCATGGCGCTGCGCGCCGAGCAGACGCGGCGCATGGGCCTCGAGCTGGCGCTGCGCGCGCTGGCCGAACGTTCCACCGTGCAGGGACGCGTGACCTGCAGCTTCGAAGGCACGTTGAGCGGCGACGGCCTGGCACCTGAACGACAGCACGAACTGCTGCGCATCGCACAGGAAGCCGTGAGCAACGCCGTGCGCCACGCGCACCCGTCCAGTGTCCGCATCCTGTTGCAGGAAGAAAACGACCACTGGCGCCTCTCCGTCATCGACGACGGACGTGGCATGACGCTGATGCCCGAGCTCTATGCCTCGCAGGGTTACGGCCTCAACAACATGCGTGAACG